>PHDJ01000070.1 GCA_002842575.1 Bacteroidetes bacterium HGW-Bacteroidetes-2
CCTCCTGCAAAACGACTTCGGTGGGTCGGTTCCACCATCTCAATTAAAGCATGCAATACTATTTATTGCCGAAATACTGCTTCTTGGCACACGTATGGTGTCGTGCGGGATTGCGAAGATACTTTCTTATCAGGTTACACCAACTTTATTATCGAGTTACGAACCTTCGAAAATCGCCGAGACCCTTATGCACTCTACCATTTATTGTAAAACGTTTTATTTACTATGTTATTTTTTAGGTAATTCTTCGGCCGGATTATAAATTGCTCCAAGTCTCTTGGCATTTTCAGATACTGACAATTCAAACCCAATTGATCTCCTCAAACTATCCACTTTGTCAGGTTCCATTATTGGCCAAATTACTAATGACTTATCAGTCCGCAAACTTGTCGTTGCCTGTGTACCATATATCTGTTTGAATCCTTTCCACATTAGTAACCGATCTTGCATAAAAGCAGCTTGTCCTCTATCTGCTTCGCCAATCTTTGATAAGCTATCTAATTGAGGGAAGTATTTATTCATTAATTCGATATTCGAGTGTTGAATCACATAAAATAGGGCACTACCCGCTTTTACTCCGATTTCACTCTGTGGAATCCAACCATACGTATCAAGTATTGGTATCAATACGCTCAAGTTATCCCTGTCAATCGAGATCATTTGAGTGACGTACTTTGAATTCTCATTAGGATTAGTCTCCATTGAATCATAAATTAATTTCCTAATGTTTTGATCCTTGTCATACATGACCTCTAAGATAATCCTCAAGGAATCATATCTAATAGAATCGTAGCCATTTTGAAGCAAATTATCCTGTCCTGATATCTTAATTGTATAAATCAGACATAGAAGAAAAAAGCATCCTTTGTGTAAAATATTCATTATAATTATTTCAATTGCGAAAAGTTGCCAAAAATGTTTTACAACGTTTCGCATTAAACGACGTTGCCTTTTCTATTTCTTTTTGTTGGTTTAATTTTCAGCTAAATTTAGTTTGAAATTCCGGCTTTTACAAACCTCGAAGGCAATGGCGTTTGAACGTGTGTTGGGCGGTGTAGTTTAGATTTTTAAATTGTCAGGATTTTTTCTATTATCATAAACAGTCACCAAGGTTATTATATCTCCGTCAATTCGATAATAAATCGATGTCAACTTTGCAACAATAGTTCGCCTAATTGTTTTTGATTTTGGTGTAAAGGAATATGTTTCAGGATTTTTTTTAATAATCTCAATCTGTCTGTCAAACTTTTTTGCAAATTTACGAATGTCTTTTTCTGAGAATTTTCTTTCTAAGTACTCGATTATTTCATTTAGTCCTTTTAAAGCTTCGTCAGACCAAACTAATTTATAGGTACTTCTCATAAGTTTTTTTCGCAGTTTCGTGAGAATGAACTTTGCCTTCGGAAATATCCTTTAATCCCTTTTCAATTGATTCCTTTTCACCAGTTGAGATTTCATCCCACCAGTCAACTGTTTTTGAGTAGTCATCATGAATACGTTTTATTTTTTCGATGACTGAAGAATCATTCAGTCTGGCAATCCATTCTATCAATCCGAGTTTTTCAGCCTGTATATTCATTTTATTTCGCTTTTTACAAAGATAAAGAAAAGAATTTTATTGAAATAATTATTACCCACAAAGGTTAAATGAACCGCAGTCACCTATGCCAACCAACGTTTAGGCTATGAGTAGTTGCGTGGGTTAGCACTTAACTTTGCAAGTACACACCAAACTGAAAACCGCGAGGATTTTCAGAAGCAGGTGAGAACAAGCAATTACTTATAGCCATTGTTGAACTAAACCCGCTATGCGGGAGCTTATTTTCACCTAAAAATAGGAATAGTTGGTGAGATCTGTTGATTTTGCTGTTCATTAATTTTAAACAAAT
>PHDJ01000051.1 GCA_002842575.1 Bacteroidetes bacterium HGW-Bacteroidetes-2
GAACTTTGAAAGCAATTCACAACGGGAAAGTTTTACTTCTGTGTTTTTTGTCAGTTGTTAATCCTCCATAAAAATAGAACTTTGAAAGCAATTCACAACAAATGGGGTCAAGAAGAAACAAGACAAGATGTTGTTAATCCTCCATAAAAATAGAACTTTGAAAGCAATTCACAACCCTAACATGAATATATAAGAAATAAAAAAGTTGTTAATCCTCCATAAAAATAGAACTTTGAAAGCAATTCACAACTGCAATATATAGTATAGTTATTGTATTTTGTTGTTAATCCTCCATAAAAATAGAACTTTGAAAGCAATTCACAACTACAAACTCCCGATCCCATTCCACATTTTCGTTGTTAATCCTCCATAAAAATAGAACTTTGAAAGCAATTCACAACGTCAATCCCATCATATCGGATTACGCTTGAGTTGTTAATCCTCCATAAAAATAGAACTTTGAAAGCAATTCACAACCGTGTGAACTTCTCACCTTTTCGTCTCCTGGTTGTTAATCCTCCATAAAAATAGAACTTTGAAAGCAATTCACAACCTTCAATTTTTTGATTGTTGTTTTTTTCAAGTTGTTAATCCTCCATAAAAATAGAACTTTGAAAGCAATTCACGATTTAATCCACCATGAAAATTATTGAGGGATAGTATGACTTCAAACCTATTTGTTCAATAATTAGAGCTTTATTTCAACTAAAATATTCCTTATCTTTGTAATTCCTTGTTTTGGTCTATCCTATTTTGAATAGTTTTTACAACTATATTTAGGGCGCAAATTATAAAGTTGCATTAACCCTTCAAGGGTTCTAAACCCTTGAAGGGTTGAATAAGATAAAGTATTGATAAATCAAAAAATATGCAAGATAACAAAGCCATATTAGAAACGGATAACACCTATCACATCTACAATAGGGCTAATGGAAATGAAATCTTGTTTTTATCTGACAATAATTACCAATATTTTTTTAAGAAATATGAAGAATACGTTTTTCCTATAGCCCATACACTTTGTTATTGCTTAATGCCTAATCATTTTCATTTTCTGGTGAGGGTGAGAGAGGAGCGTAAAGTGGTGGATCAAATTTTAAATAGATTTAGCAAGTCTGGAGCTATAACAAAAACCCTTCAAGGGTTTCAAACCCTTGAAGGGTTGCCAAGACAACAAGCTATTTCAAATTTTCTTTCTCAGCAATTTTCACATTTATTTAATGGATATTCCCAAGCCTTTAATAAGCAACAGAATAGAAAAGGCAAATTATTTATGCACACTTTCAAAAGAAAACTTATAACAGACGAAACTTACATGAGAAAATTAATACACTACATCCATTATAATCCAATAGAAGCAGGTTTAACCCAATTGCCAGAAGAATGGAAATATGCTTCCTATAATTCTATTATATCTTTAACTCAAACTAAGTTACTTAGGGATGAAGTGATTGGTTATTTTGGAGATATGGAGAGTTTTAAATATTGTCATAAATATCCACCTAATCAAACTGGTATTAACCCTTGAAGGGTTTAGAACCCTTCAAGGTTTTAAAAAGCATAATCTAAATAAACAGAAAAAATGAAAAAAATTTCGCTCCTTTTCGCCTTATTACTTACCCAAATAATTTCCGCACAAATAGAAGATGCTTGGGTGTTTTTTGCAGACAAAGAAAATGTACAACAGTCTATTAATAATCCTATTACTATCCTTTCACAAGAGGCATTAGATAGAAAAGCAATGAATAATGTGCCTATTGATGCTCGTGATGTACCTGTGAATGAAAACTACATCACTCAAATTAAAAACCAAACAGGAATTACCGTATTCGCAAAATCTAAATGGATGAATTGCGTTTATGTTCGCGGAACGGTTGCCAATGTTGAAAACCTTTTAAATCTACCTTTTGTAACGGTTTTAGAATTTGCAGATAAAAGCATGAATTTTTCCGGAATAAATACTCCAATAGACGATAAATTTGCAGAACCAACTACTTCTAAAACCATATTTAATTATGGCTTTGCTGCAAACCAAATTGAAATGCTTGCCGGCGATTACCTACACCAACAAGGTTATACAGGCACAGGAATGCGCATTGCTTTTCTTGACGCTGGTTATCCTGGAGTGGACACTCAACAAGGTTTTGCTTACGTTAGAGAGGATGGAAGAATTTTAGGCACCTACGATTTTGTGGATAGAAGCGAAACCATTAATAACAATAGTACTCATGGCACTAAAACTTTTAGCGATGTAGGAGGCTATATTGAAAATCAATTTGTGGGCACCGCTCCAGACGCGTCTTTTTATCTGTTTAAAACGGAAGATGTTACAAGTGAAAATCCCGTTGAAGAGGCCTATTGGGTAGAAGCCCTAGAACGCGCAGATAGCTTAGGCGTTCATGTGATAAATACTTCTCTTGGTTATCGTGAGTACGATAATCCGGCATATTCTCATACCTATGAAGATTTAGATGGGCAAACTACTTTTAGTGCCCGTGGCGCAAATATTGGTTTTGAAAAAGGACTGCTTTTAGTAACCTCAGCAGGTAATAGCGGAAATAGCGGTTTTCCATGGGTAGGAACTCCAGGGGATTCTCCCGGAATGTTAACCATTGGCGCTGTAGATGCCGATGGTAATTATGCCGGTTTTAGCTCTATAGGACCCACAGTAGATGGCAGGGTAAAACCAGACGTAATGGCGCAAGGCGCTTCTTCTTATGTTATTAGTGAAAATAACCAAATCGTAACCAATAGCGGCACTTCTTTTAGTTCGCCTATTACTGCAGGTGTCGTTGCTTGCTTATGGCAAGCTGGACTTCAATTATCCAATGCTCAAATTATGCAACTTGTAAAAGAATCGGCCCATTTATATAACAATCCTACAGCACAAATGGGGTATGGCATTCCTAATTTTCAAACAGCATTAGAAGCATTAGTATTAGCAGTGGAAGATCAAACACAAGAAATAGTAACCGTGTATCCAAATCCGGTTGCCGATTATGTATATTTTTCTTTTCCAAATAGTATTTCTTCTGTAGAAGTTTCTTTATACAATGTTTTAGGAAATTTGGTAAAAGAAGAAACACTACTTTCCTCTAAAAATTTTATGGATATCTCCACCTTAAGAAGGGGTATTTATATAGCAACTTTGCGTTTTGATAATAAAACACAAGCCCTTAAAATCATCAAAAAATAAATGGCTCCAAACCGAATAACACAACTTTTTAAAATTCAATACCCAATCATTCAAGCAGGAATGATATGGAACAGTGGCTGGAAACTCGCAAGCGCAGTTAGTAATGCGGGCGGCTTGGGAATTATAGGAGCTGGTTCCATGTACCCTGAAATTCTTAGGGAACACATCCAGAAATGTAAAAAAGCAACTGAGAGACCTTTTGGTGTCAATGTTCCCATGTTATACCCTGATATTGATAAAATCATGGCAATCATAGTGGAAGAAGATGTCAAAATTGTTTTTACTTCCGCAGGAAACCCCAAGACCTATACTTCTTTTTTAAAGGAAAAAGGTATTATTGTTGTGCATGTGGTGAGCAGTGTAAAATTTGCACTAAAATCACAGGAGGCAGGAGTAGATGCTGTTGTAGCTGAAGGTTTTGAAGCAGGAGGTCACAATGGCAGGGAAGAAACCACCACATTTACTTTAATTCCTATGGTGAAAGAACAATTGAATATACCTTTGATAGCTGCAGGGGGTATAGCAACTGGTCGCGGTATGCTAGCCGCCATGATTTTAGGTGCTGACGGTGTGCAAGTAGGCACCCGTTTTGTGGCCAGTGAAGAATCCTCTGCACACCGTGCTTTCAAAGAAATGGTGGTCAATGCTAAAGAAGGAGATACGGTACTCACTTTAAAAGAACTCGCACCTGTTCGTTTAATAAAAAACAAATTCTTTGAGGACGTACAATCGCTTTACGCAAAAAAACCTTCGTTAGAGCAATTAAAAGAACTTTTGGGAAGAGCAAGAGCTAAGCGCGGCATGTTTGAAGGGGACTTAGAAGAAGGGGAATTGGAAATAGGTCAAATTTCCGGACTCATTCACGATGTTAAACCTGCAGCGCAAATACTTCGGGAAATGGCAGCAGAGTTTGAGGCTGCAAAAAAAGAAGTACAAAAGCTATAATCTAAAAATTTTATTTTCAATAAATACACCTAAAATATTGTATATTAAACAAGTAATTGTCTTAGGGCTTTAAATAGCAATCAAAATGAAAAAACTACTTTGTTTTTGTATAGGGTTAGTGTTTACTTTTTTTTATGCTCAGGATGGCAGTCCGGATGTGTCTTTTGGCACTAACGGGGTTTTAATTTATGATTTTGGTGGAGCAGATTATGTCGTTATGGGAATGGATGAAAGTGTGAGCGGCAGGATAATGGTTCTTATAATAATTATTGGTGCTAATAATGAATTGGTAGATTTTACATCATAGGCAGCATTATTTTACTAGGTATCGAGTCTAGATAATTTGTGTATAACAATAAATTAAGGGGGATTTTTCATTGTAAATATACACCCCCCCACACATAAACTAATTTTTCATCCCTTTTTTTAATAAAATTTTAAGAAATTTTTGAAATTGATTAGTAATCAGCTCATTAGGTCTATTGTGAAATAGGTTCCTCTTATTTTTTTACATAATATGCAATAAAACATTAAAAATAGTAAGCATAGGATACTGTGAATTTATTGCATTTTTAAAAAACTTCTCCAAAAAATTTGTATTGCAGAAATTAGTACACGACAAAAATTATTTTTTAAGCTCAAAACGCCTTAGAGAGGCAATATTTTAAATCAAAAAGAATTAAAAATCAGCGGTTATCAGTTGCATCTGCTTCATCCCTGCCTGCAAAGGCAGTGATGACACGAATTAAGCGGGTCTTCACGGATTTTTTTTGTCGTAAACTAAAATGTTTTATTCTTTAAATGGCTAAATTTTAAAATCATAAAACATTGCTACAGTGCCAAGGTTTTCTTACTTTTGCACCACAAAAAGAACCCAGAAAATTTCTGATATGAATCTACACGAATACCAAGGAAAAGAAATATTAAACAGTTTTGGAGTTGAAATTCAACGTGGATACGTTGCGCAAACTCCTAAAGAAGCTGTAGAAGTAGCAAAAAAGTTAACCGAGGAAACTGGCACAAGCTGGTATGTGATTAAAGCACAGGTTCACGCCGGTGGTCGCGGAAAAGGTGGTGGCGTAAAATTAGCCAAAGGGATTGACCATGTAGAGGAAGTTGTGGGACAAATCATAGGTATGGATTTAGTTACTCCACAAACATCTGCCGCCGGAAAACATGTAAATCAAGTTTTAGTGGCAGAAGATGTTTACTATCCAGGCGAAAGTGAAACCAGTGAAATATATATGAGTGTGTTGTTAAACAGAGCAACAGGTAAAAACATGATAATGTACTCTACCGAAGGTGGTATGGATATAGAAACCGTTGCTGAAAAAACCCCACATCTTATTTTTACCGAAGAAGTAGATCCAGCTGTTGGATTTATGCCTTTTCAGGCAAGACGTGTTGCTTTTAATCTTGGACTAGAAGGAAAAGCATTTAAAGAAATGACCAAATTTGTTACCGCACTTTATACGGCGTATGACAAATCAGATTCTTCTTTGTTTGAAATAAACCCAGTATTGAAAACCAGTGACAACAGAATTATCGCAGTAGATGCTAAAGTAACAATAGACGACAACTCTTTGTTCCGTCATAAAGATTATGAAGCAATGCGCGATATACGTGAAGAAAATGCCACAGAAGTAGAAGCAAGAGCAAAAGGACTAAGTTATGTGAATCTTGACGGAAACGTGGGCTGCATGGTAAACGGCGCAGGTCTTGCAATGGCTACTATGGATTTAATAAAACAAGCAGGTGGTGAACCAGCCAACTTTTTGGATGTAGGAGGGACAGCAGATGCAGAGAGAGTAGAAGCCGCTTTTAAATTGATCTTAAAAGATCCTAAAGTAAAAGCAATTTTAGTAAACATCTTTGGAGGTATCGTTCGTTGTGACCGTGTGGCACAAGGTATTGTAGATGCCTATAATAACATAGGGACCATTAATGTTCCTATTATTGTTCGTTTACAAGGCACTAATGCTGATATAGCAAAAGAATTAATCGACAAAAGCGGATTGAATGTGCATTCTGTAATCCAGTTTCAGGAAGCCGCAGATAAAGTACAAGAAGTGCTTGCATAAGGAATAAACAATCAAAAAAAGTTTCTTTTTAAATCCCAAGTTAGGACAACTTGGGATTTTTTTATTTTAAATTTAGACATTTTGGCATTTTAAAATCTGTTTTTCAAGACATTATGACACACTTAATACATTGGAACTTTATTTGCATAGGGTTAATAGAAATAAAGTTTAACCTTAAAACAAAAAGTCATGAGTGTAATTAAAAGAAATCAAGACAGTTGGCTACCTTCTATTTTTGAAGATTTGTTTAATGATAGCCGTTTAGCAGATGTTAATCAATTTTCAACCACATTACCTGCAGTGAACATCAAAGAAACTAAAGATGATTTTAGAGTAGATGTTGCAGTGCCGGGAAAGAAAAAAGAGGATTTTACTATTGAATTAGATCAAAATGTACTTACTATTTCTTCAGAAGATAAATCAGAAAATGAGGAAACCTCTGAGGATGGTAGATTCACTAGAAAGGAATTCAATTATTCATCCTTTCAAAGAGCGTTTAGCTTACCGGATACCGTAGAACAAGAAAAAATTGAAGCAGGATATACCGATGGTGTTTTGCATATTCGTGTTCCAAAACGAGAAGAAAGCAAAAAGAAATCAAAGAGAATGATTGCAGTTTCGTAATGTATCTGCCTTTGCAGATACGTGTTAATTTGGTTGGTTAGTTAATTGGGCTGTTCCCTTCGCAATCGGGGAGCAGCTTTTTTTAATTTCGATTACCTCGGTCGCTTCTTTTTGTAAGTATTTTTTCTTTGGGGGTTTCTGAAGCGGCAATTTTTGTAGAAGTTTTTACCATGTCGTTGATTTTTTCTATTTCTTCTGATGTTAAATTGCGCCAAGTGCCCACTGCCAGATTGTTTAAGGTAACATTCATAATTCGAATGCGCTTTAAGGCAACTACTTCATAACCTAAATATTCACACATTCTTCTTATCTGTCGGTTTAAACCTTGAATTAAAACTATTTTAAATACAAATCTGCTGATGCGTTCCACCTTACATTCCTTCGTGGTGGTTTCTAAAATTGGTACTCCATTGCGCATTCTTTCTAAAAAATCTTCATTTACAGGTCGGTCAACTGTTACCACATATTCCTTTTCATGTTGATTGCCCGCACGTAAAATTTTATTGACAATGTCGCCATCATTGGTTAAAAAAATTAATCCTTCTGAAGGTTTGTCAAGACGTCCAATAGGAAAAATTCGTTCGGGATGTTTTATATAGTCAATAATGTTTCCATCTATGCGTAAATCTGTAGTACAGGTTATACCAATCGGTTTATTAAAAGCAATAAAAACCTCCTTGTCTGTTCCTTTTAGGGGTTTTCCTTCTATAGTGATATTATCGTCAGGCATAACGCGATCTCCCAAGAAGCTTTTTTCACCATTTACGGCTACTATACCTTTTTCAATTAGGCTGTCTGCTTGCCGGCGTGAGCAATAACCACTATCACTTATGGCTTTGTTGAGTCGAATGGAATCGGGATGGTAGGACAATTTTTTTCGTTTTTAATTTTAAGCAAAGATACTGAAAACAGAGGTTAGCTAATGGTATCTTTTATAAAAGATATTGTAGATCAATTAACTGCGATATTCTACTTTGCTATGCAACAAAGGATTTGGAAATTGTATAGTTATATTCAAGTTATTAATTACAAAAAGCAGTAGTTATAACTTCTGGTACTCTTTAAAATCTATATACATTCTTTCATAAACTGGCAATCCCATTTTACTGTTTCCCACTTCTTTTCGTTCCACAGAAAATTGACTTTTTGGGGCACGCCCAAAAATTGCTCCTAATGCGGCTTCTAAAAGGGGCTCGTTTACATCTCCTAAAACGCCTAGATTAGAATAATCTTCAAAAAGCTCTATAGTTGGAGGTAAGCCATCAACAAAACCGGTAGTGCCAATTGCATTTGCAGTTGTAAAAATAAGGGGTTGTATGGCGTAAAAATGCGATGGATTTGCATCTTGGCGTCTAAAATTTGGCGCAGGCGAATCATAAAATGTTGTGGAAGCCTGAAATTTACCAGTGGTAGTACTTCCCACTTGTATTACTTCAATATATGGATTTAAGCCGTTGATTACTAATTCACTTGCCGAAGCAGTCCTTGCAGAGGTTAAAACATACAAGCGGTTTAAATTTAAACTGTTTATTGCTGCTCCCGTGCGAATGGTATTTGTAAATCTGTTAATCAATTGTTCAGGATTATCAGCTTCAAAAACAGCTTGAATTTCAGGGTTCCAAACTTCCGTGGAAAATACTTGCCCAGTAAATTGCCCGGTTACCATACTTGCCATTTCAATAGCTGTTAATATTGAACCACCACCGTTATACCGTAAATCAATAATTAAATCGCTAATAGCATCTGCCTTAAACTGACCGAAAGATGCATTGAGTTGTGTGTCAAAATCAGCAGTAAATCCATTGTACATCAAATACCCTATGTTTTGGCCATTTATGTTTAATGTTGTTGCTAGATGAATTGGGTTTTCAACGAGTTCGGCTTTATTTAAGGAAACAGTTTCTCCTGTAGGTGTAATGGTTGCGCCGTCAAAAGTGGCTAAGCCAATGTCATAACTTGTAAGGGTATTTAATAATCTAAAATTATCAATAGTTATTTGAGCACCATTAATCGTGTTGAATATAACACCTCGATGCAATCCTTTAGCAGCAGCATCGCTATTAGGAATGATGTATCTTACATAGCCAAAGACGTTAGTTTGACTGTTTGGAAAAAAAACTAAACCAAATTCCATACCATTGCTTACTGAAATTCCTGCTAAAGCCGCTTCTAATTCACGATAATCACTAACCATAAAGCTAAATCTGTCAATATTTTGTGCAACTAGCCCGTCAAATAAATCTTCAGGAGTAGAAAAAGTGTTTAAAAACGTATCCAATTCATCCTGAGTTGCAAAACGGTCATTTGCTAAATCTGGAACATCAGGTTTGTATAAATACCAAATATTCATTGCTTTATAAATAAAATTTTGAATATCTAAAGTTGAAGCTGGTTGTAAATTATCGTCTAAATCTTCAAAACAAGACATAAAACTAAAAATAACAACCAATGCAAGAACACCTATTTTAAAATTTTTCATCGGAGGAATTTAATCGTATATTGTTACCAAACAACTAAAATAGTTAGTTTATTGTGAATTAAAAATAATTTGTAACAAAAACTATGTATAATCGTCTTTCTTTCAGAAGCGCACCAATACACGAAACAAAAACGAATGCAAAAACAAGAATTTTTAGATAGAATATTGCCTTTAAAAGATAAGGTATATCGTTTAGCCAAAAGAATTCTAATTTCGCAAGACGAGGCAGAAGATGCGGTACAAGAAGTGTTTTTAAAATTGTGGAACGCAAAAGATAGATTAGATAATTATACTAATCCAGAAGCTTTTACAATGACGATGACAAAAAATTATTGTCTAGATCGCTTAAAATCGAAACAAGCATCTAATCTAAAGATAGTACATCATAATTTTAAAAGTAATGATAGTGGTGCAGAAGCACAATTAGAATCAAAAGAAGGAATAGGCATGGTTTTTGATATAATGAAGAAACTTCCAGAACAACAGCGCATCATCTTACAATTGCGCGATATAGAAGAGTATGACTTTAAAGAAATTGCCAAAATATTAGAGATGAATGAAACTGCAATTAGAGTAAATTTATCTAGAGCTAGAAAGGCAGTAAGAGAACAATTAATAAAAAAGTACAATTATGGAATTACAAAAAATGGAGCAATTAATCGATAAATATTTTGATGGAAATACTTCTAAAGAAGAAGAAAAACTGTTGCATCAGTACTTTAAAAGTAATCAGGTAGCGGCAAATTTAGAGGTCTATAGAGGTATGTTTGCCTATTTTTCAGAATCTAAAAAAGAGGCCTATCTGGTAAACGTTTCTCTAGATGAAGTGCCAAAAAATGGGGTATTAGGTAAATTAAAAAGTTGGTATTCATTAGCCGCATTACTTGTAGTTGCTCTAGGAGTCACTTTTTTTATGCAGCAAAATAGCAGCCAATTAGCTCAAGAAGAAAAAGAAGCCATTATTGCCTACGAAAAAACTAAAGAAGCATTAGATTACATTTCACAACAATTTAATGAAAGCTCACAACAACTAGCATATATAACAGAATTTGGTACTTCTGCCAATAAAATATTTAAATAGCAAACCCTAATTTAAAAAAACGAAGAAAATGAAAAAAATAATTTTTATACTCACAATAGCTTTAGTTTCACAAAATAACTATGCTCAAAAAAATGTTTTTGATAAATTTGAAAATCAAAAAGATGTTACTTCCATGATTGTAACCAAAAGCATGTTTAAATTGATGAGTAAAATCGATTTAAGTTCAAACGACCCCGAAGCAAAAAACTATCTTAATATGGTGGAAAATCTAGAAAACATTAAAATCTTTACCACAGATAATGCTACTACGGCCATAGATATGAAAAACACGGTAGACAATTATATAAAATCTTCTACAGCACTTACAGAATTAATGCGCGTTACAGATGATGGTAAAAACATTCGCTTTTATGTGAAAGAGGGTAAAAATGAAAATTTTGTAAGTGAATTATTGATGTTTTTAGAAGACTCCTCCAGCAAGGACAAACAAGCCGTAGTGATGAGCATCACCGGAAATATAGACCTAAGACAAATATCCCAACTTACATCTGATTTAAAAGTACCAGGCAGTGATCAATTGAAAAATGTAAACAAAAAAAATTAATCTTTTAAACGATGAAAACAATCACAAAATTTTCCGTTTTGGTTTTGCTTATACTAGTATTTCTAGGATGCAATAGTGAAACTTCGCTGCAAAAATATTATGTAGAAAAACAAAAAGACAATGATTTTATAAGTTTAGATATTCCAAGCAGCTTGCTTAGTAAAAAAGAGAATAGCTTAACGATAGATCAAAAAGAAACGTTAAACAGCATAAAAAAAATGAATTTACTTGCACTTCAAAATAAAATAGAAAATATTGATGTCTATGAAGAAGAAAAGGAAAAAGTAACCGCCATTTTAAGCGATGAAAAGTACAAAACATTAATGAAGTTTGGCACTAATACGATGGGAGCAACTCTAAAATTTACAGGCGAAGAAGATGCTATTGACGAGCTTATTGTTTTTGCATCAGATGACAGCAAGGGTTTTGCTTTGATTAGGGTTATAGGCGATCATATGGAACCGAGCAAAATCATTCAACTAATGGAAGGTGTTAACGAACAAAATTTTGATTTTTCTTTTTTAAAGAATATGGAGTCTGTACTTTATTAAAACAATAGATAATATAAAACAAAAAAAAGCCGTCTCAAAATTTAATTTTGAGACGGCTTTTTTTTTCAATCTATTTTGGATTTTTTTATTTTTTAAAAAAGGATTAAAATTGCCTTTAAGACGCAATTTTCATTTTTAAATTGTATCCTAAAGCCATTACTACGAACTCTAATTCTGCTTTTTCTAATCCTTTTCAATTCAATGAAAATCGTTATTACAATCAAAAGAAGGTTTTCTTTGCTAAATGGCTTTTGCTTTTTCTGATAATTTTTGTCTTGCTCTTTATCAAAAGTATTGTACTTCACGAAAGCTATAAGCTCTTTCTGTTCCAGATAATCGTTGTTTTCTTCACTGCCATAACCAGCATCGGATATTATTTCTTGAAGTGCTTTTTTTCCAAAGGTTTGTTCAAAATTTTCTAAATGTGGTTTTAAAGTTTAGGTGTCGGTTGGATTTTGGTGGACGGTATAATGAACTATGATTTGATTTTCGGTTGATATTTGGGCGTTGTAAGCCAGTTTGAGTTGCTCATTCTTCATATGGTCTTCCTTCATGCGCATAAAGGTGGCCTCTGTATCGGTTTTGCTGTAACTGTTTCTCTCTCCTAATAATAGCTTCTTGCTCTAGATATTTTTCCAGATTCTTAACAAAATTAGTTTTGATATAACGAAGTTTGGCTTTTGATTTGGAACTTGCTTTTTTGTAACCGGAGAGCTTTTATCAATTTTAGCCACCGTTTTCTCGATTACTTCTTTACTAATTTGCTTAAACTCGGTTGGTTCTGGATTAAGATCTTTGTTATTGTCGATGCTTTGTATATACTTCCATAATTCTTCTAACTGTTTTAGCATTAATTTGTTTGTTTTGATACTTTGTGCCCCAAATACAAGTATATCGGCCTGCTTGCGCTTCTGTTTTAGTGCCGTCTGTATAAATTTGTTTTAAAGTAATTAATCCTTCCGGGGGTAACATCAACACCACTTTTTTAAAGATTTCTTTAAAACTGTCTTTTAATTTATTGCTTCTAAATCGGTTAATTGCATTGTAATCAATAATCGTTGTAAAAGTTAACTACATAAAGTTGATATTCTCTTGAAGGGCAAGTTCTATTTTACGGGAAGAATAGACATTGGTCATATAAGCATACAGCATCACTTTGTGCACCATCTTTGTATGATAAGCTGTATTTTCCACTTTGCTGAAAGCTTTTAAAAGTGGTTGGAGACTCGGCTATTTGGTCAATTACGCTAACTGGGTGTTTCTCTGGAATTAAATCTTTAAACCAATAAGGCAAAAGTGTCGTTTGCTGCTGGTTATAATATTTTAAACTTACAGTTAAGTATATGTATATCAATAATATACAAATATAAAAAATGAATAAAGCTTCTAAATAAAAACATAAAAAAACCATCTCTAGTTGTGAGATGGTTTCTTTTCTTGCATAAAATTTTAATCAAAATAACTAAATGAATGGCCATTTTTAATATTTAGTAAACTTGCATAAATAAGTTTAATAACGTTCTCTACATCTTCTCTGTGTACCATTTCAACCGTGGTATGCATATATCTTAAAGGAAGAGATATTAAAGCGGAAGGAACACCACCATTGCTATAAGCAAATGCATCTGTATCGGTACCAGTCGCTCTAGAAGAAGCCATCCTTTGAAAAGGTATTTTATTTTGCTCAGCAGTATCAATCAAAAATTCACGAAATTTATTTTGAACAGCCGGAGCATACGAAATAACTGGACCATCTCCAATTTTCGTTTCCCCTTCGGTTTTTTTCTCTATCATAGGCGTTGTTGTATCATGACAAACATCAGTAATTATGGCAAGATTAGGTTTTATAGTATTTGTAATCATTTCTGCGCCTCGTAATCCTATTTCCTCCTGTACCGAATTTGTAATATACAATCCAAATGGTAATTTCTTTTTGTTTTCTTTTAATAAGCGAGCCACTTCCGCGATCATAAATCCCCCCATTCTATTATCTAATGCTCGGCAAACAAATTTGTTTTTATTCAATATAAAAAAAGTATCAGGATAAGTAATTACACATCCTACATGTACACCAAGTTTAAGTACTTCTTCTTTTGTGGCACAACCAACATCGATACAAATGTTTTCTATACTTGGAGCCTGTTCTTTTTCTTTGTTTCTTCTAGTGTGAATTGCAGGCCAACCAAAAACTCCTTGAACAATACCATTTTTAGTATGAATGTTAACTCGTTTAGAGGTTGCTATTTGATGATCACTTCCTCCATTTCTTATTACATAAATTAATCCGTTATCTGTTATATAATTAACATACCATGAAATCTCATCTGCATGCCCTTCAATAACAACTTTAAAATTTGCTTTAGAGTTTATTACTCCCACAGCAGTACCATAGTTATCTGTAATAAACTCATCTACATAGGGTTTTAAATAATCCATCCATAATTTTTGCCCATTCCATTCATAACCAGTAGGAGCAGCATTATTCAAATAGGATTCTAAAAAAGTAAGTGATTTTTTATTTAAAATGGATTTTGACATAGCGTTTTTGTTTTAGCCTATAAAATTACCAATATTAATAAGAAATTTATTACTCTGCTCAGTTAAATGTTTAATTTTGGAACGATTTTAGATTTGCTAAACGAATAAACAATTCCATACAATGCATATTTCCATAAAATTA
The DNA here is from genome assembly GCA_002842575.1 of Bacteroidetes bacterium HGW-Bacteroidetes-2. Taxonomy (GTDB): domain Bacteria; phylum Bacteroidota; class Bacteroidia; order Flavobacteriales; family Flavobacteriaceae; genus Planktosalinus. The sequence continues at coordinate 14,203 of PHDJ01000051.1, forward strand.
AGTATATTTTTTATTTTAAGTACTTATTTGGGGCTTTCTCAAGAAGACGATGCCTATCGTTATAAAAAGACAGATTCTACTGAATATATTTATATGATTATAGAGGGAGATACTTTGCCTCGACAGTTTATTGATTTAGAAGAAGTTGTTTTATTGAGTAAATTAAAATTCGCATCTTCTGAAGAAAGAAGAAATTACCTTATCCTTAGAAGAAGAACCCGAAAAGTATATCCTTATGCAAAATTAGCATCTGATAGGCTTTATACCATGAATAGAAGATTAGAAACAATTCAGTCAAAAAGTTTAAGACGCACCTATACAAAACGAATTCAAAAGTATATAGAAGAAGAGTTTACGGACGAATTAAAGAAACTAACCAAAAGCGAAGGTCGAATTCTTGTAAAACTTATTCACAGACAAACAGGGGAAACCGTTTTTGATTTAGTAAAAGAACTTCGAACAGGTTGGCGAGCATTTTGGTACAACACAACGGCTAATATGTTTGATATTTCTTTAAAAACAGAGTTTCATCCGGAAGAGATAAAAGAAGATTTCCTTATAGAAGACATATTGCAACGAAGCTTCCAAGAAGGAATCCTAGAGGTACAACTCCCAGCAAAGCATATTGATTATTTTGAACTATCCGATAGATGGATGCATAAAAAGCCAAAATAATTTTTCGAAATTTCGTTAATTTATAATATCTTTTTGCTTATCTTAGTTGTCCTTCTTTAAAATTTAAGAGAGGCAATTAGAACGTTATCAATGTTTTAAAATAAGGACTAAAAAATAAACACAAAAACTTACTCAAAACGTTTGTGTAAGAAGAAAAGGGTTCTATATTTGCAGCCGCTTAGAACAATAAAAGAGTACTAAACGACACGTTCAGAAAAGGG
>PHDJ01000071.1 GCA_002842575.1 Bacteroidetes bacterium HGW-Bacteroidetes-2
GAATTTATTTACAAAATAAATGGGCAACAACTCAGGGAAGAATTAAAAAATCACGATAAATCAATTGTATATATATTTTCGAATGGCTGCACATCAGATCTGTGTAAACCAATATCGGTTTACGAAGATTTTGCTTTAAAAAACGGGTACAGTCTTTTTCTGGTAATGAACGGATTTGCCAGTCTTGATGCTACTTTAAAACAAGAGGTAATCAATGTTCTGTTTGTTATGGACAATAATTATTACAATGAGAAGCTTAATTATAAGTACACCAGGTATTTTGAGAATGACTTGAAAAACAGACCTATAAATGAAAAGAACAGAGAATATTATGGCAGCCTCTATTTCTTTCAAGGCGATAGTTTAGTGCAAATTCTAAAGGAATTGCCGAAGGATTATGTCAAGGATAACTAAAGCTTTGGTCAGTTTATATACCAGTATCGAAAAAATAATTATCCACATTTAACAAATTCAAAAAATGAAGAAAGCCCTGATTTTTATTATGATTTTTGGATTATCTATCGATCTTTTAGCGCAAACGGACAATGCGTATTCATTTATGGAAAGAAAAAGCCTTACAATTGGAGTTCTTCAGGGTGGAGGTTCTCTGATCGGGGCAGATTTGGAGATTTTAATCACCAATCATATCGGAATTCAGATTGGCATGGGATTTATTGGCTACGGTGCAGGATTAAATTATCATTTCAAGCCTACGATCCGAAGTTCATTTTTATCATTACAATACTGGAATCAGGGTATAGGAAATTCATTTGCGCAAAATGCGATCGGGCCAAATTTCGTGTTTAGAGGTAAGAGATGGTTTACCTGTCAAATCGGAATCGGAAAAACACTAGAAGAGGGTCCGGCCATGCCTGATGATTTTGAACAACCTGATGTAATGCTCTTGTATTCAATTGGTTTTTATATACCATCAAAATAGCGAAGTCGTTTTAATAAGTTTTTTAGAGAAATTAATTATAACTTCATTGTTATCCGGTTAAATCGCTATATAGTCTGCCTTAGGCGGACGATATATATAAATTATTTTCTTCATTTAATCCAATTTATATTGGACCTCAGTGTTTTAGTTTCTACATTTCACAAAGCTTCATCACCGTATTCCAGTTTCGTGCGGTGGCATTTACCTTTAGTTTCTTCTCTAAAAGGGCATTGGTTATTTTGGTGTTGGCGGCGCCGGTTACAAGGTTCAAATAAATTGCCCTTCCGGCAAAAATCAACTGATCGGGGCTGAAATCAAGTGAGCGTATATGGTCAACAACGGCTTGTTCTGGAACGGAGCTAAGCAGCGTGACATAGAGTTGCTTTTCAATAATACCATCTGTTCCGATAAATGGATTATAATCCCTGATTAGTCTGAGTTCGTCCTGTAAAAGTACTATTACCGGAATATTGAAACCAAACCTTGTATGAATTTGCGCAGCAATCAGATCAGCCAGGCGATAACCTGCCTCATCCGACTCAAATACAATATTTCCGCTTTGTATATAGGTTCTGATGTTCTGTAGCCCTGTTTCAACAAGGGTGTTGCGAAGCTCAGCCATTTTAATCAGGTTTTTTCCACTTACGTTGATACCGCGTAAAAGGGCAATACAGGTCTTCATAATCAGAATGTTGGTTATTAATTATAGTTGATTGCAAAATTCTGTAATTATCCCAAAAAGTAAACTCCTGCCACTATAATCAAACCATAGAGCAATAATAAACCATCCAGAACCAGAACATGATAAAGCGGATTTTTGCTGCATTTAATGCATAAGAGCAAAGGCACAAGAATGATCTCTGTAATCATTGCCGTTACAGGGATAAACAGCTTCCCTGTCAAAATTCCCAGTGCAAGGGCTGA
>PHDJ01000072.1 GCA_002842575.1 Bacteroidetes bacterium HGW-Bacteroidetes-2
TCTTTCTTGCTTTAACCGATCCATAAAGCTCTCTGTAAAACACGGCTGTTTTTTCTAAATCTTTTGTTGCTCGCGTTGTCCATACAACAGGTTTTATTCCTTTGTCCAATCTTCAATCATTTTTTGCACTTCGTCTTGACTGTGCACTCGTTTCTCTTTTATGTCTTCTTCGCCTTGTGCAATCATTCTATCAAGCTGTTTTTGCTCAATATAGGATTTGGCTGTTTTGTGAAGGGCTTTTAAAAAGTTTCCATCGCCTATTTCTATATATTTGCGTAATTCTTCTCTTAATTCTATTGCTTCCATAACTTTTGAATCTATGTTCCTGTAAAGATACAATTTTTGTGATATTTTTTTTAAACTCGCTCACTAAAAAGAAGTTCAAGGATTTCTTCCAGAAAAACGTGGCAGCGCTTTAAGGTATAAAAAAACCACTCCGGAGTGGAGTGATTTTTTGTTCATTGATATAGCAGTGGATTGAAACTCTTCATAATTCAACGGTTTCTTCCAATTTTATATACATCTCCTTAAGATGTATTCTTTTGTTTTTAGGAAGGCTGGAGTCTATGGTTCCTGACCTCATAAGAATCATTAATCTAAATCTATCTTCTTTATCTAATTTTTCTATGGTGCTTACTGTCTTGTTAGCACCTACTTTTTCGGCTATTTGAAGTAAAACTTCACCGTGATAAAACATATGTTCTTCTGTTACTTCAAGTTTGAAAAATCTCAATAAATCACTATCTTCTTTAAGTGCATTATCAACTAATTCACAGTAATTTGAATATTCTGACATTAAGGAAGGGTTAACATAAAACTCTGTCAGGGAAAGGCAAGCCGACCTCTTTTCACAAGATGCTAGTAAAGCAAAAAATGCAAAAAAATAAACTTTGATTAGAAACAAAAACTTATTAGTCATATAATTTACAATGAATTAAAACCCAAAAGCTCCTTGCTTGATTCCTCCTAAATGCTCTCCTGTACTGGCATCATAATAATCTAATGTGACTTTGTCACTGCCTGGGATTAGCATATTTCCAGATTTTCTATAAACCCTATAAACCCCTTGCATATCGCTCTTGTCATTCTTATGCATTTCAAAATACCTCATTGCAACCCTAAGAAGTTCTTTTTGGTCTTCAGGTATATCTAATGAAGCAATATAAGAAAAGGAAGAAAGACCAAGACCTGCGGGTGTACGTTTCTTAATTAAATAAGCAATTCCTGATACTCCCATCCCGGATTTAGATCCATAAGATATTATCCGTTGTAATTCTTCCAACGAGGCTACGGCATTCTTTATCTCATCGAACAAATCACTATCACTTAACTTTTTTCCTTTTGTTTCTTTTGGAAAGAAGAATCCTCCGCTATGTTTGTGACCAACATTATCTTCTAAATACTCCCCACTAATAGCGCCTCCTTTAGCCTTAGTTTTCTTTTCTTGCTCTTGCTGGTATTCTTCTGGGGTTTGAACTCCTGTTTGTGTTCCTCCTGAATCATAACGATAAACCATACCGTCATTAGGAGTATTCTGAAATAAATCAAGTAACCAATCTCCTATTTTATCAGAAGCCCCACTTGGGTCAGAAAAATAAATAGGATTATTGTTGTAAGAAGCATAACTTGATTGATGATAATGTGACACCGGATCTATTGAAGTGAACCTTCCAATAGCAGGATCATATTGCCTAAAATCCATTGAGTACAAATTAAGCCCAAACTCCTCTTGCAGTTCTATACCGCCAAACTTGTACTTATACGTCTCCTTCCTACTAGGCGTAACAGGAGTTAGCACTACAGTGTTGGTGCCATCATTAAATTCAAATATTTTGTGGTCGCTGTTATAGCCG
>PHDJ01000073.1 GCA_002842575.1 Bacteroidetes bacterium HGW-Bacteroidetes-2
TAATACAAATTTGAAATTGAAAGTCGATTTAACAAAAGGAGAAAAAGGAGGCTTTTCAAGTTTTGCTAATGAAACCATTGAGTTAATAATTGAATAAAAAACGTGTGGTAACAGCGTGTATAAGAAATAGCGGTTTCAGTGCTAAATCAAAGGTCAGTGCTTTTAATAAAAGTCAGTGCCAGCCCGAAAGTGAAGTGCATTTTAATCCGCTACTTCTCATACACGCAAAACGTTGGCATTAATTATGAAAAAAAACCTACGAATGAAAAGAATACTTATTTTATTGATTTTAGTTTCAAATCTGACTTTTGGACAATCAAGCGAAAATTACCAAGAAAACATAAACAAAGATTTCGTTGAATACAACGGCTTGATTTTAAAGCAGGAATTTGAGAAATCTATGGACTATATGCTTCCTGAATTTTTTGAAATTATACCCAAAAATCAAATGGTTATGCTAATGAAACAGGTTTACAATAATCCTGACTTGGAATTTAAGATGGATAAACCAAAAGATATTTCATACGGCAAACCTAAAAAAATTGAGGAAAAATATTACTCTGAAATCACTTACTCATATGATATAAAAATGAAGTTCAACAATATTGAGAAAAGTGAAGATGAAGAACAAAACGAATTGACCAAAAACTTAACGAAACTACAATTAGAAAAAACTTTTGGTTCTGGAAATGTAAAGTTTAATGAGGAGACTGAATTCTATGAAATTCATTCAATCAAAAATGCATTCGGAATTTCAGAAAATGGAGTGACTGATTGGAAATTTGTAGTTGTTGAACCAAAACAAAAATTCATTTTAGAAAAAATATTACCGAAAGAATTGACCGACAAACTATAAAATAACTAATGCCAACAGCGTGTATAAGAAATAGCGGTTTCAGTGCAAACTCAAAGATTAGTACTTTTAATAAAAGTCAGTGCCAAACTGAAAGTGAAGTGCTTTTTAATCCGCTACTTCTCATACACGCGGATCGTTAGCTCTCATTTAAAATGATACGTGTTGTAAATATGAAAAATTACACGTATTTTTGTTAAAAATAATAATAGTATGAATACCAAATTAACTTTGACAATAGAAAAAGAGGTCATTGAAATTGCAAAAGAATATGCAAAGGAAAAAGGACAAAGCCTTTCGGAGATGGTTGAAAACTACTTCAAGTTTGTGACTGTCAAAAGAATGAAAATAAAGGAAAAACAACTTTCACCAAAAGTTAGAAAACTAAGGGGAATCATCAAAACTGATGACAATTTTGACTACAAACAAATTTTAACCGAAGAACTTTCAAAAAAATATGGAGTATAAACTTTTTGTAGATTCGGACGTAGTTATTGACTTTTTTACTGACCGAGAGCCTCACGCTAATCCTGCAAGCGAACTTTTTGAACTAAATGAACAAGGAAACGTAAAACTATATTTATCTGCTGTAAGTATCAATAATATTTACTATATCGTGAGGAGATTTTTAGGACACAAAAAAACTCTTGAAGTTGTTGAAACATTAACTGAAATGACCGAAATTGTTGGAACAACAAAAAGAGAGATTATTCAAGCCTTAAAGAATAAATTCACAGACTATGAAGATTCTGTTCAATATTCTTCTGCCCTAACGATTAAAGATTTGGATGCAATTATTACTCGGAATATAAAAGATTATAGAAATTCTTCAATTGCAGTTATGACACCATTGAATTTTCTGAAGATGAAGGAAAAAAACGAGAGCTAACAAAGAACTGAGGTAAAAACCAAGTTTTTTTTCAAAAAAAATTAGCCATAAGTTTCCTGGCATTGTTGAAATAGAACAAATCTCCTTTGGTCGATT
>PHDJ01000074.1 GCA_002842575.1 Bacteroidetes bacterium HGW-Bacteroidetes-2
CTACACCAAAACCGAAACCCAAGGGCTTACCATACTGGAAGAGAATCATTACTATCCTTTTGGGTTAAAACACAACGGCTATAACAGCGACCACAAAATTTTTGAATTTAACGATGGCATCAACTCCGTAGTGTTAACTCCTGTTACGCCTAGTAGGAAGGAGACGTATAAGTATAAGTTTCAAGGACAGGAGCATCAGGATGAATTTGGGTTTTGAACTGGGACAGCTTTAAATGGCGTAATTATATGCCTGATATTGGGCGGTTTTTTAATGTTGATCCTTTGGCTGAAGATTATTATCATAATTCTACATATGCCTTTTCAGAGAATAGAGTTATTGATTCGGTTGAGTTGGAAGGTTTAGAAGCAGTTAAAGTTATAGATTTAAAAAATAATAACGTTAATGTTACAGTTAAAGTAAAGCCTATTAATAATACGAATGCTTATCCAATTTCCCAAACCGAAATGAATACGGCAATGGGCAATATAATATCGCAATCTGAAAAAAGTTATTCAGGGAAAGATGGTAATGGAATGAATGTTAACGTTTCAATAGTAATTGATCAAGAAGCGACTTTAACAATAGAATTTGTTGATGTACCTAGTGATCCATCAATAACAGATACTTCAGATGCTATTCAAGTTGCTCAGGCAGAAGGGACAATATTAGAAGCTGATTTCGGAAATACTCAAACTGGAAATGTTCAGATCTCTAGTTTAGCTAATTTTTCTAAAGTTGGAAAAGACCTTGGGTATTCAGGAGCACCTGGGCATACTGGGAGTCATGAACTTGGACATATTTTTGGAATAGAGCATAAAAATAAGGATGGTAATCTTATGAAGGATGGTTCTAAAACAAATGAAAGAGAAATTACTAAAGAACAAAGGACAGAAATGTTAAAAAATATACCCGAAGAGCAATAATTATGAAGAGAACATTTAATTTAATAGTCTCAGCTTTGTTATTAATAATTATTATTAGTTGTAGCCCCATAAAATATACTTACGGTTCAAAAGATAATTTTGAAAAAATTTCTCTTGCACTTAAAAAAGGTGGTTATATAGATGAAAAAAAATATTTTATTGTTTTTAATAATGGATTTAATAACGATTATGTGAGTATAAAGATTGGAGAAAATATTATTTTTGAAAATAACATTAATTCTGAAAAAAAAGTAATTACTCAGTCATTTAAAATTAGTTATGATTCAGTTTGTAAGATATTATTTAATAATAAAATAGAATTAGTTATTTATCCTAAAGATGTTGAAGAATATAAATTTGTATACTTGTCGAAAGAAAATAAAAATATTATTGTGGACTTTAATAACATGAAAAAAATAAATTAATGCTTAACCTGCTATGCATTCTCCTGACTTTGCGCCTTCACGATTGTCATTTTCATTGAATTAACAAATCGCCATCAGCATCTCATGATACTGTTCCTACTTTTAAATAAAACTCCTTACAGCACCGCCACATTTTTCCTGAAGCAATCCTTGAACTTTCTTTTTGGTGAGCGATTTAAAATTATGATACAAAAATTGTATATTTACCTTAAACTTAAAATGGTAAAGTTATGAGTGCGGTTGAAATAAGAGAAGAACTTCGTGAATATATAGAAAAAGGCGATAGAAATTTTTTAAATGCCTTATATAAAACAGCCAAAGCGTATATGGAACAAAAACGTATGGACACGATGATTGCCGAAGGGGAAGAAGACATTAAAGCAGGCAGGTTACATAGCCAGAATGATGTTCAAAAAATGATTGAAAATTGGACAAAAGAATAAAACCTGTTGTATG
>PHDJ01000075.1 GCA_002842575.1 Bacteroidetes bacterium HGW-Bacteroidetes-2
AGTTAGCACTACAGTGTTGGTGCCATCATTAAATTCAAATATTTTGTGGTCGCTGTTATAGCCGTTGTGTTTTAACCCAAAAGGATAGTAATGATTCTCCTCCAGTATGGTAAGCCCTTGGGTTTCGGTTTTGGTGTAGCGTAAGCCTTGCCAGCGCGGCAAGCTGGCTCGTTCGCTAAAACAGCCCACTGGGCTGTTTTTTAACGCTCCACCCTCGAGGTGGTCTGTGTAGGTAAATACATAGTTAAAACTAGAACCTCCTCCAACCCCTTGTGCGCTTACTACTTTTACATAACCTTCCTGATGCGGAAAAAAGTCTAACGCCTCTTGAGTGTATTGAAAACCGTCCAGATATTCCGTGTTTTGTAGGTTTGTGCCCTCTGTCATGGTTTTTTTGAGTTTTTGTCCGGTGGCATCGTAAAGGTAAGTAATATTTTGTATTTAAGAAGTTCACAACCAGACGAAGCAATCCTTCGGCAGCTAGAATTGAATAAAAAACACTATTTTTTGAAATGTGTTTTTTTAATGTCTACAATACTTTGTACCCTATTTTCCATGCCCAAATTTTAGCACCTTACAATCTTTTTTTTGAAATTCGATAAATGGAACCCCTCCCTTGTCATATTTTTTATCCAATGTACCTTGAACAAACCATACTTCTCCATTATTAATCAATTCGGCTTTAAACGGGAGACTTTTATATATTCTATCTCCGTAGGCTGCAAATAGAAGTACTTCCGCTATCTTTATTGCAGTTTGTTCGTCATTTATTAGAAATTTTATTTCTACAGTAGCTGTATCTTCTTTCTTGTTTATTATTATTTTTTGAGCACAAGAAATGTTTATAGTAAAAACTAAAATTAGTAAGAATAATATAGTGTTTTTCATAATCAATAAATTTCTTGTTTTTTAGACACACTGGCATTAAACAATTCATCAATATTTATATGGAGAGTCAAATTTTTCTGGTACATAACTTTTAGGTATAATTTCATTTGTAGATTCTATTTTAGGTCTTGATGGAACATATGGACCCAAGGATGGTTCTATTGTATTTGTTCTTTTAGATCCGCTTGCTGGATCACTTGGGACATCCGTAGATACCGTTGTCACTTCTCCAGTTTTTGGATCTATTTTTAGAACTTTTCCGAGGGGTATTACAACATAAGATGGAAGATTACCTTCCTTGGTGCTTTCGATATCTTGGTAAGATGGTACATTATCAGCATCGGTTTCTCCCTCTATAGTTTCAGCTTCGTCATTACCATGACTATGAATATCACCAGCATTACTTGTTCCTTTTGGAATGGTACTTTCGTCTGGAATAAAGGAAATACTTCCATTAGTAGAAAGTGGTTCTACATAAGAATAAGTAGTCTTCCCGTTTTTAGTTGTTGAATAAAATCGAGAAGCATATTCTTTTTTATTAATTATTGACCTGCCATTGTATTGTTGACCAAAATTAATAGCTGCACCATCTAATGTATTATGAACAGAATGTGGTTCTAAACCTTCAAGCTCCCTAGCGTCAATTACTCGATTACCGCTAAAAGCAAAAGGTGACCAGGAATTATATTTTTCCGTTAAAGGATCAACATTAAAAAACCGTCCAATATCCGGCATATAGTTCCTATATTTAAAGCTGTCCCAGTTCAACCCAAACTCATCCTGATGTTCTTGTCCTTGAAACTTATACTTATACGTCTCCTTCCTACTAGGCGTAACAGGAGTTAGCACTACAGTGTTGGTGCCATCATTAAATTCAAATATTTTGTGGTCGCTGTT
>PHDJ01000006.1 GCA_002842575.1 Bacteroidetes bacterium HGW-Bacteroidetes-2
AAAATTAATTCTTCTGGGGCTAGCCCCAGAAGAATTAAAAATAATATCTTAGTTCAAGAATTAGAATAACTAACAGTTCTAATTAGGGGAAGCTTACAATGGTTATTGCCACCAGAGATAGAGGACTTCCAAGCGATGAACATCCTAATTTTTATGATTACAACTATCTTGTTGTTCGACTGGAGATTGACAACAAAGTGTATTTACTTGATGCCACTGACAAATTTACCTCTTTTGGTTTGTTGCCATTTCGAGCCCTCAATCATCACGGAAGGGTTTTTAATTACAATGGTGTAAGTTTTTGGCAGGACACCCGTGTCCATCAACCAAGTACCCATCAAATTAATGTAATTGCAAAATTGGACTCCTTTGGAACATTGCAAGGAAAAGTAAATGAAAGACTTACAAATTATGATGCAAGAAATAGAAGAGCAACATTATCAAGTTTAAGCCTACAAAATTATATCATTAAAAAAGAAAAATCATATAAAAACTACACGATAACCAATCTTGAGATTTACCATCAATTTGATAATGAAACACCACTAGTTGAAAGATTTGACATTCAGTTTGAAAATAAAAATTCAGAAGAAGGAATTATATTCAATCCCTTTTTATATGATTTTTTTAAACAAAACCCACTTACATTAAATGAAAGAAGTTATCCTATTAATTTTGGATATCCAAGAACTTATATTTAGCAAATATCCGTTGAACTTACTGAGGATTATGAGATTTTAGAATTACCAAAAAGTAAATCCTTTTTTCTAAGAGATAATAGTATTGAAATTCGATTTTCAGTAGAAAAAAATGAAACAAAAATTGATTTAATGTTATTTATGAAAGTAAATGGCATGGAATACCCAACAGAGTCTTATGAAGGAATCCAAGAAATATTTTCACATTTTATCGACATTCAAAAAAACAGCCTTATTATTTTAAAGAAAAAATAAAAATCAATTTTTAAAACTAAAGCAACTTTTATTTTTCGAAAATTTACATCTTACCACAAAAAAAAGGGTTTCATAAAATTGGAAAACCCTTTTTAATTCAAATAAAACTTATTAAATCCCCAATTAATAAGATGTTGTAAATGTACATAAAAATCTAAATGTCAATCAAGAGGGTTTTTCCTGTTTTTTAATAGGTGAAAAAATATTTTTTTTCTTTTATTCTCATAGTAAAATACTTTCTATTTTTTAAAAATAAGATATTTTAAAAAAGTTTTAATAATTGGCATTTGTAAACTAGGACATTTTTCATCGTCTAAGTGAAAAAATAATAATCAATAATGCAAAAACCTATAAGAATTACCCTACTACTATTAACATTTATTTTAAATTTTAATATGCATGCTCAAATCTCAGAAGAAGTTAAATACACCCAAAGCAACAAAGGAAAATTCTTTGTTTATTATGGTGGTAATAGAGAAAACTATTCAAAATCTGACATTCATTTTAAAGGAGCCGACTATAATTTTACCTTACAAGATGTAAAAGCGCACGACAAACCAAAAGGATATAGCAGTGATTATATTAACCCTGCAAATATGACCATTCCTCAAACCAATTTCAGAATAGGCTATTTTCTTACAGACCATTATTCTCTTTCTTTGGGTTTAGACCATATGAAATATGTTGTAACCCAAAATCAGATAGGAAAAATATCTGGAATCATAAACCTACCAACTTCTGATGAAGGCTCTGCATTTAATGGAACCTATTCAAACGAAAACATCGAATTTACCAAAGAATTTTTGATTTTTGAACATACCGATGGGCTAAATTATATAAATATAGAAGCCGCAAGAACAGACGATATTTCTGCATTATTTCACATCAAAAATACCGATAAATTTCAAGTAAACCTTACCGAAGGTATTGGAGGTGGAATGTTATACCCAAAGACAAATTCCACTTTATTAGGAAAGGATAGAAATGATGAATTTCACGTAGCTGGCTATGGGGTTTCCTTAAAAACAGGAATTAACTTAACCTTTTTTAAACACTTCTTTTTTCAAGCCGAGCTAAAAGGCGGATATATTGATATGCAAGATATTCGTACAACAAACAACCCAATTGATAAAGCCTCACAACATTTTTTCTTTCTTCAGAGAATGATGGCCGTAGGCGGTATTTTTAGAATATAATTTTCCCTACTTACTTGTTGTTTTCAAGGCGAATCAAAAAAAAATTCCGATTCGCTTTGTTATTTTCTAACTATTTTTCCGTTTTAATATACTGAACATTTCTTTCTTTTAAATAGTGTAGAAAATACGTGAAACAACTTTCATGCTTGCCAACAAGCTCTGGTGGAAAAACCCCTTTTTCGGTAAAGATTCCATCTAAAAACAGATTTGCGGCAGCAGTAGCAGTATATCCAGTAGTTCTTGCCATAGAAGAAGCGTTGGTTTCTTTGCAAAATTCATCGTATAAACTATATATAATGGTTTTGTTTTTACCCTTTTTATCGGTTCCCTTTATAGTAATTCGCATCACGGTAATCTCCTCTTCTGTATCGCCTAATTTCCATTCATTAAACAAAATTTTAGAAGAAAATTCTAATGGAGAAATGGAAACCCCATTTACCATAATGTTTTCTTCATTAAAAAATCCACTATTTTTCAACACATTTATATATTCAATATGTCCTGGATATCGCAATGTTTTTTCTTTCATATTTGGAATATGTGCCATGGTGTAAAGAATAGAACGCAAACCATCAGAGTTAAAAGATTCTAGGGTACCCATTTTTTCAAAATTCACCAATTCTACATCAGAAAGCGCATCTTTTACTACCACATGACCATTTTCTATATAGCGAGCTGGGCGCGTATATTCTTCAATTACATCTACTGGAGAAAAAGGTGCTTTGTAATTAAAAGGCCATTTTTTAATTTTTGGCAAACCACCCACCAAACATTCAAAATCAGTAAGTTTTAGTTTTTCATTATAATAACCTAAAATAATATTTCCCATTCCGGGAGCTACACCACAATCTACGATAGCTGTTACATTTTTTTGCTTTGCAAGTGCGTTTAATTCTAAAGCATTTTCTGGAAAAAAGGAAATGTCAATAACATTTTTTTCGGCCTCAAGGATAGTTTTTAACGTTTCAAATCCTAAAAACCCAGGCACTGCGCAAAGCACCAAATCATAAGGTTGGATTGTTTTCTGAAGAGTTGCTTTATTAGTTACATCTAATGTTATTGGGATAAGTGTATTACACTTTTCAACAGCTTTATCTAATGCTGCTTTATTAAAATCGGTTATGGCAACCGAATGTCTTTTTGCCAAATCGATTGCCATTGTGGAACCAACCATACCGGCACCTAATACTATTATATTGCTCATATTGATTTAATTTTATAAATAATTGAAATGAAAGTAAAAAGAAAAATAATCTATAGGAAGAAATAAAAACTATAATCCTGGAATTAAAATCCAAGGCATTTCAGAGAGTTGTTTTGTATAAATAAATATCATAGGCTAAATGTACATAATATTTTGAAAATAAATTGTTTTTAAAACATTTGCCCATAAAAAGAAAATCGCAGCATAAAGTCTATTCTTATACCAAGTTATTAGCTAAAAAATTAGAAATAAATGTATGAAAGATAAAAAAGTGCATAAAAAAAGTGATCCTTTTCAGAATCACTTTTTTTTTAGCCGCTACTATTAACTCCCCAATCAATATAGCTTACACAAATATGCGTTATTAACTAATAAGAGTCAAGGGTACTTTGCCTGAAATAAAAAGGGGGTTTTTCCTGTAAAAAAATATTATGGTTTTAATTTAATTAATTATTTCCCATCCACAAAGTCTTGTAAATAAGAAAATTTTTTAGTGAGTTTACCGTCTTTCGTTACTAGTGCACGCTCTAACACACCATCTTTATCTCCATTAAAAAAAGCGGGAATCACATTTTTGATAAACATTTCTCCAAAACCTTCACTGGCATCTTTAGGCAATTCACAAGGCAAATTATCTACTGCCATTACTGTAATAGCATCTTTAGCATTAAAAGCAACTTCCCTTTCACTTTTAGAATTATAGCCATAAAAGGGCTCGGCAATGGTAGATGCCCGAAGCGTGGATGCTATGGGACCATCGATATCACAAGAAATATCTGCAATTAAGTTTATTTTAAAATCTGGGTGTTTAGCATCCTTGCGGGTAAATAAATAAGGCGCACCATTACCATAAAAATGACCCGTAATAAGCATATCACTTACTTTAGCAAAACGCATAAAATTAGATGCATACTCTTGGGGATTATTATAAAAATCGTGCTTTTCAGCTACTTGTCCATCTTTACGCTTATTATAGTCTAAAACGTCGATTAAACAAAAAACCGATTCTGAAAATGATTTTGTTAGATATTCGTTTATCTCTACTTGTTTTATTTTTAAGTGATCTAAAATTTCTTTTGCACCATGAGCCACTTTACCACTTCCCGTAAGCACAATTTTAAGGTTGGGAAGTTTTATTTTAAGCAATTCACTTTTTACGGCTTCCAAATCTGGTAGCGTTTCCACCTTAGGCAATTGAAAAATACCCTCTCGTAAACCCAATGCCCTAAAACCATTGTAGGCACCAACCAATCCTGCATAACGACCAAAACCTATTAACCGGTGCCCTTCTTCAGTTACAATGGTTTCGTGATCAAATAATTGAATGTTTTTTTCTAAAACAGCCTTTAATAAATTTCGATTATAGGGTTGTTTTTTAATGGTGTGGCTAAAGAAAAAGTATTTTTTATTCGGAATTAAAGCCGAAATAGGCACTTCTTTAACGCCTATCATTACATCGCAGCTAGAAATATTTTCAATTACTTCAAACCCTTTTTTGCGATAGGCTTCATCCTTAAAAATTCGAATGTCAGAAGTTTCCACTTTAATATGAGCTTCCGGAAACTTTTGTATGACTTCTTGGCATTTTTCAGGGGAAAACACGACGCGTCTGTCGGGTGGATTTTTACGTTCTTTAATAATTGCGAAGGTAATTGGCATTTGGAATATTTTTTGTAGTGAATAAATTGGATTGCAAAGATAAGATTTTAAGACGTATCTTTGCCCTTCGCAACAAGCGAAAAATCTTTTTTTAGGGGTCGACTGGTTTTGACAGCGAGACTAATGAAATGGTAAG
The DNA here is from genome assembly GCA_002842575.1 of Bacteroidetes bacterium HGW-Bacteroidetes-2. GTDB lineage: Bacteria > Bacteroidota > Bacteroidia > Flavobacteriales > Flavobacteriaceae > Planktosalinus. Next base: position 5,149 of record PHDJ01000006.1, read on the forward strand.
CACGTCGAGCGCTGGGTTACAGCTCGTAAATCTCATAATTCACACTTTTTAAACGGCGAAGATAACTACGCCCTAGCTGCATAACCCGAATAAAGTAAGGTAATGCCTCGGCCCGCAAGGCGGGCAAGCAGGATGTCTCTCAACGGCCTTGGTTTGCGGCATTTGATATAGAGACATCGTAAAAGTAAACCTAGAAGTCACAGGATCCTGATGTGGTTTTGAAACTCAATTGGGAATAAGGATAAAATTGGTAGTTTTTGACCGGCTTTATCACGAAAATCAAATAAAAACTAAGCGTGTAGAAAGCTTTTTTATTACTTGTTTGGACGAGGGTTCGAATCCCTCCGACTCCACCTTCGCCCTCCGAAGCTTTTGAATTTACGAAAAAGCGAAGGAGGGCTCATTATTATATGCTATTTAATTTAGTACATGACAAAAAGCAGAATAGGTTGTTTTCCAAAGACTTGAATCCAGTCAAAAAAAATTTTGACAAGTAATCTAATCCGTATTTAAACACACTTACTGCTCTTCTACCATGTTTTTTTATTATTTTTTTTGATGTTTTCATCCAAATAGTCGCCAATTTTATAGCACCATACAAAAGCAATCATTGTCAGTGAAAATAATTTTTCTAATCTTTCTAAATCGCTCACATGTGTGTCTTCTATATTAAAACCGCTACTCTTTAATCCCCTAAAAAGGGTTTCAATCTGCCATCGTTGTTTGTAATACGCCTTTGCTTGCTCTGGTTTGTTGAACGAAACTATAATTAAAAATTCCATATTCCCGTCTCTGTCAATTGTTTTACTTCCAGATAGATAACATCGCTGTCCGTGTAGCTCCACTATTTTCGGATAATGATAAAACTCTCCAACTTTCAAATTATTAAACAACCAGAATGCTTTTATGTCTGCTTGTTTTTGGTAAGAATTATTTCTAATTCGGATGTAATATCGAATATTTTTATTGTTCAAAAATTCAAGCCATTTATCACCAACAAACTCTCTATCGGCCAATAAACAATTAATGCTTTGTTTTCCAAACCACTCAATATATTTCTTAATCAAATCAATTCGCTCCTCGGTATCTGAATTTCCTAGCTTGTCTAACATTTTGAACATTAACGGAAAAGCTACATTTTTATAACTGACACCTAGCATTAATATATTGATGTTCTTCGTCCCAAATTTCCAATTCGTTCTGTCTAAAACAGCACCAAATCATCTTTAAATGGCAATAGATTGAATACCAGAACCGAAACCGTCTTCATCGGAAAATCAAATTCCTTCATAAATCGTTGAATTCTTCTGTAAGAACTGTTTTTATCAGCTTTTACGTCAAATCCACAGGCAAGTCTATCATAATTGATTGTCTTTATTTGCATAAAGCCGTTATAAATAAACAGATGAGCTTGACCCTTGCCAGATTGAGTTCCCCTTTAAAACGACCTTGCAATACTGATATTAACGATGAATCTTTACTCTCTAGACTGGTGTTCTTCATTAGAAAAATTATGCGGTAATAATTCTTTAATGTAATGAATATCTGTCTTTTATCCTAATTTATTATTACTTATTTTGTTGATTTTCAATGAAATATATTTTTGTCATGTACTAAAACATTAATTAACAAAAATCATCAAATTTTTACCATTTTATTATTAATATCCTAAAAACACGCCTATATATTCAAAGAAGTTAAATAAAAAAATGTAATTTTATTTATTTAAAACTAAATTTTATTTATATTTGTTTCAATTTAATTTAAAAATGAATCCAAAATTACCCATCCTCTGTCCCTCATGCGAAAGCATTTTACAGGTTGCACAATTAAAATGTGAGCACTGTAATACCTCTGTAGGTGGAAACTATGCACTACCAATATTTTTAAAACTTCTTCAAGAAGAGCAAGACTTTATGATGCAGTTTTTTATGAACAGCGGCAGCTTGAAAGAAATGGCAAAACAGATGGGAAACAGTTACCCTACTATAAGAAATAAACTGGACGATATTATTGAAAAATTAAATACTTTAAACCAAAAATAGTAAATGATAAAGCCATTATTACATCCATTTTCAATATTTTCCGAAAAAAAACTCTTGTTTTTTGGAATAGTACTTACTATTTTTTCTGCTTTTTTAGCCTCTTTTTTTAACGCCCGAAGAAATGGTGTTCTGGATGTCCATTTTGTTACTTCCATTTCGTTTACTACTGCTTTGATAGAAAGCTTAATCAACTTATTTATACTATCTATTTTTCTGTTTATAGCGGGGATAATTACCAATAAAAAAACAAGATTAATTGACATTTTTATCACCGCTTTAGTTGCCTTACCTGTTTTTTTGCTTACTTTTTTCTTCAACATAAATAACACCATGTCCGATTTAGGATTGCAAATAAGCGAGTTAAATAGTAATAATTCTATAATGGAAATCCTATTAGACAATATATTTCTTCTTCTAGTTTTTGCTTTATGGAGTTTATTGGTTTTGGCTTGGGTTTTTATCTTACTCTATTCCGGTTTTAAAGTGGCATCAAATGCTAAAGGCTCAAAGCCTATTTTTTTTATTTATTGGTGCAATACTTCTAGCTGAAATTATTTCTAAACTAGCAATTAATCAATTTTCTTTTCTATGAAAACATTTTATGAAGAGCAGCAATTTAACCAGTCTTGGTTAAAAGTTTTATTCATTTTTATCCTTGTTGTATCGCTAATACCATTAATAATTTTTATGAATCAGGAGAATTTTGATACAAATTCTGAAGAATTATGGTTGTTGTTCATTACAAATACGTTACTCGTTTTCCTTTTCCTATTTTTGATTTGGGTTTTAAAATTGAAAATTAAAATAGACACTCACGGCATCCATTATGCCTTTTCCCCTTTCAGAAATTCTTTAAAAACCATTACGTGGCGCGAAATAAAATCTTGTGAAGTAGTTTCTTATAGTCCTATAGGCGATTATGGCGGCTGGGGATATCGCATTAGTTTTCGTCAAGGCAGGGCTTTGAATGTAAAAGGAAATAAAGGCATAAAAATTGAGTTATTAAGTGGTAAGAAATTACTACTAGGCACACAAAAGCCAATAGAAGCTCAAGAAGCTATAGCCTATTTTAAAAAATAAACCAACAGAAAAATATTGTACTGATGAAAAACTGCATACATATTCTCTTTACATTCCTGATTGTTTTTGTCTCTTTTGGTCAAAATAAAGCGTATAAAGCAGAAGAGATAAAAATAAATAACCTCATCGATGGTTTGCTGCTTGTACCAGAAAACGAAGAAACCTCAACACTAGCCATTCTCATTCAAGGCTCCGGACCAACCGATAGAAATGGCAACCAACCGATGGTAAACAATAATTCTTTAAAATATCTGGCAGAAGGTTTAAGCAATAGAAAAATTGCAACCTTTCGGTATGACAAACGATTGGTAAACCTAGCTAGACAGGGAAGGTTAAAAGAAGAAAACATTGTGTTTGATGATTTTATCAAAGATGCTATGGATGTTACTGCCTATTTTAAAAAAGACCCCCGTTTTTCTAAAATTGTAATCATTGGTCACAGCGAAGGTTCTTTAGTTGGAATGGTAACCGCGCAAGAAAATCGGGCAGATGCATTTATTTCTATCGCTGGAGCCGGTCAGGAAATTGATGATGTAATCGTTGACCAATTGGAACGCCAAGCTCCGGCGTTAAAAGAGGACGCTCGAAATAGTTTTGATGATTTACGGATAAATGGTATTGCTACTAATTATGGTATTGGTCTCTCGTCTATTTTTAGACCAAGCGTGCAACCTTTTATGCGAACATGGATGGCGTATAATCCACAAAAAGAAATTGCAAAACTTAACATTCCGGTATATATAATTAATGGCGACCAGGATATTCAGGTAGATGAAAATGAAGCTAAACTATTGAAAGAAGCAAAACCGGATGCCGAGTTTTTAATAATTGAAGGGATGAACCATATCTTTAAAAAGATAACTCTGGGAGATACTATGGAAAACGCAAAGTCCTATAACGAGCCTAACCGACCCATCATGCCCGAACTTGTCGAAAAGATAACCACCTTCATCAAACAACTAAATAACTAAGCATTAGAAAATGTAAAACTCTTACTTTTTAGTAAATTGTTCTCAATTCTCACTCAACACTCAACACTCACCCATCACTCAACACTCACCAACTCACCAACTCACCACTCACCAACTCACCACTAATTACCATCTAATAATAACGCTTCCCCAGGTAAACCCACTTCCAAAAGCAGCAAGAATAACTACATCGTTTTCTTTAATTTTTCCTTGTTCCCAAGCTTGAGTAAGTGCAATGGGTATAGATGCTGCAGTAGTATTACCATAGGTCATGATATTATTGAATACTTGATTATCAGAAAGACCAAATTTCTTTTGAACAAACTGCGAAATACGCAAATTAGCTTGATGTGGAATCAACATATCAATATCTTCTTTATTTAAACCATTGGTTTGCAATCCTTCCATAATTACTTCTGTAAATCGAACAATAGCATTTTTAAACACTAACGGTCCATTCATATAAGGAAAGTAAGACTCGTCATTAGGATCATTATCTTTTAAAATATCGTTAACCCAACGTTGTCCCATTCCTGGTGCAACAAGGGAAAGCTCTTTAAAATGCTCTCCTTGCGAGTGTAAATGAGTGGAAAGCAATCCTTTGTTAGGATTTTCTTCTCTGCTTAAAATTACAGCTCCAGCACCATCACCAAAAATAACAGTAACGCCTCTTCCCCTGGTAGTTTTATCTAATCCGTGCGAATGGAGCTCTGCACCAATTACCAAAATATTTTTATACATCCCCGTTTTTATGAACTGGTCTGCAACAGAAATAGCATAAACAAATCCCGAACATTGGTTGCGCACATCAAGTGCACCAACAGTTTTAATATCTAATTCTTTTTGAACTAAAACTCCGGGACCAGGAAAATAAAAATCTGGACTTAACGTAGCAAAAATAATAAAATCAATATCATTTTTATCTATACCGGCCCTCTCAATCGCTACTTTTGCGGCTTTTACTCCCATTGCAGATGTAGTGTCTCCCGCTCCGGGTACTGCCCAATGTCGTTCTTTAATACCGGTTCGCTCTTGTATCCATTCGTCATTGGTATCCATCATTTTGGATAAATCCTCATTCGTTACTATATTATCTGGAACATAACTTCCTAAACCAATTATTTTTGAATTATACATTTTTCTCATAGTCTAAAAAAATAAGATATTACTTTGAATTGTGTTGCAATATACGCATTAATGATAATTAGATTAATACTTTAATACTTCATTAAGTATGCATGCATAGTATATAAAAAACATCTATAGGATTGATTATTATATGGTTGCTTTTTCTTAAATTCACATAAATAATTAATAAAACTAAAAAGGATGCTGAAAAATCAACTTACGGCGGAAATTTTAAGTCCAAATATTTTTATATTACTTACAAAAGATGATTTTGTTTAGAAAGCCATTTTTTTTATTGTACTCTTTTTAATTCTTTATTTTTTGCTACGTAACTTATAGTTAAAAACATTAATGATAAAATGATTTGCAAGTTAGGTTAGGACCTTCTTCCAGGTAAAGAATCAAAATTAGCCTAAACTTTCATTTGTAAACGAACAAAGAAAATTGCTTTATACTATCCGTTTTTGAATAAAAAACCCCAATTTTACAATATCAAATTTGCTCTTATCAAGTTTCAAATTATTTTCAAAAAAATTTCCTCTTCAAAGGTGAAAATGTTTACTTAAATTTGATTGTACTATATGGATATTTTGGCCTAAAAAATATCCAAACGGATTATTAAAACTAAGACATATTAAAATATGGATAATTTTTGGCTGATTATGTCATCGGCAATTATAGTAGGTGTCGGGATTTTTTGTATTCCTATGCTGCCAGCAAAAATAAAAGTTTTTACTAGTTTTCTTCTTGTTTTACTCGTTGCAATAACCACATCCATTCCTGCAGTAAATGCATTATTTGGAACCCCCGTAGAATTTTTTCTGCCAGGCTCTGTTTTATTTGGAGAGATTCCCCTGCGTATTGATGCTTTATCTGCTTGGTTTATTTTAATTATCAATTTAACCTGTTTAAATGGCGCTTTTTACGGCATTGGCTATATGAAAACCTATAATGCACAAAAGGCAAATCTTTCATTACATTGGTCTCTATTTCTTATTTTTCAGGTTTCTATGCTTTGGGTTTGTATGTTACAGCACAGCTTGGCATTTTTGATTGCTTGGGAAATGATGTCTTTATCGTCTTTATTTTTAGTGATTTTTGAACACAACAAAAAGGATACCTTAAAAGCTGGTATCAATTATATGGTGCAAATGCACTTGGGTGTTGCGTTTTTAACCGTTGGCTTTATTTGGGTATATTTTGCTCAAGGCTCCTTTAATTTTATTGCAATAAGCGACTATTTTGGCACCAACTTTAATGCCTGGTTATTTCTGGTTTTTTTTGTAGGTTTTGGTATCAAAGCGGGTTTTGTACCGCTACATTCTTGGCTTCCTCACGCACATCCTGCTGCACCTTCACATATTTCTGGTGTGATGTCTGGTGTAATTGTGAAATTAGGAATTTACGGAATTATTCGAGTGGCCTTAATGCTGCAAAGTGAATTGTTACTTATTGGCGAATCCATTCTTATTATTTCCATAATTACCGGAATATTTGGTATTTTAAACGCAAGTGTACATCGAGATTTTAAAAAAATGTTAGCCTATTGTACTATTGAAAACATAGGTATTATTGGCGCAGGCATTGGATTGTTTCTTATTGGTGCTGGTTTTAATAACACAATGCTTATGGTTATTGGGCTTAGTAGTGCTTTATTACATACTTTAAATCACTCTTTATTCAAATCTTTATTATTTTTTGCCGTTGGGTCTGTTTATCAGCAAACTCACTCGCGGGATATGGAAAAACTAGGTGGACTCATTCGCCAAATGCCTCAAACCGCCATTTTATTTCTTATTGGCGCCATTGCTATCGGTGGGCTACCTCCTTTAAACGGCTTTATTTCTGAAATTTTAATTTATAACGGATTTTTAAACGGCATACATACCATTGGTCTAACGCATTCTACTTTAATGATACTTTCGCTTGCAAGTTTGGCTTTTATAGGCGGACTTTCTTTGTTAACCTTTACTAAAATGTTTGGCACCGTGTTTTTAGGAAATCCAAGGCAGCTTTTGAAAAATACCCCAACAGAAGTCTCTTTATGGATGCGGGCACCGCAATATTTTATTGTTGCTATAATGTTTTCCATAGGTTTTTTTCCACAATTTTATTTTAGTGTGACTCTTCAAGTTATTCAATCTATGATGCCCATTTCTAACCTAATCGATTTAGAAATATTTACCCCCATGATAACATTAATGGAAAATGTGGGTAGATATTCTATTCTTTTTTTAGTACTTCTTATAGGAATCTTTCTTTTACGAAATTATTTTGTAAAACTTCAACCTATAACACAAAACAATACATGGGGGTGCGGCTATGTGGCACCAAATATATCTATGCAATACACTGGAAAATCTTATTCTAAAAGCTTAAGCAAGCTATTGAGCTTTATTGTAAAGGAAAATAAAAAATATATGGAAATTGAAACCAGTGATATTTTTCCTGAATCAAGAAAACACACCTCTCATTATGCTGATTTTTTTGAAGATAACATTTTTGAGCAGGCAACAAAACGATTGCTACGTGGATTAAACTATTTTCAATTTATACAAAATGGGAAAGTTCAAATGTATGTGGTTTATGGAATTTTCTTTATTTTATTGGTGTTTTTTGGCACCTTATTTAACCTAATCTGATGGTATATATTCAAACTTATATAGAAATTTTGATACTGACCCTTCTGTTGATTCCATTTATAAAAATGAAATGGAAAGGAATAGTTACGGTTTCTGCGGTAATTTTAAATGCTATAATAATTGGATATATTGCTCTACCTGCCTTAATGGGTGAAAAATTAGAATTTATTTTATCGGGAACCATCATTACCAGTGAAATCCCGATTAGGATTGACGCACTATCTGGATGGTTTATGCTCTTGATTAACTTTACCGTCATTACCGGGGCTTTGTATGGTTTACAGTATATGAAAGCCTATCAAAAACAAACCACAAACATTTCATTACATTGCCTTGCATTTCTTTTAATGCAAACCTCATTAATGGCTATTTGCATAATTCAAAATTCATTAGTGTTTTTATTTGCTTGGGAAATTATGACGCTTTCTTGTTTTATTCTCATTATTTTTGAATACCAAAAACAGGCTACACTCAAAGCTGGCATCACTTTTTTGATTCAATCGCACGTTGGGGTATTATTTCTTACTTTAGGATTTATCTGGGTAAATTATAGAACTGGCTCTTATGATTTTGAGGCCATTCATCAATTTTCAACTACATTTCCACCTGTTGTAAGTTTAGGGGTGTTTTTTGCCTTTTTTATTGGGTTTGCTATTAAAGCAGGATTTGTACCTTTTCATACGTGGCTTCCGTATGCACATCCTGCCTCTCCATCTCATATTTCTGCAGTAATGTCTGGTGTCATCATCAAAATAGGCATTTTTGGAATTTTAAGAATGTTACAACTTATTCAAACCGATTATGTGGTATTGGGCTATTTAATTCTTGTGTTTTCAGTTATTTCTGGCATTTATGGAGTAATGCTCGCTATCATTCAACACAATTTAAAGAAACTTTTGGCCTACCACAGCATCGAAAATATAGGTATTATAGGTATTGGTATTGGGTTGGGAACTTTAGGAATAGGACAAGAAAATAGCAACTTAGTTTTTTTTGGGTTTGGTGGGGCTCTGCTTCACGTATTAAACCATTCTTTATTTAAATCGTTACTGTTTTTTGGTGCAGGAAACCTTTATCAAGCAACACACACGATGAATATTGAGCACTTTGGAGGGCTAGTAAAAAGAATGCCGCAAACCACCATTTTATTTCTGATTGCCTCACTTGCTATTTGTGGACTTCCACCATTTAACGGTTTTGTGTCTGAATTTTTAATTTACTCCGGTTTATTTCAGGGAATGAAAAACATTGCAATGCTTAATATAATGACCCTTCTTTTCTCCGTTTTTGGATTAGTACTTATTGGAGGTCTTGCGCTTCTTTGTTTTACCAAAGCCTTTGGGTCTATTTTTTTAGGGAATGCCCGTAAGGATTTTAATGACACTCCCACCGAATCTAAAATGGGGAAACTCTTACCAATGTATATGGCTGCAGCGGGTATTGTTTCTATAGGTCTATTTCCAAAATTTTTCTTGTCTCTTTTACTTGAACCTATAAAATTATATGCTGATAAGATGAAATTTATGGAGGATATTTCACCTTCTATCCAAATTAGCGATACGCTTCAATATATAGGTTATTGTGCAATTGAATTTATTGTATTAGTGGCTTTTATTTTATATATAAGAAAATGGGTTACTAACAAAAAACCAAAACCCATCCAAGCCACTTGGGGTTGTGGTTATGTGGGAGAAACCAAAAAAATGCAATATTCTGCCAGTTCGTTCATTAGATCCTACAGAAAACTTGCTGAACCCCTTTTATCTATTGAAAAGCATAAAATTGACATTGAAGGTGTTTTTCCTTCTTTAGGCAAACACGAAACCCATCCTCATGATAAAATTGAAATATGGCTCCTTGAAAAACCATGGAAACGAATGCGACATTTCTTCATAAGATTCCAGTTTTTGCAAAATGGGAATGCACAGTTTTATGTGCTTTATGGTACGGTATTCATCGCATTAATTATTGGTTTTCCAATTTTATTTGATGCAATAAAAAAAATAATTTACTTTTTAAACCAAATATAGTATGCTAAGCCTTGTATTAATGGTTGTCACAAGTTTGTTTTTTATGGGAATTGTTATAAGAACCAAAAGCATAACTTCTGGCAGAAAAGGACCAGGAATCTTTCAGCCGATGAAAGACGTGATTCGATTGTGGAAAAAAGGAGCAGTGTTTAGCCGCACTACCAGCTTTATTTTTCAGATTGCACCAAGCATTTATTTTGCTTCTATTATTATGGCTATTTTAGTAATACCTTTTGGGCAATACAAAGGCATTGTTTCTTTTGATGGTGATTTTGTGTTTTTTGCTTATGTGCTAGCTCTTGGAAAATTTTTCAGCATCATTGGCGCTTTAGATACCGGAAGTAGTTTTGAGGGTATGGGAGCAAGTCGAGAAGCATTATACTCGATGCTTGCAGAGCCTGCCTTTTTTATTTTAATGGGTTCTTTCGCATTGTACACAGGGCATACCTCGTTCTACGAAATATTTACATCCCTCCATTTTGGTTCTTATATTTCGTATGCCCTTGGTATTTTAGCAACCTTTGTTTTAATTATGATTGCTATGATTGAAAACAGCCGTATGCCGGTTGACGACCCAAAAACACATTTAGAATTAACGATGGTTCACGAAGTAATGATTCTGGACAACAGCGGTTTTGATTTGGGTTTAATTCTTTTTGGCACAAACCTAAAGTTTGCAATGTATGGAGCGCTTATAGCCAATTTTTTTACCGGTTCATTTTCAATCCTAATTTCTATCCTTATATTTTTAGTAGTTCAAATCCTCTTTGCTATTATGGTAGGAATTTTAGAGTCCTTTTCCGCACGATTTAGAATGGGAAATAATGCCCAATTTATATTTACTCTTACCTCTTTTTCGATACTAATATTTTTTGGGGTATTACTGATTATGGGGAAATTTGTTTAATTATGAATGCTTTTACATTATTTAATTTTTATGGATTGTATTATAAACAATTTGATTTAAAAAATTTATAAAAAAATGACTAACGTATTATTAATCGTATTTTCTATGTCGCTTATCTATTTAAGTATAGCAAACCGACTGATGAGTTATGTAAAAATTCTTGCCTTTCAAGGCATCCTACTGTTTGGAGTAAGTTTTATAGAATTGGGTGAAATGAACCCACTAAATCTCACCTTCATACTTTTAGAAACCGTTATTTTTAAAGCACTCGCGGTTCCCTTATTTCTTAATTACGTAATAAAACGAAATGCTATTACTAGAGAGGCAGAGCCATATGTGCCCAACTTTATTTCCCTTATTATTGTAACTACTATTGTTGTAGCTACCTTTTTGTTATCTAATACCATTGAGGATTCACAATTAAACAAAGTATATTTTGTTGCGGCGCTATCTGCCCTATTTACGGGTTTATATATTATTGGCACCAGAAAAAAAATTCTAACACACGTTATGGGGTTTCTGGTTATAGAAAACGGAGTTTTTATTTTATCGCTTGCCGTGGGTAACGAAATGCCATTGCTGGTTAACACTGGTATTCTTCTCGATCTTTTTATCACGGTATTACTCCTAGGAATATTTGTAAATAAAATTGGTGATGTTCTTGGAAGCGGTGATGTGGACCAATTAAGAAACTTAAAAGATTAACGATGTTAAATGTTTTTATTAAAAAAATCGTTTTTAAAATGTTTAGATATACACTAAAATTATCATTCAAAATATGACCATACCTTATTTAATAGGTGCATTTGCCATTTCAGCCTCCCTGTTTTTTAACAGAAATAAAAAAATGAATTATATCCTAGTGGCTATTTTTCTAATTCTTCAATGGGTGTTTACCATCTTTGAATATCACCATAAAAACATAGAAGAATATGGCTATTTCCTTCCGGATGCTATTGGTGTTTTATTGCTTTTTACCATTAGTATTATTGTTGTCCCTGCCTTTTACCATAGCTATGTTTTCTTTTCAAAAAATGATGACCATCCAAGAAATAGAGCGATGTATTATGCCTCTATGGTTGTACTTATCTTTGCATTAAGTTTGGCTTACCTTTCTAACCATATTGCGGTAACTTGGATTTTTGTGGAAATGACTACTCTTTCTGCATCAGCTCTTATTTATCACCGAAGAAATCTTCGCACCCTTGAAGGTACTTGGAAATATATTTTTGTTTGCTCTATAAGTATCACTTTTGTATTTATTGGTATTTTGTTTTTAAGTATTGCCGTTCAGCAAGTCGGTCAAAGTGATCTAACGTTCACTTCCTTAATAAGGAGAGCAAATGAATTGGATCCTTTTTGGCTCCGATTGGCTTTCATTTTTATCTTTACTGGATATACTGCCAAAATAGGTCTTGTGCCTATGTACACTGCCGGAATTGATGCAAAAGACAAAGCCCCTTCACCTGCTGGGGCCTTATTATCGAGTGTTTTAATGAATGTGGGGTTTATAGGTATTTTTCGTTTCTACGAAATCATTGCCCAAACTAAATTGCTTCCTTGGACAAATAATATCATTATGATTTCTGCTGTCCTTTCTATATTTATTGCTGCCGTTTATATGATTAAAGTAAAAAACATAAAAAGGATGTTTGCTTACTCTAGTATTGAACATATGGGTATTGTAATGTTAGGTATTGCCGCCGGTGGTATTGGCTATTATGCTGCCATACTGCATATTATTCTTCACTCGTTTGTAAAATCTAGCTTATTTTTTCAAATGGGGCAAATTTATAGGATATACAAAAGCAAAAGCATTTACGATTCGGGAAATTATTTTAAATACAACCTTACTGGTGCTATGGTGATTCTTTTAGGATTTATTTCAGCTACGGCAATGCCACCATCCGGTATGTTTATTAGCGAATTTTTAATTTTTCGGTCCTTGTTTGAAGCCCATTATTTATTTGTATTAATTTTGGTTTTATTACTTCTCACTATTATTATTTGGGCTTTTGGAAAAAACATATTCAAATTGCTGTTTTCCCCAGCAGTAGATTTTGATGAAACAAAAGTAGAACGCATAAAACCCTACGAATCCATTTCACAATTCATTTTTCTAGGTCTCGTGGTTTACCTTGGGTTAAATCCACCACAAGAAATGGTCGATTTGATAAATGAAGCTGTTAAAAACCTACCTTTATAGATATGAAAGCAATTGCCATTAAAAATAACCAGCCAATTCCTTTTGATACTATTCCTACTCTGGAATATTCGCAATTTTTAGAATTCAATACCTCATTGTTACAAGATGAAAACCACCATTGTGTAAATTATTATGGTATTGCAATTCAAGATAAAGTAAAACTTATTTGCTGCATTGCAAACGATAAGGACGCGCTTTTCCATGTTTCCTCGTCATTAGTTCCACGACAAACGCCCATTGAATCTTTTACACAGCATCACCTTGCTTTTGAAAAATTTGAACGAGAAATTTACGAAAATTTTGGTGTTCCTATACGTAATCACCCTTGGTTAAAACCGGTTCGATTTGCTTTCAATCAAACTAATAAAAATAATACCATTGCCAACTATCCGTTTTTTAATATAGAAAGTGAAGAATTGCACCAAGTAGGTGTTGGTCCAATCCACGCAGGAATTATTGAGCCCGGACATTTTCGTTTTATCTGCAATGGCGAACAAATTTTGCATCTTGAAATCCAATTAGGGTATCAGCATCGGGGCATTGAAACCCTATTTCTTCAGAAGAAAAAATTAATTGAACGCCACACCTTAGCAGAAAATATTTCAGGCGACTCAGTAGTAGGACACACTACCACCTTTGCTAATTTATGGGAAGTCTTGTGTAATGTGAAAACCGATGTCGAATCACATTTTGCACGAACTCTAGCATTAGAATTAGAACGCATAGCCATTCATACCGGCGACTTAAGTGGTATGTGTACCGATGTGGGTTATCAACTAGGAAGTGCCGTTTATGGCCGACTTAGAACTCCTATCATTAACTTTTTCCAACAATGGTGTGGAAACAGGATGGCAAAAAGTTTAATTCGTGCAGGATTTTCAAATTTTCCTATCACAGAAGAATTGGGAGAAAAATTAAAAAAAGTATTGGATGCGTTTGAACCAGATTTCGATGAAATTTGCAAGGAAACATTTAGTGCGCCAACTGTATTAGGTAGGTTTGAAAAAACAGGAATCGTAACCAATGCCGTAGGAAAAAGCATAGGTCTTGTGGGGATGGCAGCAAGAATGACAAATATTAATCGAGATATTAGAACATCTCACCCGTACAATCTTTATCCAAACCTATCGCACCAACCTATTCTTAAACATCACGGCGATGCATATAGCCGCGCAAGAATTAAATATAGAGAGGTAAAACAATCCATAGCTTATATTAAAACCTTATTAAATGCCATACCCGCAGAAAATACAAATAAAATAGTACTACCAAAACCCACACCAAATACTTTTGTACTTTCAATGGTAGAAGGTTGGCGAGGTGAAATTTGCCATTGTGCCATTACCGATGCTCAAGGAGAATTGGTTCATTATAAAATAAAAGACCCTTCTTTTCATAATTGGTTAGCAATGGCTTTGGCGGTAAGAAATAATGAAATTTCAGATTTTCCTATAAGCAATAAAAGTTTCAATTTATCCTATGCAGGCCACGATTTATAATTTCAAGTTTAAAAAAACATTATGATTAACAATTTAAAAATACTCATTCACCAAGGAAAACAATATATTCCGGATGTCACTACGGTGGAAATTCCGGGTGTTTTTAGAGGGTTGCCAATAATTAGCAACGAAAAAGTAGATGAAAATACACTTGAAGAAATTTGTCCCACTAAAGCTATTACTACCAATCCTGTACAGTTAGATTTAGGTAAATGTACCTTTTGTGGTGCATGTGCCATCGCTTTTCCAAAAAAAATAAGGTTCACAAAAACATACAAAATTGCAAGCAATAGTCGCGAGGGATTGGTCGTAAAAGAAGGCCTAGAAACCCCTATTGTACTTAACCCCGAAATTATTAGAAAAGAAATTAGCGACTATTTTAGTGGCTCATTAAAACTTCGTCAGGTGTGTGCCGGTGGCGATGGCAGTTGCGAGTTAGAGCTTGGTGCGTGCAGCAATGTTAACTTTGACATGGGTCGTTATGGAATTGAATTTGTACCTTCCCCTAGACACGCTGACGGCATCGTTATTACAGGGCCCATCACCAAAAGTATGGCAGAGCCACTTCAAATTTGCTATGATGCAATGCCCGAGCCAAAAATTATAATTTTGGCAGGTACAGATGCTATTAGCGGAGGAATTTTTTCTGGCAGCCCAGCATTAGACAGAAGTTTTTTAGAAACCCATAAAATTGATTTGTATGTGCCTGGAAACCCAATACATCCTTTAACCTTCATTAATGGAGTTTTAGAATTAATAAGAAAAAGAAAATAATACTAAATCCATTCTAAAAAAAGAGGCAAATTTCAAAGAATGAAACTTGCCTCTTAAACAACCTAACCAATAAATAAAATTAATTGTGCTTGAAAATATTTTCTAAGGATTCATAGCAATTTTGATTCCCACACAGGTATTTTATATATTGTAAAAGTAACTTTGTTTAATTTTTAATCCAAATAAATAAACAGAAAGTTTTGTTAATTTTTCGCCAATGTATTTTTTTATAGCTAAACTATATTAAATATCATTTCAAAAAAACTATCCCTCTATAGATTTACATATTTTTTATATGCATTAATTTGCACCCTTGCTCCCAAATCATTCATTAAATTATACAACCCAAAAAATGTTCGATTAATGTATAAAAAATGTTTGGAACCGCGGTTACCATTCATTTTTCTAATTTCATTGTCTTTAGAATATTTTTCACTCAATTTTGCTATTTTCCTAAAGAAAACAGGATCTGAAAAATCAAAAGTGTCGCTGTGAAATGGTAGGGTAAACAAACTCAACATTTCATGAAAGAGTTCGGAAAAGAATTTTAGTTCCTCCGGGGTATCATCTGTACGTAAAATTTCTAAGGCAAACATTCGTTCCATAAATAGATCAGGGTTGTTTATATATTCAGGCTTAGCTAACTCAAAGTAGGGTACATAAAATTCTTCGGGTACCCGTTTTATGCATCCAAAATCGATAGCTATTAATTGAAACTCTTTACTTATCAAAAAATTTCCAGGATGTGGATCTGCATGAACACTTTTTAGTATATGGATTTGGTACATATAAAAATCCCATAAGGCTTGTCCAACTTTATCAGCAAGTACTTTATTGGTATTTCGATTAGTGAATTCTGAAAGATGCTCGCCTTCCATCCAGTCCATAGTAAGAATACGTTTGCTGGATAAATTTTCATAATATAACGGAAAAATTATATTTGGTATTAAGGCACAAGCTTCAGTAATTTCCTTGCTTTGAAGTAATTCCAAATTATAATCGGTTTCTTCTAATAGTTTATCCTCTACTTCTTTAAAATATTTATCGGAATCTTTTCCTTTAATATTAAACATTTTCATTGCCACAGGTTTTACAAGGGCTAAATCACTACTTATGCTTTCGGCAACTCCGGGATATTGAATTTTAACGGCTAACTGTTTTCCATCACGGGTAGCTCGATGTACTTGCCCAATACTAGCTGCATTAACAGAATCTACATTAAAACTATCAAAAATAGCTTCCGGTTCTTGACCTAAATATTTTTTAAACGTTTTTCTTACCAAAGCAGCAGAAAGTGGTGGCACCTGAAACTGTGCCAAAGAAAATTTTTCAACATAGGCTTTTGGCATGATGTTTTTTTCCATACTAAGCATTTGGGCTACTTTCAAGGCACTTCCTTTAAGATTTTTAAGGCTGTCGTAGATATCTTCAGCGTTACTTTCATTTAATTTATCTTTAGTCAATTCTGGATGTACAAATTTTTCTCCATAATATTTTAAATAGTTTCCTCCTACTTTTACTCCTGTTTTCAACAATTGAGAAGCACGTTTAATTTTTCCAGTGGGAATAGAATCTAATGTTTTCATAAATTACTTTTCTTTATACTATTATGGATACTATTTTATTTTTAAATCAAAAAGGTTGCTTTTAATTAGCATCACAATTGTTTTAATTGCTTTGCAGATACCATAAACTCTTTTTCTATAATTTCTTAAAGGTTTGCATTATGCCATTTTTTCTTTCCAAAGAAATTTACCAAAATCTATCATACTTTCTAATGGTGTGGTGGCAAATACATCAAAGATTGCTCTAACTGACTTCTCAATAACCAAATCTGTTTTCTCAAATGCAGCTGAATTATCATCCATCCAAAACTTTAAGATAAATACAGTTTGTAACCAAGCACCTTCTGAAAATATAAAAGTGGGTTGTTTTAATATGTTTATCTGTTTCTCGTCATTTTTGTCCTCAATCAATTCTGTGGCAAACACTTTAATTTTTTTACGTAATCCAGCAAGTTGCTGCATGTTTTTCAGTATATCCTTGTGTTCTTTTAATGTAAAAAACACATAACTACGATTGGCTGTAAGCAATTCAAAAAAAGTATAAAAAAACGTTAGCATTTTTTCCTGATTGCTATTGGACTCAAAATTTTTATTTTTATAAGCCAAATCCATTGTCATTTGAAAAAAAGTAGTCCAAATAACTGTTTTTAAACCTTCAAAAGAACCAAAAAATTGATAAAATTGAGCTTCGGTAAAACCATTTTCTTTGGCAAATTTATAAACCGATTTTGGTGCTTGTTCATGCTCTAAAACATAACTCATGTACACATTTATAATATCTTGCTGGGTTATTTTAGTAATAGTACCCTGAGCTTTCTTTGTTGAATTTGTTTTTTTTGTTGTTGCCATAATACACTGTTTCTGAACTATTTTATGAAGAAATATTGAACACCAAAGATACTATATGTTTAACATTAATAATATATAAGTTAAACAGAAAGTTTTGTTAAAAATTAAGACGGTTTGATTAGTCTTTAAATAACTCTTTCCCAAATTTAGTGCGTGATTTTTTCATTTTCTCTGAACCACAAAAAAATACTAGCCTTTAAATACCTTTTTGTGCCATCTTGTCACCCACTACCCTCTTGGTACTTTTTTTGCCTTAGTCTGTGAAACAGTATTAAACAAAACAAATTATGGCAACAGGAAACATTAATGTATCGGTAGAGAATATCTTTCCTTTAATTAAAAAGTTTTTATACAGCGACCACGAGATTTTTCTTCGGGAGCTAATTTCGAATGCAACAGATGCAACTTTAAAATTAAAACACTTAACCAATATTGGTGAAGCCAATGTTGAATACGGTACTCCAAAGATTGAAGTAAAAATTGACAAAGAAAAGAAGCAATTACACATCATTGACCAAGGAATTGGGATGACCAAAGACGAGGTAGAAAAATATATCAACCAAATTGCTTTTTCTGGTGCAGAAGAGTTTTTAGAAAAATACAAAGATAAAAATGGCAAAGATGCCGGCATTATTGGGCATTTTGGATTGGGTTTTTATTCAGCCTTTATGGTAGCAAGCAAGGTAGAAATACTTACTAAATCCTATAAAGACGAACCTGCTGCACGTTGGACATGTGACGGTTCACCAGAATACACCTTAGAAGAAGCCGACAAAACAGAACGAGGCACCGAAATTATTTTGCATATAGCTGACGATTCGACCGAATTTCTAGAAGAAAGTCGCATTGACAGTTTGCTCCAAAAATATAACAAGTTTATGCCTATCCCAATTAAATTTGGAACCAAAGAGGCTAATGTGGCTACAGAAGATGCAAAAGAAGGTGACGAAAAAGAAAAAGTAGAAATTGATAATATTATCAATAACCCAAATCCGGCGTGGACAAAACAACCTGCAGATTTAAATGAAGAAGACTACAAAAGTTTCTATAGAGAGTTGTATCCTATGCAGTTTGAAGAACCTCTATTTAATATTCATCTAAATGTAGATTATCCTTTTAATCTAACTGGAATTTTATATTTCCCAAGATTAGGTCAGGACATGAATATGCAAAAAGACCGGATTCAGTTATACCAAAATCAGGTATATGTTACCGATAATGTAGAAGGAATTGTTCCTGAATTCCTAACCATGCTTCGCGGAGTTATTGACTCTCCAGATATTCCTTTAAACGTTTCCAGAAGCTATTTACAAGCTGATGGTGCTGTTAAAAAAATATCCAGCTACATCACTAGAAAAGTAGCCGACAAATTAACGTCCTTATTCAATGACAATCGTGAAGATTTTGAAAAAAAATGGAATGATATAAAAATTGTCATTGAATATGGAATGCTATCTGAAGATAAATTCTTTGAAAAATCTAATAAATTTGCTTTGTACCCAACGGTAGAGGGCACTTATTTCACATTTGATGAACTTCAAGAAAAAATAAAAGATTCCCAAACCGATAAAGATGGTAAGCTTATAATTCTTTATGCAAGCAATAAAGACGAACAACACGCCTATATTGAAACCGCAAAAGAAAAAGGATATGAGGTTTTACTTTTAGATTCGCCCATCGTTTCTCATTTAATTCAAAAGCTAGAAAGCGAAAAAGAAAAAGTAAGTTTTGTAAGAGTTGATGGAGACCACATAGACAACCTAGTAAAGAAAGAAGACCAAGCAATTTCAAAGCTGAATGAGGATGAAAAAACAGCCTTAAAAACCATACTTGAAGAAATTGTTCCAAAGCAAAAATTTAGTGTACAACTAGAAGCCATGGATAGTAACGCAAGTCCGTTTATCATTACGCAACCAGAGTTTATGAGACGAATGAAAGAAATGAGTCAAACTGGCGGCGGCGGTATGTTTGGAATGGGAAACATGCCCGAAATGTATAATCTTGTGGTCAATACCAACCATGAATTAGTGGGTGAAATACTTAACACAAAAACTAAGAAAAAACAAGAACGACTTATCACACAAGCATTAGACCTAGCACGACTCTCACAAAACTTGTTAAAAGGCGAAGAATTAACTGCATTTATCAAACGAAGTTATGAGATGATCAAGTAAAACTTTTTGGTTTCAATTTTGATTAAACTTCAGAAAAATCCTAAAATACATCTTTAGCTTTTTATAGCTTAAGATGTATTTTTTTTTCAATTAAAGAATTTTCTAAAAATTAAAAACAGAAATTCATTGTATTTTAAATAAAAAAATGTGCTCTTTGATAAACAATTTTTATAGATATTGATAAACCCTATGTAAGTTAAAAAAAATCAAGTGGGTCATTATTCTGGCAAAGTACTTGATAATAAAATATCATAAACCACAACTTCATCATAATATGAAATTAGTACTTCTCACAATACTATTTAGTTTCACTATTCACATTAGTACTGCACAAACCCTACAAAACAGCAGTTACAGCACTACAGGTTATTTAAAAAATGATGGAACAATTCAAAATAGCAGTTACAGTACTGTAGGATATATAAAAGAAAATGGCACCATACAAAACGCTAGTTATAGTACTATTGGCTATATAAAGCAAGGCGGCATCATTCAAAATTCTAGCTATAGCACAGTAGGATATGTAAAAGAAGACGGTAAGGTGCAAAATAGCAGTTATACCACAATAGGTTATATTAAGGAGGATGGCACGGTTCAAAATAGCAGTTATAGCACTATTGGCTATGCTAAAAATGTAAAAAAAGAATGGGCAGCAGTGGTGTTTTTCTTTTTTAATTTCAATTAAAAAATATTCTAAAAAGTTATGAATCCATCGGTTTTATTTCTTCCAATTGGTTAAGTTTGTTATTCAAAAAAAAATTCAATGAATAAAG
Organism: Bacteroidetes bacterium HGW-Bacteroidetes-2; assembly: GCA_002842575.1. Taxonomy (GTDB): domain Bacteria; phylum Bacteroidota; class Bacteroidia; order Flavobacteriales; family Flavobacteriaceae; genus Planktosalinus. Next base: position 25,792 of record PHDJ01000006.1, read on the forward strand.
GCACTATAACGATACTCATTTTTTTTATTTCTTTATGTTTATTTTCACAAACCGATAAAGAAATTGCATCCTCCCTTATTACAAAAAACAAGATAGAAAGTCATATCTATTTTCTTGCTAGTGATGAAATGCGCGGTCGGGAAACTGGAACAAATGAAGGGAAAATTGCAGCACAATATTTAGCCAATCAATTGCGTGGGTATGGCACAAAACAAGTGCCTAGCGCTGATGGATTTTTTCAGAACGTACCACTATCAAAAACAACAGCGGCAACCAAACGAAGTATTCGTATAAATGGTGAAGAGCAAATAGCTCCTGCTCCTATAGAAGGCGGAAACTTTTATTATGATGGTACTGCTGTGTATGTAAACTACGGTCTTGAAAAAGATTATGAAATGCAGGATGTAAAAGATAAGGTAGTATATGTAAAGGCTGGAAGCGAAACTATAAATTCTGCCAGAGAAATGTTTGGACTAATAGAACAAAAAAAAGAATTGGCTAAAAAACACGGTGCAGTGGCAATTGTTGAGTTGGCAGATATAAACCCTGCAATATGGAGTTTTATTGACCATGCCTATTCCGAAAATAGAATAGGTTTAGTAGAAAAGGAGGAAGAAAAGGAAGATTTTAACTATTTCTGGGTGCTAGACACCAATAATGCTATTGCTAACTCTATTGCCTCTAACAAAAAAAACATTGTTGAAATCACTATTTCAGGCATAAAAAAAGAAGAAATAATTTCTCGAAATGTAGTGGCAATGGTAGAAGGTACCGATCCTAAACTTAAAAATGAATACATCATTTATTCTGGACATTATGACCACGTAGGCATAGGAAAACCAGATGCAACAGGCGACTCAATATACAACGGTGCAAGAGACAATGCTGTGGGTGTAACAACAGTTTTGAGTATGGCAGAAAATGTAGCCAAGTATCCCACCAAACGGAGTGCTCTTTTTATTTTATTCACTGGAGAAGAAAAAGGACTTTTAGGAAGCAAATATTATGTAGAAAACCCTTTAATTGCCTTAAACCAAATGGTGTATTGTTTTAATAGTGATAATGCCGGTTATAATGACACTAGTATCATTACCGTTGTAGGACTAGGAAGAACCACTGCTGAAAATGATATAAAAGTAGCCGCTTCGGCCTTTGGTTTACAGGCTAAAGACGATCCTGCGCCTGAGCAAAACCTTTTTGACCGAAGTGATAATGTGAATTTTGCTGCAAAAGGAATTCCTGCACCAACCTATTCCTTAGGGTTTACTTCTTTTTCAGGGAATGTAACTGACCATTACCATCAACCAAGCGATGAAGCAGATACGATTGATTATGATTATTTAGTAAAGTTTTTTAAATCCTATGTGCTTTCAGGAAGACTTATCGGCAACAATCCAAAAACGCCATTTTGGGTAAGTGGCGACACTTATGAGGCTGCTGGGAAAAAACTTTATAATAAAAAATAACTTTAAATAGTAAGCTTTCCCCAAAAAAAAAGGATGACAAACAACGATATATTAAAAAAATTGCGTGTAGCTTTAAAACTCACTAACGATGATATTGAGAAAATAATGGCGTTGGTTGATTTTAAAGTTTCAAAATCTGAACTAGGTGCACTTTTCAGAAAAGAAGACCACCCAAAATATATGGAATGTGGCGATCAGTTTTTGCGAAACTTTCTCAATGGACTAATTATTCATTTACGCGGACCAATGGAAAATAAAAATCACCACACCAAATAAGCAGAATGGTTTAACACAAAAAAAATCAGGGATAAAAAAGGAATAAATTAAACTTTTGTAAATAACAACAAGTCAATACTGCCATCACCTCCACTTACGTGTTTTAAGTCTATTAATGAGATTGAAACAGTTTCAATGTTCCAATCTTCACTTATTTCATCAAAAGGGCCATTTGAAATATTAAAATTCAACAAAAATTTTGGGGTGCCACTACTACTAATGCTTGTTGTCCAAGTACCATTTAAGGGTGTAGAACCATTTGTGGCGAGAACAGAACCGTTTGCGTTAAAAGTAAAATTAAAACCGGTATAATTACTGGTTTGATTTACACCCTCTTCTATAAAACGAGTTATTTTCCAGTTACCTTGTATTATTGCATCCTGAAGTTGTGATACATTACCACTGTTTGTATGATCTATATTCCCGTCATTTGAGCAAGATAATGAAAGAAAACTCAATATCATCAATGCTATTATTGCAAGAAAAAAATTATACTTCATAAAATTATTATTTGTATTATGCTTATTTTTAAAATTTTTCGAAAGTCAATAAATCAGCATCACTATCATTATCCTCACGAAGTCGAACTTGACTGTTTTGAAAATCTATTACCATCCAGTCGTCATCTAAATCGTCTAGTGGGTTAACATTATTAAAATTCAATACAAGTTTTAAATTACCATCGGTTCCTGTAACAAACCAAGTGCCGTTTAGGGTGCCATTTGTATTGGTGGCCGCCACAATTCCACTTTCCATAAAATTAAAGCTAAAAGAGTTAAAATCAGAGGTTTCATCATCTACTCCATCGTCAAGATATTGAGCCACAAACCAATTACCATCTATTAAAATAGTTCTTAATTGTTGTGCTTCAGGGCTTCCACCACCTCCCGTTGTAGGTGTTCTAGAAAAGGTTAAATAATCGGTACTGCCATCACCGCCACTAATATCAAACAAACGAATAAGCTCATTTGAAAATTCGATAACTTTCCAGTCTTCATCTAACTCGTCTAGTGGAAAATTAAGTCCAAAATTCAAATTCAATTTTAATTGACCTCCACTAGTAGTGTTTACAAACCAAGTGCCTGTTGTTGTATTAGCTCCTAAAATTGCACTTGCAGTACCATCGGTATGGAATATAAATTCATATCCTGCAAAATCTGAGGTTTCATCTTGATCATCAAAGAAAAAGGAAACAAACCAACTATCAGTAATTAATATGGTTTCTAAATCTATAGGCAGTGGTGAATCGTCTATTATAATATCTATACAATTTTGAATAAGGTCTTGCAGCTGGTTATTATTGGTTACTACAACGCTAGATCCATCAGATAAAATAATAGTTATCGGAAAATCAATGGCTAAAAAAACGCCATCTTCAAGGGTTGTCAAAAAAACAAAAAGTTGTGCATCACTTGAAATCACAACCGTACCTGTTTGTTCGTTATTAGCATTAAAAATAAAAAAAGTAATAGGATAAACAATGTCTATACAATTTATAGAGTTGTCTAACGATTGGCATAATATTACGAGAGCATCCAGCTCTTGTTGATTGTTTACTAAACGCGTTGAAAAATCTTCAAACACAACGGTTATTGGAAATACAATAGTAATTGGTGATGTTGTATTGCCTATACTAGCTAAATCTGAAAGGTCTGTTATAGTTATGGTTTGTCCATTAATAATTACCTGATAAGGAAACTGAATGGAAGAACAAGGAGTACTATCAATAAAATCATCAATACTTCCGCTATTTTGAGAAGCATTTTGCAGTAGTGTTGCCAAAACAGAATTTGCTATTATAGTATCACCAGGAGTGGTATCAATAAACTCAGACGCTTCTTTTTGACAAGAAAAAAGAACAAAACTCATCACTAAAATAACAAGAATTGGAGTGGTAGAAATTTTCATAATTAGTCTGCATTTTCAATTAGAACAGTAAAGATAAAAATTACCCTACCTACTTTTTTAAAAAGTTTTAAATATATTTGCATAAATTTAACAAAACCCATGATTGAGGAAGATAACGTCTGTAAAGACAACATTTACAATAAGTTGTTTCAAACCCTTTCCACTTCTATTTATAATTTTATTTATTTTAAATGTGGTGATTCTTCACAAGCTGAAGATTTAGTGCAAGAAGCTTTTATTAAATTGTGGGAAAACTGCGCTAAGGTTCCTCAAAAAAAAGCAAAATCATTTTTATATACGGTTTGCAGTAATGCATTTTTAAATGAAGTTGCGCACAAAAAAGTGGTTTTAAATTACGCAGAAAAAACTGGCCCGAGAGTCAATATTCAAACCCCTCAATACCTATTAGAAGAAAAAGAATTTGAAACAAAACTTCAAAACGCCCTCGCAAACTTAACAGAGAAGCAGCGCACTGCTTTTTTAATGAATAGAATTGAAGGAAAAAAATACCGTGAAATAGCAGAAATACTAGATATATCTGTAAAAGCGGTAGAAAAACGTATGAGTCAAGCCTTAGATTCACTTCGGAAAGAAATTAAAAATATATAACATTATAAGGTAGGGTAATTAAGGTTTTGCCTGTTTCACATAAAGATAAATAAAACGTAATGAACGAACAATTACTACATAAATTTTTAAATAACGAAATAACAGCCGCTGAGATGGAAACATTGCAAACAACGGATACTTATCGAGATTATTTAAAAATTGCCTCCACGACTTCCTCCATGCATCCCCCTACATTTAACCAAGAACGTGTTTGGCAAAAGCTAAGTGAAAAAACAAAAAAACAGGCTAAAGTTATATCCCTTTCCTTTTTTAGACCTCTTATAAAATATGCCGCTATTTTTGCATTGCTACTTGCAGGATATCTTTATGTTACAAATCTTGATGTTTCTGTAACATCGCATTTAGCTGAAAAGAAAAACATAACTCTTCCTGATAATTCAGAAGTGGTTTTAAATGCAGATTCTAAAGTTATTTACAACAAAAACTCTTGGAATAAAAAAAGATCCTTATCTTTAAATGGAGAAGCCTTTTTTAAGGTAGCAAAAGGCAAAAAATTTGATGTAGTAACCCCACAAGGTGTTGTAAGTGTTATGGGCACACAATTTAATGTGCAAAGCAGAAAAAATCATTTTCACATATCTTGTTTTGAAGGTCTTGTGCGTGTAAATTTTAATAATCAGGAAATACAACTTCCGGCAGGAAATAGCGTTTTAATAGAAAACGGAATTCTTATAGCACAACAAAACATTAGCACAACACAACCCGGATGGATGTTTAATGAAAGTACTTTTGAAAACACGCCTTTAATAGCTGTTATAGGGGAGTTGCAAAGACAATACAACATTGAAGTAGTATTTAAAATAAGTGATAAAAACATACTTTATACAGGAACATTTACCCACACAAATTTAGATGCCGCATTAAAAACAATTTGTGAACCTTTAAAACTTAAATATTCTATAGATGACAAAAGGGGCGTAATAATTTATGAAGATTAAAACTGGGGGGATTTCATTATTATTTATAATTTTTATGCTATTCCCTTTTGGGAATCAGGTTTGTAATGCACAAGAAAAAAAGCAAACACTGCTATTTGTTCTGGAACAATTAGAAGAACTTTTTGAGATTAGGTTTTCCTATGCAAGTCAGGATATAGATAACATTGAAATAAACACTCCAAATTATAATAATACACTACCTTTTCTTTTAGAAGAATTAAACAATATCACTGGACTTCAATTTAGGTTTATCGATGGTCGGTACATTACAATTACTAAGTATGAAGAAGGTTTTATTGATATTTGTGGAATACTTATCGATGCCGAAACATTATTTCCTCTTGAAGGTGCTACGATTCAGATACTAGAAACCAATCAAAGTGCCATTTCCAATAGTTCCGGCAATTTTATGATGATAAGCGTTCCAAAAAATGCAACCCTACAAATTTCTTACTTGGGGTATAACACAATCAGAAAAACTTCTGATACTTTTCAAAAATCAAATCCTTGTATTTCTCTGAAATTAAAACTGGAAATCAGTGAACTTCAAGATGTGGTGTTGCAAAACATTTTTGCAAAAGGAATCCAAAAAAAGAAAGATGGCGCAATTTTGCTAAACACAGAAAACTTTGGAAATTTACCAGGACTTACTGAACCCGATGTGCTTTCAATGATTCAAGCACTTCCAGGTATTATAAGCGCAGATGAAACGGTATCTAACATCAGCATTCGCGGTGGTACTACCGATGAAAACCTAATCTTATGGGATGACATCAGGATGTTTCAAAACGGACATTTTTTTGGCCTAATTACTGCCTTTAATCCTTATTTAACCCAAAAAATAACCTTATATAAAAATGGAACAAACGCTCGTTATGGCGAAAGTGTTTCGGGTGTTGTTGCCATGAATTCAGCAAATGATATACCTGAAAATTTTTCAGGAGGAATCCAACTAAATATGATTAATACTGGTGCTTTTGCTGAAATTCCTTTGAGTAAAAAACTAGGAATTTACGTTTCAGGAAGACGATCTGTAATTGACTTTATTGAAACGCCAACCTACAACCAGTTTTTTAATAGAATTTTTCAAAACACTGAAGTCACCAACTTACAAAATACTACTGGAACTGGAATTTTCTCTGCCCAAGAAGATTTTTCATTTTATGATATCAGTTTTAAAGCCATTTACCGCCCATCAAACAAAGATAGTTTTCATTTTAATTTTTTGAATATTGACAATCTATTAAATTTTACAGAAACCTTTGCAACAGAGGCCACCCAAAATTCCGAAACAAGTAATTTAAATCAAAATAGTATTGCAGGTGGAATAAGTTGGAACAGAAAATGGCTAGACAATATAAGAACAAACGTATTAATTTATAGCACTCACTATATACTTGACGCCAGTAATTTAGATGTTTTTTCAAACCAGCAGATCTTTCAATCTAATGAGGTTTTAGAAACTGGAATTAAACTAGATGCTTCACTCCTTTGGGCAAACAATAATACCTTTACTTCAGGATACCAATTTATAGAAACAGGCATCAGCAATACCCAAGATGTGAACATTCCTCGCTTTAGAAGCTTTGTTAAAGAAGTTTTGCGCAATCATTCTTTTTTTGTAAGTAATACTTTTGATTTTTTCTCATCAAAAACTAGCATAACCGCTGGATTAAGAACAAATTACTTTCCTAAATTTAGTAAATTTTTAATTGAACCTCGTTTGAATGTACATCAAAAACTAGGTAATGGTTTTTCAATTGAAGCAGCTATTGAACAAAAAAGTCAGTCAGTAACCCAACGCATCGATTTGCAAAGTGACTTTCTAGGTGTTGAAAAAAGACGATGGGTGCTTGCAAATGAAGATAATGTACCTATTGAAACTAGCACACAATATTCTCTAGGTTTTCTATACCAAAAAAACAATTGGCTCCTACAATTTGAAGGATTTCTAAAAAAAGTAGATGGCATTACAACCGCAAACCAAGGATTTCAAAATCAATTACAATTTGTTAGAACCATAGGAAGTTATGAAGCCTCCGGAATAGAATTTATTTTGAATAAAAAGCACAAAAACTGGAGCACATGGCTAAGTTATACCTACACAAACTTAGACTATACCTTTAATGAGTTAATTCCAAGTAGTTTTCCTCACAATACAAACATACCACATCAAGCTACTTTAGCGACCTCCTATACTTGGAACAAAATTAAAATTTCGTCGGGATTAAACTGGCATAGCGGAAAACCCAATACCGTTCCTATTAATGAAAACGCTATCGAAATTATAAACAGTATCCCTACCATTCAATATGCAAGTCCAAACCAAGAGCAACTTGACGATTATTATAGAGTGGACATATCAGCCGAATATGAATTTTTTATTTCCAATAAAATTATAGGAAAAATTAATGCAGCCCTGTTGAATGCTACTGATAGAAAAAATATTTTAAACACGTATTATGTTATAGAAGAAAACAATTCGATGGAGCCTACAATTAATCAAATAGATCAATTATCACTAGGCATTACCCCTAATATTTCTTTACAAATTCTTTTTTAGCTTACATACGTTCAGGAACCTCGATGCCCAATAATTTAAAAGAGGATTGAATTACTTCACCAACTTTTTTTGAAAGTTGCACACGAAATTCACGCTTTCCTTCTTCTATTTCTGCTAGTATTGGAACACTTTGGTAAAATGAATTATAGGCTTTTACTAAATCATAGGTATAATTAGCCACCAAAGCAGGACTATAATTTTCTGAAGCATTTTGTATAGCTTCCGGATATAACTGCAATTGTTTTATTAACTCTTTTTCTTTAGAATGCAATTCTACCTCTGAAGAAATAGTATAATTTGATGCATTATCCTTTCTGAGAATAGATTGAATTCGAGCGAAAGTATATTGAATAAATGGCCCAGTATTACCTTGAAAATCTACAGATTCTACTGGGTTAAAAAGAATACTTTTTTTGGGGTCAACTTTAAGAATATAATATTTCAAAGCTCCCAACCCAATGATGTTGTATAAAGTTTTCTTTTCCTCTTTGTTATAACCATCTAGTTTGCCCAATTCCTCTGAAAGTTCTTTTGCTGTTTGTGCCATATCTGCAATTAAGTCGTCTGCATCTACCACTGTTCCCTCACGGCTTTTCATTTTTCCGCTAGGTAAATCTACCATGCCATAACTTAAATGGAATAACTGGTCGGCCCAAGTATATCCTAACTTTTTTAAAATCAAAAACAATACTTTAAAATGATAATCTTGCTCATTACCAACCGTATAAACCATACCTCCAACATCTGGGAAATCTTTCACTCGCTGAATAGCAGTGCCTATATCTTGGGTCATATATACAGAAGTGCCATCGCTTCGTAAAACAATTTTTTCGTCTAATCCATCCTCGGTAAGATCAATCCAAACACTTCCGTCTTCCTTTTTGAAAAACACACCCTTTTCTAATCCTTCAATAACCACATCTTTTCCAAGAAGATAGGTATTGCTTTCATAATAGTTTTTATCAAAAGCTACTCCTAATTTTTTATATGTTTCTTCAAAACCTGCATACACCCAAGCATTCATTGTATTCCAAAGAGAAATTGTTTTTGGGTCCCCAGATTCCCAAAGTTGAAGCATTTCTTGAGCTTCTAATAAAAGTGGTGCTTCTTTTTTTGCTTCTTCTTCTGTTTTACCTTCAGAGATAAGATGTGCAATTTCTTTTTTATATTCTTGGTCAAAGGTAACGTAGTAATTTCCAACAAACTTATCTCCTTTTAATCCAGTAGATTCAGGGGTTTCTTCATTTCCAAATTTTTGCCAAGCCAACATACTTTTACAAATATGAATACCTCGATCGTTGATAATTTGAGTTTTATATACTTTTTTACCACTTGCTTTGATGATTTCAGCAACTGCAAAACCAAGTAAATTATTTCGTACGTGACCTAAATGCAAGGGCTTATTTGTGTTTGGTGAAGAAAATTCGACCATAACAGCCTTAGAGTTTAATTTTGGCTCTTCAAAGCCATAAGTGCTATTGTCCTTGATGTTTTTGAAAAATTCTAAATAATAGGCATCTACAATTACAATATTTAAAAAGCCTTTTACCACATTAAATTTAGCAACTTCAAATACATTATTTTTTAAATAGTCTCCCAAAACTTCGCCCAGTTTCTCTGGGTTCATCTTCACCTGCCGCAACATCGGAAAAAGAACCACGGTAATATCTCCTTCAAATTCTTTACGTGTAGTTTGAAATTCAACGGCAGGTAGTTCAGTATTGTACACAGCAATAAATGCCTCTTTTATTTTAGCTTCTAGTATTTGTTGTAAGGTCATTAACTTAATTTTTAGGCTCTATTTTCAGAGCGCAAAGATACGGAAAAATACTCCCTCTATATCGTTGTGCTTTATAGGTTTTTGTTCTTGGAAAATTAGTGTTTGTAAATAGAAAGTTTTAAGGCTATTGAAATTTAATTCTAAATACTAAAATTAATGTTTAGTGCCTGTAAATTTTAAGAAAATGATGCCTTTTTTCTTGCATTAATGAAGTATATCGAAAACAAAAAAATTCAACCCCTATAGAAAGAATCTACAAGAATTGAAATTTAAAGGAATGGGTGTCTCTTCTCAATAAATTAAGTGATTTCTATAATAAATAATTATTTTTAGTTTATTAAAAAAAACCGATTTTTTGCTTTTAAAGAATAATTATTAATAGTAAAATGATAATTATTGCGCCAACAGATAGATAGAGACCGTTTCCGGTACTTCGTATTTCTTTATTAATATCACGAACTTCTTTACGGAGTTCTTTTCTTTCAGAACGAGTAAGTGTTGACCTGTCCATTTCTTTAATTTCATCTATACGATTCAGCATATTTTGTACATGTGCAGGAATTTCTTTAGGTGTTGGTGCAGGAATTGCAATATTTTTTTCTGATGCCATCATAGGCGTTGAAAATGTACCTAATGATAATAAAAGTATCATTAAATAAAGAGCTGTTTTTTTCATAATCATGTTATTTAAATTTGTTCGTTATTTTGTTGTGTAAATATGCCTTTTTATACCGCTTATATTGTTACATATTTAATACTATTAGTTGTATATTTCTCACTTTTGGCGCATATAAATTTGTATAAAATCAATAACTGCTAATTAACGTTTCCAATATTAATACTGATGTAAAAAGAAAAACAGAAGCTGAAGTAGGTAAAGCATTTACAATACTGCATCGCATCAAATTGTGAAGCACTGTATTGCCTAATATATTTATTAACCTAAGCAGTATTCAAATACATAACTTGCTTATTTTAAATAACCACCTAAATGTTTGCAGCATAAAATTGCGATCAAAAGGTATCCTCGCGGGTTTTTGCACACTTTTAGATTCTTTTGCTTTGTTAATTCCATTTTACAAATGGAGTCTCTATAAGGGCAACGCCAAGGAATATATTTTATATCGGGATAATTATTTTATAAAAATTGAAGCTAGCAAAAAAAGCATCCACTTGTTTAAAAAAATTTTAACCTACAAATTAGAATAACTGCCCACATAAATAGGCAGTTTAATTTTTTTTTGGTAAAATGCAGCCCAAAATTATACGTTTTATAAACGCAAAACAACGATGTGGTTTGGTGATTTGTATAGGTGTTTTCTGTAAATTTGATTCTTGGCTCTTACATCAAAATGTTGAAGAACCCAATAGGCTATCTGTCAAATAATAAAACGGATTGCCGTTTCAATACGTTTCAATACGTTTCAATACGTTTCAATATTAATGAAAGATTTTATAGATAAAATTAGAATCCTACTAAAGTCAAAATTCGATTTAATAGACAATGAGAAGTTAAAAAAGAACCTACTCAATGCCTTGCCATTTTGGATAGGTGCTTTTATAACTGGAACCACTGCGGTTATTTATGCAAAATTATTCTTTTGGGCAGAACTCGGAACACATCTTATCTACGAAAATGCACGTTGGAGCTTTTTTGTTATAACGCCGTTATGTTTTGTATTAGCTTGGTCTATGGTTGTGAGATATGCACCATTTTCAGGAGGAAGTGGGATTCCCCAAGTAATCGCATCTATTGAATTATCTGGGCAAAAAAATAACCACAAAGTAAATTTATTACTTAGTTTAAGAACTATTTTAATAAAAATTATATCTAGTGTGGTTATGGTTTTTGGTGGTGGTGTTATTGGAAGGGAAGGACCTATGATTCAAATTTCAGCTTCTATTTTTAAAAAAATAAACGATCTATTACCTGCCTGGTATCCGAAAATTTCAAAACAAAATATGATTGTTACGGGTGCTGCAGCTGGACTTGCGTCAGCTTTTAATACTCCTTTAGGTGGAATTGTTTTTGCCATTGAAGAGCTTACAAGAACACATTTTAATTTGTTTAAATCGGCTTTGTTAACTGGCGTCATTATTGCGGGTCTTACTGCATTAAATTTTCTTGGCCCATATTTGTATTTAGGCTATCCACGATTAGACGGTGTTACAAGTTGGATTATAATTACCATAATACCTTTGGCAATTGTTACTGGTTTTGCTGGCAGCGGCATGGGTTCAATTATTTTATATATTTTCAAAAAAAAATCCATATTAAAAAAGAATTATCAAAAGATAATTTATGTTGCCATTTGTGGTTTAATTATCGCTTCATTAGCAATACTTATTGATATAAAAACATTTGGTTCTGGGAAAGATATTATGGTTACTACTTTATTTACTGACCAAAAACAGTTAGAATGGTACGTTCCTTTTTTAAGAATTATTGGCCCTATTATTTCTTTTTCAACTGGTGCTGCTGGCGGTATTTTTGCACCATCTCTAAGTGCTGGCGCAAGTATTGGAGCCGTTTTTTCTGGTTGGTTGCAATTGTCAAATCCAGACACAAATTTAATTATCTTGTGTGGAATGACTGGGTTTTTGACTAGCATAACTCGAAGCCCATTTACCTCCTCCATTATTGTTTTGGAAATGACCAATACACATAATGTTATATTTTATATAATGCTAACTGCACTATTATCAAACCTTATTGCAACACTTATTAGTAGAAAATCCTTTTATGACCTTTTAAAAAACCAATATGTCGATGTTGTCAATAAAGTTAAAATTTAAAAGAGGCATATACCTATTATAACTTTATTATAAATGCTTTATAAATAATTTCATTTTAAAAACTAAAAAACCTCTTTTAAAAAATACCTTCCCGCCAGAAATAACTTTTCCATAACTATTACAAAACTTTTAGTGAGTTTCTTTGCAAAAAAAAATGGACTTATTTATTTATGTTTTTGCTGCCTTATTTTCTGTTATTAACCCCTTAGACACTGTTCCTATTTTTGTAGGTCTTACTCAGGAGAAAGATACTTTAGAACGCAAAAAAACCGCCTTACTCACCTCTATAAACGTTTTTGTAATATTGATAATTTCTTTTTTTATAGGAAAATATTTACTTAGCTTTTTCGGAATTAGTTTGGACGCACTCCGCATTGCTGGGGGTCTTATTATTGTTACCTCGGGCTTTGCTTTACTTACAGGTTCTTTTTCAAAACATAAAGGTATGAAAAATAAAAGGGTACAAAATGATTTGGCAAAAAGGGAACGATTTTCATTAACTCCACTTGCTATACCGATGCTAGCAGGTCCAGGCTCTATTTCTATGCAAATTGCATTAAACCAAAAGCACCAAGAAACCACTGAAATATTAATTACTATGGGCGCAATTTTAGCGGTTTGTATTGCAACATTTGCTATTTTAAGAAGCTCTTATTTTATTGTTCGTTTTCTTGGAGCATCAGGCATTAATGCCATTTCAAGAATTATTGGGTTTATCATTATTGCAATTGGTATAGAATACATTAGTAGCTCCGTTGTATCTATTTTAAAATCGGTCATGCTATAAGCAATAATAAACTTATAAGCAGCTCAAAATAAAAATTCACCATTCCTACTTTATGTCAATTTTATTAAACAACTTAACTTCTATTTAACTATAAAAACAAAAAGGTTTATGTATTTTTAAATCAAAAAATTGAAAATACTACTCACTGGAGCTAATGGCTATATTGGCAAAAGATTACTACCAGAATTATTGGATCTTGGTCATGAAATAATATGCTGTGTAAGAGATAAAAACCGAATTGAATTAGACTTCCACACATTAAAAAAAGTAAGTTTTATAGAAGTTGATTTTTTAAACCCCGTAACATCAGAAAACTTCCCTACAGATTTTGATGTTGCTTATTATCTTATTCATTCCATGAGTTCTTCTACCGATGATTTTGATGAAAAAGAATCGATTTCGGCACTTAATTTCAATATTTATATGCAGGCTACTTCTGTAAAACAAGTAGTTTACCTCAGCGGAATCGTTAATGAAAAAAAGTTGTCAAAACACCTTTCTTCCCGAAAAAAAGTAGAAGATATTTTATACAAAGGCAACTACGCACTCACCGTACTTCGCGCAGGAATTGTAGTAGGCTCCGGAAGTTCTTCCTTTGAAATTATTCGGGATTTGTGTGAAAAATTACCTCTAATGGTTGCTCCAAAATGGTTAGAAACCAAAACCCAACCTATAGCCATTCGAGATGTAATATCTTTGCTCTCAGGTGTTTTACTTAATGAAAAATGCTATAATCAATCGTTTGATATTGGCGGTCCAGACGTCCTTACCTACAAAGAAATGCTTTTACGCTATGCAAAAATCAGAAAGCTGCGTCTTTGGATTGTTTCAGTTCCTGTAATGACGCCTCGCCTTTCATCCTATTGGTTGTATTTTGTAACTTCAACAAGTTATATGTTAGCAGTTAATTTAGTAGAAAGCATGAAAATGGAAGTCGTTGCTAAAAACAATAAACTTCTTGAAATTTTAGAATTAAAACCAATAATTTATGAGGAGGCTATAGAAAAGGCCTTTATAAAAATAGAGCAAAATTTAGTTATTTCCAGTTGGAAAGATGCACTTGTATCTGGACGCTTTTCTAATTTAAAAAACTACATTCAAATACCAAAATTTGGTTGTTTAAAGGACAGTAAATCTGTTGCCATTGATAATCCAGAACAGGTTTTAGAAAATATTTGGTCCATTGGGGGTAATCGAGGCTGGTATTATGCAAATTGGTTATGGAAAATTCGTGGTTATATGGACTTACTAGCAGGAGGTGTAGGCCTTCGCAGAGGAAGAACACATCCTGATAAAATTTATGCTGGTGATGCACTAGACTTCTGGCGTGTTTTACTTGCAGATAAAGAGGAAAAACGCATATTGCTTTTTGCAGAAATGAAACTGCCTGGTGAAGCCTGGTTAGAATTTGTAATAACCAAAGACAACATTTTAAAACAAACAGCCACTTTCAGACCCAAAGGAATCTGGGGCAGATTGTATTGGTATTCTATCTTACCATTTCATTATTTTATTTTTGGTGGAATGATTCGTAATATTGCAACCTTTGAAAACCATAAATCATGAGGTATCTAATTATTGTTGTTTTTTCCTTGTTACTACTTAGCTGTAAAAGCGAGATAAAAAAGGAAATTATTCTTGTTGAAGAAGATCAAGACTTAATTGAACTTTTAGCAAATATGACTGGTAGCTTTAGTTCAGAAAAACAAGCGGAAAGAGACTCCACTTATTTCTCTATTTCACTGCATATGTATCCTATTTGGAAAGAAAAAGAAGGAAATTGGCTATATGTAGAACAAGCTTTATATGACAAACAAGAAGCTCCATACCGACAACGAATTTACCATATAAGCAGAGTAAATGACAGTGTTTTTAAAAGCGAGATTTATGCTCTTCCAAACCAAAGTCTTTGGGTTTGCAAATGGGAAACACCCGAAGTTTTTGATAAGCTATTACAAGAATCCTTGCTTATTAGAAAAGGTTGTGAAGTCTTTTTAAGAAAAACTGCTGAAAATACATTCATAGGAAAAACGGCTGGTAAAACATGCGAAAGTAAATTGAGAGGCGCAACCTATGCCACTTCGCATGTGAAAATCAATGAAAAAAGCATTATTTCTTGGAATCGGGGTTTTAATAAAAAAGATAGCCTAGTTTGGGGAGCTTCAAAAAGGGGTTATGTTTTTGATAAACTTTAAAAAGTATTTAAATAAATAAACCCTTTTTTAAGTTAACCAAGTTTTTTTTTAATAGCTGCTTACCATTTAATAAGGCAAACTATCTCTTTGGTAAAAAAACTTCAGCCATCATACATCGAGCACTTCCACCTCCTAGAGTTTCAATAGTACTAAGACTACTGCTTAAAATTGAAGTGTATTTTTTAATAGTAGTTATTTGAAGTTTTGTTAAACTATCATAAGCAGATTTTGACATAACCGTAATACTTTTTCCCTCTTTGCTTTCAATTTCTAGCATATTCCCTGCAAAATTTTCTACTTGTGCTTCTGAAATTACTATAATTTCTTTTTTATCTTCTTTTAAATGTTGCAGAACATTTTTACGTTCTGTTTTATTGTCAATACAATCCAAACAAATTACCGCAAAATCTTTAGCAATACACATCATTACATTAGTATGGTAAATAGGCAATCGTTTTCCATCAAAAGTTTGATATGCCGTAAAAAGCACAGGTGTATATTCAAAATCTTCGCAAAACTCAATAAATAATTCTTCGTCAGCTCTAGGCGATAATGCACAGTATGCTTTTCGATTTATACGATCCAGAACCAAACTTCCGGTTCCTTCTAAATAAACATCTTCCTCCTCTGCCGCAGTATAATCTACTATGTTTTTAATTAGAAAACCTTCTTTTTCTATTTGTTCTAAAACATCTTCTCTTCGTTCTCTTCTTCTGTTTTCTGCAAACATAGGATAAAGAGCCACATCTCCATTTTCATGAAAAGAGATCCAATTGTTTGGAAATACAGAATCCGGGGTGTCTAAAGAACCGTCATCATTAAAAATAACTACCTGAATGCCTGCTTCTTTTAATTTTTGAACCATAGAGTCAAATTCTTCTTGAGCAAGCTTATTACTGTCTTTGTTTATTAAATCTTCTGAAGCTGTTTGATAAAAATTGTTTATAACTGTTTCCTCGTTTAAACGAAAAGCAGCTGGGCGTACCATCAATATGGTGTTTGTGGTTTGTTTCATGTTGTAGAAAGTTTGTTTATTTTTTTAAAGCTTATACTTTAAGATAGATACCTTTGAACTATAAATACTACTCATTTTATTCTCTAATTAATGGCATGGTGCTGCAACGCAAAAGTCCTTCTTGTTTAGATATTTCAGCATAGGGTATTTCTTCTACAATAAAACCATTATTTCTAAGCCAAGTGTTCAGCCGTTTAAAATTTTTTTCAGAAACAACCACGTCCGGTGCTATAGAAAATATATTGCTATTCATATGATACATTTCTTCTCTAGTAATATGAAAAAGATTTTCTTCTCCAAAAAGATTTACTAGGAAAACATAATCTGCTTCTTCACGAAAACCTTGTTTGTAAATAATAGCTTTATGAAAACCAACTGGCTGAAAACAGCAGTCTAAATGCAAGGCGTTATCTCTAGCTTCAATTTTAGATTTTACGAGATCCAGTTCTTTGACAATTTTATTTGGAAACAAATTTCTAATGTACTCTACTCCTTCTAAATTAGTTCGTGCAGTAATATAATCTTTATAGTCGCTTCCTTTGTAGGTACCTATAAAAATGTAATCATTCCAAAGCATTACGTCGCCACCTTCAATGTGAACTTCTTCAGGGGGTCGAACCACTTTTTTAGGATCTATCTTATCTATAATATATTGTATAGCATTAAATTCTTTTTCCCTTTCTGGTAAAATATTTGCCTTGATGAATACATCATCAATAACAAAAGCAATATCTCTTGCAAAAATCTGGTTGTAGTCTTCAATTTCTTCAGGACGAAATACTTGTACATCATATTTTTCAAAAACTTTAGCAAATGCTTCTATCTCTGGTATCATATCTTCATTTTTTGGATAGGTGCCAGCAAGTATATGCTCTAAAGATTTTGGGTCATAGGCTTCTTCAACTTTTGGGGTAGGCCCATTACTATGTGCTGTACCTAAAACCACGGCTCTTAATCTTGAAGTTTCATTTTTAACGTTTAGCTGCAACATGGTATTTTTTTTACGCAAATATAAAAAAACTCCTTCTTGAATAAGTAAGAAGGAGCTTTTAAAATATGATTTTGATTACTATTTATCTTTTGTCCATTTCTTTGAACTCTCTATAAGTATAGCCTGTATAAATTTGTCTTGGGCGACCAATAGGTTCTTTATTTAAACGCATTTCTCTCCATTGTGCTATCCAGCCTGGTAAGCGACCTAGAGCAAACATTACGGTAAACATGTCTGTTGGAATACCAAGTGCTCTATAGATTATTCCCGAATAAAAATCGACGTTTGGATATAAATTTCTAGACTTGAAATAGTCGTCTTCAAGAGCAACTTTTTCTAGGCGTTTAGCAATATCTAAAACTGGGTCATCAATGCCTAAATCACCTAGAACATTATCTGCAGCTTTTTTGATTATTTTTGCACGAGGATCAAAGTTTTTATATACTCTGTGTCCAAAACCCATCAATCTAAAAGGATCTTCTTTGTCTTTTGCTTTAAGAATAAATTTAGAAGTGTCTCCGCCATCTGCTTTTATTGTTTCCAACATTTCAATTACTGCTTGGTTTGCTCCACCATGAAGCGGCCCCCAAAGTGCTGAAATACCAGCTGAAATAGAAGCAAAAAGACCGGTATGCGCTGAACCAACAATACGTACTGTAGAAGTAGAACAGTTTTGCTCATGATCTGCGTGAAGGATTAATAATTTATCTAGCGCTTCTATTACTTTAGGATCTACGGCATACTCTTCGTTAGGCTTGTGAAACATCATTTTATGGATATTTTCAACATAACCTAATGAAGTGCTGCCATAATTTAAAGGAAGGCTTGCTTTTTTACGCATTGTCCAAGCAACTAATACCGGAAATTTTCCAAGTATTTTCACAATGGCTTTGTACATATCTTCTTCAGAGTTTACATTTACGGAAGAAGGGTTAAAAGCCACAAGTGCATTCGTTAAGGAAGCTAAAACACCCATAGGATGAGCAGATTTTGGAAATCCATCCAAAATGCGTTTCATGTCTTCATCTACAATAGATTCGGCTTTAATGTCTTTATGAAATTTAGCTAGTTGTTCTTGGGTTGGTAGTTCTCCAAAAATGAGTAAGTAACAAACCTCTAAGAAACTTCCTTTGTCGGCTAGTTCTTCTATGGAATAGCCTCTATATCTTAAAATCCCCTTTTCTCCGTCTAAAAAAGTAATGGCACTTTCACAAGAACCTGTATTTTTAAATCCTGGATCTATCGTAATAACACTTGTACTTGCACGTAATGAGCTTATATCGATTGCTAATTCATTTTCGGATCCTTCAAATACGGGAAATTCATATTTTTTCCCGCCAATTTCAATTGTTGCTGTATTTGACATATATGTTATTCTTTTATTGTATTAATATTTTATGACCTCTTGCGAAGTTACAAAATATTAGACGATTTCTTAACAAAAACTAACACTTGTTAGGTTAAAATTTCTTTAAATCCGGAGTGTTTTTCAGGTTAATTTTTTACTTAAATTTAAAGGCTCTTTCCTGCGGAAAAAAAGCCACAGATCCAAGTTCTTCTTCAATACGAAGTAACTGATTGTACTTTGCCATCCTGTCACTTCTAGATGCAGAACCGGTTTTTATTTGACCACAATTTAATGCTACCGCTAAATCTGCTATAGTATTATCTTCCGTTTCTCCAGATCTATGAGACATAACCGTTGTATATCCAGCATTTTGAGCCATCGTAACTGTGGCGATGGTTTCTGTCAAGGTGCCAATTTGGTTTACCTTTATTAAAATTGAATTAGCAATATTTTCTTTAATTCCTCTTGAAAGACGTTCTACGTTTGTAACAAAAAGATCATCACCTACTAGTTGTACAGTGTTACCTATAAGTTCGGTAAGGTATTTCCATCCTTCCCAATCGTTTTGATCCATTCCATCTTCTATAGAAATTATAGGGTATTTTGATGCTAATTCGGCTAAATATTCTGCTTGATCTTTAGAGGTTCTTACTTTTCCTGTTGCTCCTTCAAACTTGGTATAGTCATATATTTCATCAACAAAAAACTCAGCGGCAGCGCAGTCTAAAGCAATTTTAATTTCCTCTCCAAAAATATATCCAGCATTTTTAACGGCAATCGCTATCGTTTCAATAGCATCTTCCGTTCCGCCGAGTGTTGGTGCAAAACCACCTTCATCACCCACTGCAGTGCTTAATCCTCTATTGTGTAGTACTTTTTTTAAATGGTGAAATATTTCTGTTCCCATTTGCATGGCGTGAGAAAAGTTTTTGGCTTTTACAGGCATAATCATAAACTCTTGAAATGCAATAGGCGCGTCACTATGAGAGCCGCCATTGATAATATTCATCATGGGCACAGGTAGAGTATGTGCATTCACACCGCCTACATAACGGTATAAGGGCATGCCAAGCTCTTGTGCTGCTGCTTTTGCTACTGCAAGAGAAACTCCTAAAATAGCATTTGCGCCTAAATTAGATTTGTTTGGTGTGCCGTCCAAGGCAATCATGATTTGATCTATTTGATTTTGTTCAAAGATAGATGTACCTAAAAGTGTTTGCGAAATAATTTTATTTACGTTACTTACAGCATTAATCACGCCTTTACCCATATAAGCAATTCCGCCGTCTCTTAATTCTACAGCCTCGTGTTCGCCTGTAGAGGCTCCAGATGGCACAGCAGCACGTCCTAAAACCCCGTTTTCGGTTATTACATCAACTTCTATAGTTGGATTTCCTCTGGAATCAAAAATTTGTCTTGCTCGGATGTCAATTATTATACTCATAATTTTTAATATATTTTAAGTTGAGGCGTAATATATTAAGCCTTTACGGATTTATTTTTTTTATTGAGGCGTAATATATTACGCCTTTACGGATTTATTTTTTTGAATATTTTCCATAAACTGATCAAACAAATAACGTGCGTCGTGCGGACCGGGACTGGCTTCTGGATGGTATTGCACTGAAAAACAGTTTTTGTTTTTCATTTTGATACCGGCAACCGTGTGATCGTTTAGATGTACGTGAGTAATTTCTATATTTGGGTGATTTTCTGTTTCTTCTCGGTTAATAGCAAAACCGTGATTTTGTGAAGTTATTTCTCCTTTACCAGTTATAAGATTCATCACTGGATGATTTATTCCTCTGTGACCGTGGTGCATTTTATAGGTAGAAATTCCGTTTGCTAAAGCAATTACTTGATGTCCTAAGCAAATTCCAAAAAGAGGTAGGTTTTTTTCTATAATTTGTTTTGCTACTTCAATAGCATTTAACAAAGGTTGAGGATCACCTGGCCCATTTGACAAAAAGTAACCATCAGGTTTAAATGATTCCATCGCATCAAAAGTGGAGTCATACGGAAACACTTGAATGTAACAATCTCTTTCGGCAAGGTTTCTTAAAATATTTTTTTTGATGCCAATGTCTAATGCTGAAATTTTATAGGTAGCATTTTCGTTACCAAAGAAATAAGGTTTTTTTGTAGAAACTTTAGAAGCTAATTCCAAACCATTCATCTCTGGAACATTGGCTAGTTGTTTTTTTAAAATTTCTATATTATCAACATCTGTAGAAATTACAGCATTCATAGCTCCATTATCTCGAATGTAGCTTACGAGCGCCCGTGTATCTACATCAGAAATTGCAAGGAGATTGTTTTTGTTTAAAAATTCTTCTAAGGAAGCATCTGCATTATCACGGGAATAATTATAACTAAAATTTCTGCAAATAAGTCCTGCTATTTTAATGCCATCAGATTCAACTTCGTCTTTATTGGTTCCGTAATTTCCAATATGTGCGTTAGTAGTAACCATTAGCTGTCCAAAATAAGAAGGGTCTGTAAAAATTTCCTGGTAACCTGTCATACCGGTATTGAAACATACTTCCCCAAAGGCACTTCCTTCTTTTCCCCCGACTGCTTTGCCGTGAAAAATGGTTCCGTCTGCAAGTAAAATGATGGCTTTTTTTCTAGTTTGGTACTTCATGAAGAATACGTGTTGTGTTGTTTTATACTAGAGTGCAAAAATAGTATAAAAAAAGGGATAAACTATAGAAGCCTATCCCCTTTTCGAATTTTATAGATTAGCTTCCTATTCTTTTTTATTAAAATTTAAACCAAGATTTAATGGAATCATTAATGGCCAAAAACCACTATTACCTTTTACATCGAAGTAAAATTGTGGTCTGGCATCAAAAAGGAAATGGATATTTCATAATTTCCTTTGTAAACCCCAGATTGGCTTTATGGCAAAATCAAAATCAGATTTTCTTTACACATTATCTGCAATGGAAGATCCTCTGCTGACAATCCTGCCGGAAATAAAATTGCCGGAATTGTTAGAAATGGACTTTTCATTATTATAAATGATTTTTTGAGTATATTTTCCAGTTACTGCTTAATTAGCTTTTTAGAAACTTTGCTTTTATTAGTTTCAAACTGAACTATATAAAAACCCCTGGGCAAGTCAGAAATATTTAGCTGCTCTGCTTTTTTGGATTTTAATACTTCTTGACCCACACTATTATATATGCTAATTGAAAAATCGGTATTATTAGTAGATTCTATATTTAAGAAATCCTTTGCCGGATTAGGGAAAATGGCAAAATCATTAATTACATAGTCATTAATAGAAAGTAGATCTTGCACAAATCGGTAGGTTGTGCCCTCAGGAATCATCCCCACTAAGGCGCCATCAAACCCCTGATTGCCAGGTTCTATTATATTAAAATTTGGATTTTCAGGATTTCCCGTAAGAAAAAATGCATTGTCTTCCAGTTCATCAGTCTCTAAATTATAAGATGCTAATAAGCTTACAACAGGGCCTGTTTCCCCTTCAAAAGAACCACTTGGATTATTTATTTGGCTTTGGCCATATCTGTATTCTATAGTATTTGAGCCCTCATAAAGCCATAGTTGAAAATTCATAAAATCGTTTTCCGTAGCATCATCAAAAAATCCAACATTATTCCATTCAATTTTGAAAATTTGACTACCGCTTGTGCCTTCTGTTAAATAGGAAATATTAGATAAGGAATTTCCTGTCCCAAACCCAAAATCAATTATATCTTGAGAAATTGGAGCAAATATTGGCACAATACCGGAGAAATTTGGATTGGAAGAAAGGATACCTCCCACACTCCATTCCACAATATAAATAGTACTAAAGGTATGAGTGCCTATTTGAAAATCAAATCCTAAAGGAATTACAAATTCTGGATCATCCCAGGTTTGTCCGTTATTTAAAGATGTGCTTCCCACTAAATCGGTATAAACTTCATTTGTAGCAGTAAATTCATAATTACTTTGGGAAAAGGTTATTAAAGGCAACATAAGTAACATTAAACAAATAATTTTTTTCATAGTAATATTTTATTAGATTATTTTCTTGCTAAATATAAATTAAAAAAGGATAAACCGTTACAGTTTATCCCTTGTGTATTAGAATGAAATTAAAAATTTATTCTTTCTCATTTTTTGGTTCTTGCTCGTTGTTTTCAGGAGCATCATTTGTTGCTTCAGGCGCAGCAGTTTCAGGAGTTGTAGCTTCTGGTGTTACTTCTTCTGTTTTTTCAGCTGGTGCCGCTTTTGTAGTGGTATCCTCTGCTTTCTTCGCTTTACCGGCACGACGTGTGGATTTTTTCTTCTCAGGCTTGCTTGCATTGTAAACTTCATTGAAATCTACTAATTCAATCATCGCCATATCAGCATTATCTCCTAAGCGGTTACCTAATTTAATAATCCTGGTATAACCACCCGGGCGATCGCCAACTTTTACCGCAACATCCCTGAATAATTCAGTTACTGCTTCTTTTTGACGTAATCTTGCAAAAACAATACGTCTGTTGTGCGTAGTGTCTTCTTTTGATTTTGTTACTAATGGCTCTACAAATTGTTTAAGTGCTTTTGCTTTTGCCACTGTGGTATTGATTCTTTTATGTTCAATTAAGGAACACGCCATATTAGCCAACATAGACTTTCTGTGCGCAGTCTTTCTACTTAAGTGATTTACTTTTTTTCCGTGTCTCATTTTGTTTAGATGTTAGATATGAGATTTGAGATGTGAGACTTTTTTTTTAAATCTCACGTCTTATATCTCAAGTCTGTTTTAGTCTTTATCTAATTTATATTTGGTAAGATCCATACCAAAGTTAAGTCCTTTTACATTTACCAGTTCTTCCAGTTCTGTCAATGATTTTTTACCGAAGTTTCTGAACTTCATTAAATCATTTTTATTGAAAGAAACTAAATCGCCAAGGGTATCTACTTCTGCAGCTTTCAAGCAATTTAATGCTCTTACTGAAAGATCCATATCCACTAATTTGGTTTTTAGCAACTGACGCATGTGAAGGGATTCTTCATCATAAGTTTCTGTTTGTGCAATTTCATCAGCTTCTAAGGTGATGCGCTCGTCACTAAACAACATAAAGTGGTGTATAAGTGTTTTTGCAGCCTCTGTTAATGCTTCTTTAGGGTGAATAGATCCGTCTGAAATGATTTCGAAAATTAATTTTTCGTAATCTGTTTTTTGTTCTACACGGTAATTTTCAATGCTGTATTTTACATTTTTGATTGGAGTGTAGATAGAATCCACAAAGATGGTACCTAGGGGTGCATTTGCCTTTTTATTTTCTTCTGCAGGAACATACCCTCTACCTTTTTCTATGGTAATTTCCATATTAAGGTTTACTTTAGGTTCCATATTACAAATTACTAACTCAGGATTTAATATTTGAAACCCAGAGATGAATTTTTGGAAATCACCAGCTTTAAGTTGATTTTTACCAGAAACAGAAATAGTTACAGTTTCGTTATCAATTTCATCAATTTGATGTTTGAAACGAACTTGCTTTAAACCAAGAATTATTTCTGTTACATCTTCCACTACTCCTGGTATGGTTGAGAATTCGTGATCCACTCCTTCAATACGAATAGAGGTGATAGCAAAACCTTCCAATGAGGATAATAGTACTCTTCTAAGCGCGTTACCAATGGTTAATCCGTAACCTGGTTCTAAAGGGCGAAATTCAAATTTCCCTTCAAAATCGGTGGAGGTAATCATTATAACTTTATCGGGCTTCTGAAAATTTAGTATTGCCATATTGTGATTCCTGTAGTTATTATTTAGAATATAATTCGACGATGAATTGTGTGTTAATATTTTCCGGAATTTGAATTCTAGATGGAATGGAAACATAGGCTCCTTCCATCTTATCATTATTCCAAGATATCCACTCGTAAGAGTGACTTGCGTTTGATAAAGAATTAGTGATGGTTTCTAGTGATTTTGATTTTTCTCTTACCGCTATTACATCACCTGCTTTAACTTGGTAAGAAGAAATATTTACTTTTTTACCATTTACTAAAATGTGTCTGTGAGAAACTAACTGACGGGCACCGCTTCTTGTAGGAGCTATTCCCATTCTGAAAACAACATTATCTAACCTAGATTCACAGTATTGAAGCAATACATCTCCCGTGATTCCGGGAGCCGCTGTTGCTTTTTTGAACATGTTTCTAAATTGCTTTTCTAAAACGCCGTAAGTAAATTTAGCTTTTTGCTTTTCCATTAATTGGATTGCATATTCAGATTTTTTACCTCTACGTTTTGCATTCCCATGTTGTCCTGGAGGATAGTTTCTTTTTTCGAAAGCTTTATCATCTCCAAAAATAGCTTCGCCAAATTTACGTGCTATCTTTGTTTTGGGACCGGTATATCTTGCCATATTAAATTTTATTTGTGAAGGGAAGATGAATTAAGGTCTGTCCTTCATCTATCGTATTCCTTCTTTTGTTTATACTTATTGTTTGTCCTCCCCCTAAATCACCCTCCAAAAGAGGGGGTCTTTTGGGATTGTTATTGTTACTGTTTTCTAGTTAACTTTGTATTTCTTATTTCTTACTTCTTACCTATAAGAGTTATACTCTTCTTCTTTTAGGAGGTCTGCAACCGTTGTGAGGCATTGGTGTAATATCAACAATTTCTGTTACCTCAATACCACTGTTGTGAATGGAACGTATTGCAGATTCTCTTCCGTTACCTGGCCCTTTTACATAGACTTTTACTTTGCGAAGTCCTGCGTCATGTGCTATTTTAGATGCGTCTTCTGCTGCTAATTGCGCTGCGTAAGGAGTGTTTTTCTTAGAACCTCTAAAACCCATTTTACCAGCTGAAGACCAAGAAATTACATCGCCGCCTTTGTTTGTTAACGATACAATTATATTGTTAAAAGATGCTGTAACGTGAGCTTGTCCTACAGATTCAACGTTAACTTTACGTTTTTTTGTGCTTTGTTTTGCCATATCTCTAGGTATTATTTAGTTGCTTTTTTCTTGTTAGCAACAGTTTTACGTTTTCCTTTTCTGGTTCTTGAGTTATTCTTAGTACGTTGACCTCTTAATGGAAGTCCAGATCTGTGACGAATACCTCTATAGCATCCAATGTCCATAAGTCGTTTAATACTCATTTGAACTTCAGAACGCAATTCACCTTCAATTTTGTAAAAACTTACAGCATCACGAATGCGACCAATTTCGTCATCATTCCAGTCTGTTACTTTTGTATCTTCACTTACTTCAGCTTTTGCTAAAATGTCTTTGGCACGGCTTCTACCGATACCAAATATGTAAGTTAACGCGATTACACCCCTTTTTTGTTTTGGGATATCTACACCTGCTATTCTTGCCATATCTTAACCTTGTCTTTGTTTGAACCTAGGGTTCTTTTTGTTAATAACATATAATGTACCTTTTCTACGCACAATTTTGCACTCGGCACTTCTTTTCTTAATGGATGTTCTTACTTTCATAATAAATTAATTAGCGATTGCAGGTTAACGAAATTTGATTTCTGATTTGTAATCTAAAATCTAAAAATCGTCTATCTTTAATCTAATATCTATAAGTTATTCTTGCCTTACTTAAATCATAAGGGCTCATTTCTAATTTTACTTTATCTCCGGGAAGTAATTTAATATAGTGCATACGCATTTTTCCCGAAATGTGTGCAGTTACTACGTGTCCATTTTCTAACTCTACTCTAAACATTGCGTTGGAAAGAGCCTCGATTATAGTTCCGTCTTGTTCTATTGCAGATTGTTTTGCCATAATTAAGCTACTGCTTTTCTGTTTTTTCCTGTTTTCATTAAACCGTCATAATGTCTGTTTAACAAATAGGCATTAATCTGTTGCATTGTGTCAATGGCAACCCCTACCATAATTAATAAGGATGTGCCTCCATAAAACAATGCCCAGCCTGCTTGTATTCCTAACAACTTTACAGCAAATGCAGGGAAGATAGCAATGACTGCAAGAAAAATAGAACCTGGGAGTGTTATTTGTGACATAATTTTATCTAAATATTCACCCGTTTCAGAACCTGGTTTAATGCCTGGAACAAATCCACCACTGCGTTTTAAATCATCAGCCATTTTATTAGTAGGAACTGTGATTGCAGTATAAAAGTAAGTAAATATGATAATCAATAAAGCGAAAACCACATTGTACCATAAGCCAAATATATCACTAAAGGCAACTGTAAAAGACTGAGCCATTTCAGAGGCTGATAGTCCAGCTACAGCAGCTGGTATAAACATAATTGCTTGTGCAAAGATAATAGGCATTACTCCAGAAGCGTTTAACTTTAACGGAATATATTGTCTAGATCCAAATGCATTTTTTTCATAGCCCCCTGTAGCAGTTCTTCTTGCATACTGCACTGGTATTTGGCGTACTGCCAAAACCAATAAGATAGAGAGTAATATAATTACAAACCAAATAACTAATTCAATGAGGATAAAAATTAATCCACCATTAGATTCAAACACTCTGGATGCAAACTCTTGCACAAATGCTTGAGGTAATTTTGCAATAATACCTACCATAATAAGTATAGATATACCATTTCCTATACCTTTATCTGTAATTTTTTCTCCCAACCACATTGCAAAAACACACCCTGTTGTTAGTATGATTACAGAAGATGCCACAAATGTAAAGCTGCTTCCTAGTAAAAAAGCATCGCTTGGAAGGATGTTAAAAAGGTTGTAGATGTATCCTGGACCTTGTACTAAGGTAATTGCAATGGTTAACCAACGGGTAATTTGGTTGATTTTTTTTCGACCACTTTCGCCTTCTTTTTGAAGTTTTTGAAGATATGGTACTGCGATACCCATCAACTGTACAACAATAGAAGCAGAAATATAAGGCATAATGCCTAACGCAAAAACAGATGCATTTGCAAATGCACCTCCTGTAAAGGCATTAAGAAGTCCTAAAATACCGCCGTCAGTTTGATTAGCAAGCCCTTGTAATTGAGAAGCATCAATACCTGGTAAAACAACTTGTGCACCAAAACGATAGACTAATAACAAACCAAGTGTTAAAAGAATTCTATTTCTTAGCTCTTCAATGTTCCAGATATTTTTTAGGGTATCAATAAATTTCATTATCCTAGTTATATTATAGAGTTACCACTTGTCCACCTGCTGCTTCAATCACGTTTTTTGCAGTAGCAGTAAATTTGTGGGCAGATATATTCACTTTCGCTTTTAATTCTCCTCTACCTAATATCTTTACTAATTCATTTTTGGTTGCCAAGCCTAATGAAACAATAGTTTCAAAATCTAGCGTATCCTTTATTTTTTTGTCATCAACTAATCCTTGAATAGTGTCAAGGTTAATTCCTTGATATTCTTTACGATTGACATTAGTGAACCCAAATTTAGGGACACGTCTTTGAAGTGGCATTTGACCACCTTCAAAACCAATTTTTCTAGAATATCCAGAACGAGACTTAGCCCCTTTATGACCTCTGGAAGCTGTGCCTCCAGTGCCAGATCCTTGACCACGACCTAATCTTTTGTTACTTTGAACTGAACCTGCAGCAGGTTTTAAGTTACTTAAATCCATAGTTTTATTGTCTTATTTAGCTTCTTCTACAGAAACTAAGTGTTTTACTTTATTCACCATACCAAGTATGCTTGGTGTGTCATCGTGTATTACGCTTTGATTTATTCTTTTAAGTCCTAATGACTCTAGAGTTAATTTTTGCGTTTTAGCGCGCTTAATATCGCTTCTTACTTTTGTTACTTTAATTTTTGCCATATCTCGTTTTATTAACCTTTGAAAACTTTTTCTAACGAAATTCCACGTTGTTTTGCAACAGTATGTGCACTTCGCATTTGTAATAAAGCATCAAAAGTAGCTTTAACCACGTTATGTGGGTTTGAAGATCCTTGTGATTTTGATAATACATCGTGTACACCAACTGCTTCAAGTACCGCACGAACAGCACCTCCAGCAATTAATCCAGTTCCAGGAGCAGCAGGAATTAGGTTAACTCTTGCTCCGCCGAATTTACCTTTTTGTTCGTGAGGCAAAGTTACTTTGTTTAGAGGAATACGAACCAGATTTTTCTTTGCATCTTCAATAGCTTTTGCAATTGCGCTAGCTACATCTTTAGATTTTCCAAGTCCTTGACCCACAACTCCGTTTTCATCACCCACAACTACAATAGCTGAAAATCCGAAAGCTCTACCACCTTTAGTTACTTTAGTAACACGTTGTACTCCAACTAAGCGGTCTTTTAATTCAATTCCACTTGGTTTTACCAGTTCTACGTTTTTATAATTTTGATACATAATATTTTAGAATTTAAGTCCGCCTTCTCTAGCGCCTTCAGCTAATGATTTAATTCTTCCGTGGTATAAATACCCACCTCTATCAAAAGAAATTGTATCTACTCCAGCTTTTACTGCTTTTTCGGCAATTGCTTTTCCAACTAGTTTTGCTGCTTCTACTTTACTAGCTTTTGAAACATCTATGTCTTTATCTCTTGAGGATGCTGCAGTAATAGTCTTACCAGAAACATCATCAATTAATTGTGCGTAAATTTCTTTATTGCTTCTAAAGACAGCTAATCTTGGTTTTTGTTCAGAACCGGAAACAATTTTACGGATTCTAAATCTTATTCTATCTCTTCTATCGTTTTTAGATAATGCCATAACTTTATGCTTATGCAGATTTACCTGCTTTTCTTCTTAATAGTTCTCCTACAAATTTAATACCTTTTCCTTTGTAAGGTTCAGGTTTACGGAAACCACGTATTTTTGCGGCTACTTGTCCAACTAACTGTTTGTCAAATGACGTTAATTTTACAACTGGATTCTTCCCTTTTTCACTGATGGTTTCTACTACTACTTCTGGAGCAATATCAAGTACAATGTTATGCGAATATCCAAGTGCAAGATCTAATTTTTGTCCTTGGTTGCTAGCTCTATATCCTACCCCAACTAATTCTAATTCTTTGGTCCACCCTGCGGAAACACCATGAATCATATTGTTAACTAAGGAGCGGTATAGACCGTGTAATGTACGGTGTTGTTTAGCGTCTGATGGACGTTCAACATATACATTTTCTTCTTCAACCTTTATGGTTACTTCAGAAAACTCTTGTTTTAATTCTCCCAACTTTCCTTTAACAGTAATGATGTTATCATCAATATGTACTGTAACGCCACTTGGGATTGCTACTGGATTATTACCTATTCTAGACATTTCTTTTGTCGTTTATTAGTATACGTAACACAATAATTCTCCTCCAACATTCTCTGCCTTGGCTTGCTTTCCGGTCATTACTCCGTGTGAAGTAGAGACAATGGCAATTCCTAAACCGTTTAAGATTCTTGGAAGTTCTGTTGAACTTGCGTATTTACGTAAACCAGGTTTACTAATTCGTTGAATTTTTCTTATTACAGGCTCTTTAGTTACTTTGTCATATTTGATGGCGATTTTAATAGTTCCTTGTGGACCATTGTCGTCTTCAAATTTATAACTAAGGATGTACCCTTGATCGAATAAGATTTTAGTTATCTCTTTCTTTAGATTAGATGCAGGTATTTCAACCACTCTGTGGTTTGCATGAATTGCATTTCTAAGCCTTGTAAGATAATCTGCGATTGGATCTGTTGTCATTTTATTGAATTTGCGGATGTGGTTTTTCGTCTTACCGAAACCTTCATCCAGTTATTTTAATTTTATGAATTGTTGTAAAGCAACAATTTCACAGTTTTTTGCAATAAACAAGTATCTTTATTACCAACTTGCTTTTCTAACTCCTGGAATTAAACCTTGGTTTGCCATTTCACGAAACATAACACGTGAAAGTCCAAAAGTTCGCATATATCCTCTAGGGCGTCCAGTTAATTTACAGCGGTTGTGTAAACGAACAGGTGAAGCATTTTTAGGCAGTTTTTGTAATGCGTCATAATCTCCAGCTTCTTTTAAAGCTTTTCTTTTTTCAGCATATCTATCTACTGTCTTTTGTCTTTTAACCTCACGGGCTTTCATTGATTCTTTAGCCATCTCTTAATTCTTTTTAAAAGGTAATCCTAGTTCCGTTAATAATGATTTTGCTTCCTTGTCTGTTTCAGCGTTGGTAACAAATGTGATGTCCATACCTTGGATTTTATTTACTTTGTCAATATCAATTTCTGGGAAAATGATTTGTTCGGTAACCCCTAGGTTGTAATTTCCTCTCCCATCAAATCCAGATGCTTTAATTCCATTAAAGTCGCGTACTCGTGGTAGTGCAGAAGTTACTAATCTATCTAAAAACTCATACATTCTTTCTCCACGTAAAGTTACTTTAACGCCTATTGGCATTCCTTTTCGAAGTTTGAAAGATGCAACGTCTTTTTTAGAAATAGTTGCAATTGCTTTTTGCCCAACAATTCTTGAAATTTCATCTACTGAATAGTCGATCAATTTCTTGTCAGCAACAGCAGCACCAACTCCTCTTGAGATTACTATTTTTTGCAGTTTTGGAACTTGCATTACATTTTTGTAACCAAATTCTTCCTGAAGAGCAGCGATTATACGGCTCTTATATTCTTCTTTAAGTCTTGGTGAATATCCCATAACTAAATTACTTCATTAGATTTTTTTGAAAAACGCACTTTTTTGTCGCCTTCCATTCTATAGCCAACTCTTGTTGCTTTTTTTGATTTAGCATCAATTAAAGACAGGTTGGAAATGTGGATAGGGGCTTCCTTTTTTACAATACCTCCTTGTGGGCTTTTTGCATTAGGTTTTTGATGTTTAGACACCAAGTTTATTCCTTCCACTATGGCTTTATTTTTGTCAAGAAATATTTTCATCACTTTACCTTCAGATCCTTTGTGGTCTCCTGCAATAACAGTAACGTTATCTCCTGATTTAATTTTAAGCTTTGTCATCTTATATACGTATTAAAGCACCTCAGGTGCTAGTGATACAATTTTCATAAATTGTTTATCACGAAGTTCTCTGGCAACAGGGCCAAAAACACGTGTTCCTCTCATTTCTCCAGCAGGGTTCAATAGAACACAAGCGTTATCATCAAATCGGATGTAAGAGCCATCTGGTCTTCTCACCTCTTTAGTGGTACGAACAACAACTGCTGTAGATACTGCACCTTTTTTAATGTTTCCATTAGGTGTAGCTTCTTTTACAGTTACTACAATCTTGTCTCCTAAGGAAGCGTACCGTTTTTTTGTACCTCCCAAAACACGGATGGTAAGCACTTCTTTTGCTCCCGTGTTGTCTGCAACTTTAAGTCTTGATTCTTGTTGTAACATGATTATTTAGCTCTTTCTAAAATTTCTACTAGTCTCCAACATTTAGATTTACTTAAGGGTCTTGTTTCCATGATTCTTACAGTATCTCCTTCGTTGCAGTCGTTTTTTTCATCGTGCGCGACATATTTCTTAGTCTTTAACACGAACTTTCCGTACATTGGGTGTTTTACCTTTTTTACTTCGGCAACTACAATGGATTTTTCCATTTTATTGCTGGTTACTACCCCTACACGTTCTTTTCTTAAATTTCTTTTTTCCATCTTTAAGCTTCGTACAGTTATTGCACTTCTCTTTTAGTTAGTTCTGTCTCAATTCTAGCAATGGATCTTCTTTGATCTCTTAGTTGAATTGGATTTTCCAACGGTGAAATGGCATGTGCCATTTTTAAGTCTGAATATGATTTTCTAGACTCAACAAGTTTTTCTTGTAACTTAGCTAAAGTTGCTTCTTTTATTTCTGCTTGTTTCATAATATCGAATAATTAAGCTTGAAAATCTCTAGCGGTTATAAACTTAGTTTTTACTGGCAGTTTTTGTGCTGCAAGGCGCATTGCCTCTTTTGCTACATCTGCGGGTACTCCTGCTACTTCAAAAAGTATTCGCCCTGGTTTTACAATTGCTACCCAATATTCAACGGCGCCTTTACCTTTACCCATACGTACTTCAAGAGGTTTTTTGGTAATAGGCTTGTCTGGAAATATTTTTATCCAAAGTTGCCCTTCTCTTTTCATAAAACGAGTAGCAGCAATACGTGCGGCTTCAATTTGACGTGCAGTTAGAAAATCTGAATCTAACGATTTTATGCCAAAGGTTCCATTTGAAAGTTGATTTCCTCGTTGGGAAATACCTTTCATACGTCCTTTTTGTTGTTTACGGAATTTTGTTCTTTTAGGTTGTAACATTTTTCTTTCTTTAAAAAATTACTTTCTACGACGTGGTTTGTTACCACCTCTTGGCGGTGCTGCTGGTCTATCTCCTCCTTTTCCTTCTTTCTTGGATAAACCAACAAGTGGGGAAAGTTCTCTTTTACCAAATACTTCACCTTTCATAATCCATACTTTAACTCCCAATCTACCATAGGTAGTGTGGGATTCTACTAAAGCATAGTCTATGTCTGCTCTAAAAGTTGATAAAGGAATACGACCATCTTTGTAGGATTCTGAACGTGCCATTTCAGCTCCATTCAAACGTCCTGAAATTTGAACTTTAATTCCTTCTGCATTCATTCGCATAGCAGCAGTAATTGCCATTTTTATAGCGCGTCTATAAGAAATTCTACTTTCAATTTGACGAGCAATACTTGTTGCTACTAGGAATGCATCGAGTTCAGGTCTTTTAATTTCAAAAATATTGATCTGTACTTCTTTACCTGTAATCTTTTTAAGTTCTTCTTTTAACTTGTCTACCTCCTGACCTGCTTTCCCGATAATAATTCCCGGTCTTGCAGTGGTGATAGTAACGGTTACAAGTTTAAGAGTTCTTTCAATGATTACTCTAGACACACTTGCTTTTGCTAAACGAGCGTGAACATATTTTCTAATCTTGTCGTCTTCGGCAAGTTTATCACCGTAGTCATTACCTCCGTACCAGTTAGATTCCCATCCTCTGATTATTCCTAGGCGATTTCCGATTGGATTTGTCTTCTGTCCCATTATGAATTGCTTTGTGTGTTATCATTAGCTCCTAATACCAGTGTTACGTGGTTTGAGCGTTTTCTAATTCTGTGCGCGCGACCTTGAGGTGCAGTGCGAAGTCTTTTTAACATAGAGCCTCCATCTACACGAATTTCTTTTACAAAAAGATCTGCATCTTCAATGCTTGAATCCTCATTTTTTGCTTGCCAGTTAGCAATGGCAGACAATAAAAGTTTTTCTAGCCTGCGTGAAGATTCTTTTGAACTGAACTTCAAAATACTAAGCGCTTTATTAACTTTTTCACCGCGTACTAAATCTGCCATAAGGCGCATTTTTCTTGGTGATGTTGGGCAGTTATTCAACTTTGCAAAAGCTATAGTTTTCTTAGCTTCTTTCATTTGCTCTGCTCTTTCTTTTTTACGAACTCCCATAGCTTATTATTTTTTTCCTTTATTTTTTGCACCTGCATGACCTCTGAAAGATCGTGTGGGTGAAAATTCGCCTAGTTTATGTCCTACCATATTTTCAGTAACATATACAGGAACAAATTGTCGCCCGTTGTGTACTGCTATGGTTTGCCCAACGAAATCTGGAGTAATCATAGATGCTCTTGACCAAGTTTTGATTACGCTTTTCTTGTTTGATTCTACGTTTAGTTGAACTTTCTTTTCTAATTTATAGTGAACGTAAGGTCCTTTTTTTAATGAACGTGCCATATGTTTTTATTTCTTTCTACGTTCTACAATATATTTATTACTCGCTTTCGTTTTAGAACGGGTTCTGTAACCTTTAGCAGGCAAACCTTTTCTAGAACGTGGATGTCCTCCTGAGGCGCGACCTTCTCCACCACCCATTGGGTGATCTACAGGATTCATCGCCACTGGCCTTGTGCGTGGTCTTCTACCTAGCCATCTGCTTCTACCTGCTTTACCAGATACAAGTAATTGATGGTCACTGTTTGAAACAGCTCCGATAGTTGCCATACATGTAACAAGAATTAATCTAGTTTCACCTGAGGGCAATTTTACAGTTGCAAATTTCCCGTCTCTTGCCATAAGTTGTGCAAATGCACCGGCACTTCGAGCCATTGTCGCTCCTTGTCCGGGGCGAAGCTCTATACAAGAAATAATGGTTCCTAATGGAATTATGGAAAGTGGCATACAGTTTCCTATTTCTGGTGCTACATCTGCTCCAGATAAAAGGTTTTGACCTACTTGTAGTCCATTTTGTGCTATGATATAACGCTTTTCACCATCTTGGTAATTAAGCAGTGCTATAAAAGCGGTTCTGTTTGGATCGTACTCGATAGATTGAACAGTTGCGGGAATACCCTCTTTGTTTCTTTTAAAATCTATGATACGATACTTTTGTTTGTGACCTCCACCTACTTGACGGATGGTCATTTTTCCTTGACTGTTTCTACCTCCTGATCTTTTTTTCGGAACAAGCAAGCTTTTTTCCGGCTTATCAGTAGTAATGGTGTCAAAACCATTTACTACTCTAAAACGCTGACCTGGGGTGATAGGTTTTAATTTTCTTACTGACATTTTTGTCTAATTTCTAGATGTTGTTATAAAAATCTATGGTATCACCTTCCGCTACCTGTACAATTGCTTTTTTATATGCACTTGTTTTACCAGTTACGACACCCGTTTTTGTGAAACGAGTTTTTCTGTCGGGGCGGACATTTATTGTGCGAACTTTAGTAACAGAAACTCCAAAAGCAGCTTCAATGGCTCCTTTTATTTCTATCTTATTCGCCTTACTATCAACCACAAAGCCGTAACGATTTTTGTCTTCAGCGTCTTTAGTAGCCTTTTCTGTAATTATAGGTTTTATTAAGATATTCATGGTTTCTATTTACTTAAGTTTGATTCAATTCCTTCCAAAGAACCTTCTAATAGCACTAAGCTATTTGCGTTTAAAATTTTGTAAGTACTTAATTCTGAATTTATTAAGACTTCGGTGCCTTTTAAATTGCGCGAGGACAAATATACATTATTATTTAACTCTCCCAACACAAACAAAGATTTTTTGTTTTCTAAACCTAAAGTCTTTAAAAGACTGGTAAAATTCTTTGTTCTTGGTGTGTCAAATTGAAAATCTTCTAGTACATAAATAGCTTTGTCGTTTGCTTTCATCGTTAATGCCGATTTTCTTGCTAAACGCTTTAGGCTTTTATTAAGTTTGAAAGAGTAGCTTCTTGGTCTTGGACCAAATACCCTACCTCCACCTTTAAACAATGGGTTTTTAATGTTACCAGCACGTGCAGTACCCGTTCCCTTTTGTTTTTTTATTTTTCTTGTACTACCTTTAATTTCTGCTCTTTCTTTAGATTTGTGCGTTCCTTGTCTTTGGTTAGCCAAGTATTGCTTTACATCTAAGTAAACTGCATGATTGTTAGGTTCTATTTCAAAAACATCTTTAGAAAGGGTTACCTCTCTACCTGTTTCTTTTCCGTTAATATCTAATACCGCTACCTTCATTATTTCTGAATAATTACATAAGCGTTTTTGTGACCTGGAACACATCCTTTAACCACAAGCAAGTTCTTTTCTGGAACTACTTTTAAAACTCTTAAATTTTCAACTTTAACTTTATCACCACCCATTCTACCTGCCATTCGCATTCCTTTGAATACTCTTGCAGGATACGATGCAGCTCCTATAGAACCTGGTGCTCTTAAACGGTTGTGTTGACCGTGAGTGGCTTGACCTACTCCGGCAAAACCGTGTCGTTTTACTACCCCTTGAAATCCTTTTCCTTTTGAGATTCCGGAAATATCCACAAATTCTCCTTCGATAAATTGATTTACAGTGATGGTATCACCTAATTTAAAATTTTCTTCAAATCCTTGGAATTCTACGACTTTCCGTTTTGCAACGGTTCCTGCTTTTTTTGCATGCCCTTCAGCAGCTTTATTTACAGTCTTTTTGTCATCGAAACCAAGTTGAAGAGCCTCATACCCGTCAACCTCTTTGGTTCTGACTTGGGTAACTACACATGGTCCTGCTTCTATAACGGTGCAAGGAATATTTTTTCCTTTCTCGTCAAAGATGCTGGTCATGCCTACTTTTCTTCCAATTAACCCAGACATATTTATTTAATTATTAATTAATACTCGTTTTTATTCTACTTATTTTAAAAAAAATAGGGTCAAAATACTTTCAACCCTGAATGTATTTTTCCGTTTTTCCTTCGCTCGCAGCTCTGGACATGTAGGATTGAAGACTATGGTTTTATGATTTCTGATATAAGATTTATATTTATTTAAATCTTATATCCTTAATCTTCAATCGGAATTTAATTATCACACTTTAATTTCAACTTCTACTCCACTTGGTAGCTCTAATTTCATTAAAGCGTCAATGGTTTTTGAAGAGGAACTATAAATATCAAGCAATCTTTTATAAGAGCTCAATTGAAATTGTTCTCTAGATTTCTTGTTCACGTGTGGAGAACGCAATACAGTAAAGATTTTTTTATTGGTTGGTAACGGAATTGGTCCTGTTACTATTGCTCCTGTACTCTTTACGGTTTTTACGATTTTTTCAGCAGATTTGTCCACCAAATTGTAATCGTAAGATTTAAGTTTTATTCTGATTTTCTGACTCATCTCTGTTAAAATTAAGCGTTAGCTCCTTTTGTTTTTTTAATTACTTCCTCAGATATGTTTGAAGGAGTTTCTGCATAATGTGAAAATTCCATTGTAGAAGTTGCTCTTCCTGAGGATAAAGTTCTCAACGTAGTTACATATCCAAACATTTCGGATAATGGAACGGTTGCTTTGATGGTTTTAGCTCCTGCACGATCGCCCATATCACTTACTTGACCACGACGACGGTTAAGATCTCCAACAATATCTCCCATATTTTCTTCTGGGGTAATAACTTCTATTTTCATTATGGGTTCAAGAATTACAGAACCGGCAGCTTTAGCAGCGGCTTTGTATCCCATTTTTGCAGCAAGTTCAAAAGACAATGAATCAGAATCCACAGGGTGAAAAGATCCATCCTTAAGAGTAATTTTCATACTATCCATTTCAAATCCAGCAAGAGGGCCATTTTTCATGGCTTCTTTAAATCCTTTTTCAATAGCTGGAACATATTCTTTAGGCACATTACCACCTTTAATTACATTCACAAATTCTAAACCTATTTTTCCTTCTTCTGCAGGTTCCATAGTAAATACAATATCTGCAAATTTACCACGACCTCCAGATTGTTTTTTGTAAACCTCTCTGTGATTTGCTGTTTTTGTAATTGCTTCTTTATATTCCACTTGTGGTTCTCCTTGGTTTACTTCTACTTTAAATTCGCGACGTAATCTGTCAACGATGATATCTAAGTGAAGCTCTCCCATTCCGGAAATAATAGTTTGTCCGGATGCTTCGTCAGTTCTAACTGTAAATGTTGGATCTTCTTCTGCAAGTTTAGACAATGCCATCCCTAATTTATCTACATCCACTTTTGTTTTTGGCTCTATTGCGATTCCGATAACAGGGTCTGGAAAAACCATACTTTCTAAAACGATAGGGAATTTTTCAGCAGATAAGGTGTCTCCTGTTTTTATATCTTTAAACCCAACGGCAGCTCCAATATCTCCTGCTTCGATAAAATCGATTGCATTTTGTTTATTGGCGTGCATTTGGTATATTCTTGAGATACGTTCTTTATTGCCTGACCGATTGTTCAATACATAAGAGCCTGCATCTAATCTTCCTGAATACACACGGAAAAATGCTAAACGACCTACAAATGGATCGGTTGCAATTTTAAATGCTAATGCAGCAAAAGGTTCGTTTACATCTGGTTTTCTTTTTTCTTCTTTTTCTGTGTCTGGATTGATACCGATAATTGCTTCTTTATCCATAGGAGAAGGCAAGTAGCGACAAACTGCATCTAAAAGAAATTGAACTCCTTTATTTTTAAAAGAAGACCCACATATCATAGGAATGATACTCATGTCCATAACAGCGGCACGCAATGCGGCATGTACTTCATCTTCAGAAATGGAATTTTCATCTTCGAAGAATTTCTCCATTAACGTATCATCATACTCAGCAACTGCCTCTATAAGTTTTGCTCTGTATTCAGCAACCTCTTCCTTCATTTCTTCGGGAATTGGAATTTCATCAAATGTAGCTCCTTGGGTTTCGTCATGCCAGATTATAGCACGATTTTTTACAAGGTCAACAATTCCACTGAAATCAATTTCATCACCAATTGGCAATACAATTGGCACTGCATTAGAGCCAAGCATTTCTTTAACTTGTTTACAAACCATCAAGAAATTAGAACCTTGGCGATCCATTTTGTTTACAAATCCCATTCTTGGAACTTTGTAATTATCTGCAAGTCTCCAGTTTGTTTCTGATTGTGGTTCCACACCATCTACAGCGCTAAATAGAAAAACTAATCCATCAAGTACACGCAAAGAACGATTTACTTCAACAGTAAAGTCAACGTGACCAGGAGTGTCTATAATATTAAAGTGATACGGTTTGGTGTCAGGAGTTGATTCTGCATTTTCAATTGGGAAATTCCATGTACAGGTTGTAGCAGCAGAAGTAATAGTAATACCACGTTCTTGCTCTTGCTCCATCCAGTCCATAGTGGCTGCGCCATCATGCACTTCACCCATTTTGTGACTTACACCAGTATAAAAAAGAATACGCTCCGTTGTAGTCGTTTTACCGGCATCAATATGTGCAGCAATTCCAATGTTTCTTGTATATTTTAAATCTCTTTGTCCCATTATAATTTTTTAGAATCTAAAGTGAGAGAAAGCTTTATTAGCTTCTGCCATTTTATGCGTATCCATACGTTTTTTAACCGCTGCACCTTCTTCTTTAGCAGCAGCAAGTACTTCTGCAGCTAACCTTTGTGCCATAGATTTTTCATTTCTTTTTCTGGAATATGAAATTAACCATCGCATAGCGGTGGAAATTTTTCTATCCGGACGAATTTGATTAGGAATTTGAAATGTTGCACCACCTACTCTACGGCTTCTTACTTCCACGTGAGGCATTACATTAGATAATGCATCTTTCCAAGTTTCTAAAGCTGATTTTTCTTCGTCTTGTTTCTTTTCTTCTACTATGGCAATAGCATCGTAGAAAATTTTAAAAGCGACTGATTTTTTACCATCATACATCATCATGTTAACAAACCTAGTTACTAACTGGTCGTTAAATTTTGGATCTGGTAAAAGAGGTCTCTTTTTAGCCTGTTTTTTTCTCATTTCTTCATTGTTAAGTTTATTGTTCTTGGTTACTCGTTATTGGTTAAGCCAAAGCTTAGCTAAAAACTATTAACGTCAAACTTTGTTTTACTTTTTAGGGCGTTTTGCACCGTATTTAGACCTTCTTTGCGTTCTGCCCGCAACACCTGCGGTGTCTAAGGCTCCACGAACGATGTGGTATCTAACTCCTGGCAAATCTTTTACCCTTCCACCTCTAACCAATACTATCGAGTGCTCTTGTAAATTGTGACCCTCTCCTGGGATGTACGCGTTTACTTCCTTTCCATTGGTTAACCTTACCCTTGCAACTTTACGCATTGCAGAGTTTGGTTTCTTTGGAGTAGTGGTATATACACGAGTACAAACCCCTCTTCTTTGAGGACACGAATCTAAAGCAGCCGATTTACTCTTCTTGGTTATTTTGGTTCTTCCTATTCGTACTAATTGTGAAATTGTTGGCATATAAAATACTTGTTACAATAATTTAAATATAATATCCCCTCTTTTAAGGGTGGGCAAAGGTAAAAATAAATCTCAATTATTCAAATCTAAAAGAATTAATTTTTACATATTCTTTTTTTTATTTTCAATAAGGCATGAAAAAACATTGTATTGCGTTACATTTAAACCCTTATATATACAATTTGAGATCGCATTTTTTTCTTTTTATACTCTTTAACATAGGTATTACTTTTTGTAATTCTTTTTTTGCGCAGGAAATTTATCTTGAAATCCTAGGCAAGGATAGTAGTGCTATCAAGGCAATTAAAGAGATGAATCTCTTATCGGTTTTTAAAAACTTTAAATCCTTACAAGCGCAGGTGGACACTTCCGAAGTAAAACTGCAAAAATTGGGATATATTCATCTTCAAAAATCAGATATCTTAAAGAAAAATGACAGTACATTTTCTGTTTTATTTGATTTGAAAACAAAATATGAAAAATTACGTATTTTTTTTCCGGACAGCCTAGAGCAATTTGGCTTGAGCCTAAAAGATGTTCAAAAAATTTCTAAATACAGTACCAACACCTATTTTATTATTGATTTTGTTCAATTGGAAAATACATTAAACACTTTAAACAGTCGCATAGTAGAAACTGGATTTCCTTTTTCTTATATGCAGTTGAAGGACATAAAACCTTCGCTAGATAGCATTCCTACTTTAGATGCACAATTAGTTGTTGTGTCTAACACCAAACGAAAAATTACCGGAATTGAAATTAAAGGTTATGAAAATTTTCCAAAGTCTTATTTAAAATATGCCTTAGGCATCAAAAATGGAATGCTTTTTCAAAAACAAAAAATTACCGAAAAGAGCAACTTGCTAAATAATTTAGGATTTGCAAAAAACACCAAAGCTCCTGAGGTATTATTTACCAATGAGGAAACCAGACTCTACCTTTATATTGAGAAAAAAAACAATAACCTCTTTGATGGAATTATTGGTTTTGCCACTAATGAAGAATCTAAAAAACTAGAATTTAGTGGGTATTTAAATTTAGTGTTAAACAACAATCTTAATTATGGAGAAAAATTTGCAATAAATTATAAGAATGATGGCAATGAGCAACAACAATTTAGAGTAAATACGGAACTTCCTTATGTATTTAAAAGCCCTATTGGGTTGGAGTTAGAATTACAATTTTTCAAAAAAGACAGTACCTATTTAACTGTGGAAAAGCAAATTTTAGCTAACTTCCAATTTAACACTAACACAAGGTTTTTTATAGGATATAAAGACTATGAATCTACAAATTTGCTTGAGGAACAAAACCCGGGTGACCTAGTGATTGATTATACTTCTGCTTTTTTAATTTTTGGTGCACAATTTACAAAACAACAAAACAACGGTCTTTTCCCTATAAAAACCTCTGCAAGAATAGGAAATGAAATAGGATCTAGAAAAAATTCGGCTTTAAGTACAAATCAATTTCGAACAAAAGTAATGGCTAACCATATCTTTCAATTAAATAATTTCAATAGCATCTACCTAAACAACCAAACAGAAATACTTACCGGAGATAACTATTTTATCAATGAGTTGTTTCGTTTTGGAGGAATAAATAGCATAAGAGGTTTTGACGAAAACAGCATTGATGCTACTTTATTTACTGTGTTAAATACCGAGTATAGATATCAATTGGGTAATGACACCTACATCCACTCTATCATGGATATTGCCTATTTTGAAAATAAAATAACAACCACAAAGAGCCAATTGTACAGTTTTGGTGTTGGTTTAGGTTTAAAAACAAAAGCTGGAATATTCAAATTAAATATAGCAAATGGTAAATTAGAAGACCAATCCTTTACATTTTCGAACACAAAAATACACCTCAGTTTAACAGCAGTTTTTTAAATAAAAGTTAACTGCTCATTAAGTCTAAGTTAATATATTCCCAAATTTTAAGAAGAAAAAGTTGTTTAGTAAGGTTTAAAATTAGACTTTTGCGTCTGGTTAATAAAAATAAATTATAAAAATGAGAACAAAGTTTGGTGGAATTATAACGCTTTTACTAGCGTTTGTAGTGCAACTTACGTTTGCACAGGAAAAAACAATCTCAGGAACAGTAGCCGATGATTTAGGCCTTCCACTTCCTGGTGTTAATATTATAATCAAGGGAACCAAAACAGGAA
The DNA here is from genome assembly GCA_002842575.1 of Bacteroidetes bacterium HGW-Bacteroidetes-2. Taxonomy (GTDB): domain Bacteria; phylum Bacteroidota; class Bacteroidia; order Flavobacteriales; family Flavobacteriaceae; genus Planktosalinus. The sequence goes on from PHDJ01000006.1 coordinate 68,273, forward strand.
CCCAATCGGATTTTGATGGAAATTACTCCATCAAGGTTGATGTAGGCAAAACCTTAACGTTTAGTTATATTGGTTATAAAACTACTGAAAAACCTATTTTAGCTTCAACAACTAGCATTTCTATAAATATGGTAGCAGACGCTGCTATACTTGATGAAATTGTCGTAACTGGATACTCTAACAGAAATCAAACAGTTCAATCCTCAGCTGTCGTGTCTATATCTGCATCAGATATAACACAATCGCCTACTTCTACAAGTATTGACAACTTACTTCAGGGTAAGGCTGCGGGGGTTCAAGTAACTGCTGCAAACGGAAAGCCGGGTCAAGGCGCTTTCGTCCGTATTAGAGGTACAGGATCTTTAGTTGCAGGTGCTTCATCACCATTATATATTGTAGATGGCGCTCCTATTAGAGAACAAGACTTAAATTCTATTGGTAATGAAGACATTGAAAACATTACTATTTTAAAAGATGCTGCTACTACTGCTCGTTATGGATCCAGAGGAGCTAACGGGGTTGTGGTAATTACAACTAAAAAAGGAAATAGAAATAGAGATGCTATTATACGATACAGCTCTAGATACGGTACAGTTTCTAAAATTGAAGATAACTTTACGATGATGAATGCTACACAAAAAATGCAGTATGAAGCAGAAATGTATGCATTAGGACTTAATGCTGCCGGTAGCAGGCCAGGTGTTTTAACAGAGCCGGGATCTCCAGAAAGAGCATTCTTGTTAGCAAATGAAGTGGATTGGCAAGATGTTATCTTAAAAGATGGTATCATCCAGTCGAATAACATTTCCATTTCAGGGGGTGATGAAAAATCAGATTACTTCTTCTCTGTTGGTCACGACAGAAATACTGGAATTATTGACAATGTTAAAGGTTTTGAAAGACTTAATACTAGATTAAATGTAAACTTCGACGCAAAAGAGTGGTTAACTCTTGGTGTAAATGTAGGATACTCCAGATCTTTAAGTGATGAGCCTAGAGACAGGAATAACGTACAAAACCCTTTTAGAGCAATGTATATATACAATGCTTATGAAACAGAGTTTTTATTAAATGAGGATGGTACACCACAGTTAGACTCTGAAGGTAAACCAATTTACAATCCAACACACCAAGGATTCCCTATTAGAGGGGCTATCCTTTCTGAACCAGAAAACACCATTACTAATGTTACTCTTGCTAATGTAAGTACATTAGTAAAATTTAATAAAAGCTGGAATTACACGCTTAACACTGCTGTGAATCACGTAAACTTAAGAAGAGAAAGTTTTTCTAAACCAGGAGGAATCTTACAAAATTTAATTGGAGATCCTAACTTTCCAGGTTTAAAAACAGATAATGGCGCACAACGTTTAGATTTCACCATTAGCAACCGATTAAACTACCAACTAAATTCAAATTCAGGACACAACTTAAATGTATTAGGTTTATTTGAATATAACTTAAACGAAAACAACTTTTACAGAGTTACAAGTAGAGGTTTTCCTTCAGCTCAATTATCTACACAAATAAATGCTGCTGAAGTAACCATTGGAACTACCAACAGAAATAGACTTACTTTAGTTTCTTATGGCATGTTTGCTGATTATGATTACAAAGAAAAATATTTAGCTAGTGGATCCATTCGTTATGACGGTTCCTCTAATTTTGGTGCTGGTAAACAATTTGGCACCTTTTATAGTGGCAGTATTGGATGGAACATCGCCAAAGAAGACTTTTTTGATGTAAACGCCATTAACGACCTTAAAATTAGAGCCGCTTATGGAACCGTTGGAAACAGATTAGGAATTGGAAGATATGCTGCTCAAGATAATGTTTCCTTTGATAGCTTCCCTGGAGGTTCCGCTACGATTCCTTCTAATGTTGGAAACCCAAATCTACAATGGGAAACTACAGAAACCTCAAATATTGGACTTGAATTTAATCTTTTTAGCAGAAGAGTAAGAGGAGTTGTAGATTACTTTAAAAGAAACACCACCGACCTTTTATTTGATATACCTACTGCTGATGAATCTGGTGTTGGTTCAATTGGTGGAAACCTTGGTGAAATTGAAAACACCGGCTTTGAGATATCTTTATCAGCTGACATCATCAGAAAAGCAGATTTTACTTGGACTGTAGGTGGTAATATTTCTTTCTTAGACAATGAAATTATTAGTTTACCTGACGGTGAAGATATTACGCCAACTAGTGCATTTAATATTCTTTGGAGAGAAGGTGGAAAAATAAACCAACACTATTTGGTACGTTATGCAGGGGTTGACCCAGGCACTGGACGTCCTTTATACTTTGGAATTGATGGTAACACCTACACAGCACAAGGTTTAACCGATCCTAATAATTTTGAAGAAGGAACAGATCACCGAGTACTAAACGGAAGGTCCACCATTGCAGATCTTGAAGGTGGTTTTTACTCCAATATTGTTTACAAAGGATTTGGATTACGAACTGATTTTATTTTCAAATCTGGTAATTACATAAACAACTTTGTGCGTAACGCCATTGAAACCGATGGTGGTAGTATCAACGGAAACCACCATGTAGGTGCTTTTAATTACTGGAAAGCTCCAGGAGACACCAACGTACTTCCTAACCCAATATTTAATGCAGACAATATTGATTCTGATAGATTTCTTGAAAAAGGAGATTATATACGTTTAAGAAATATAACTCTTTCTTATAGTTTTCCAAAAAACATACTCGAAAAAAGCCCTATCAGTTCCCTTCGTGTATATGCTCAAGGTCAAAACCTGTTAACTTTTACTGATTTCTTTGGTGATCCTGAAGTAGGTATTTCTTCTGGTGAAACCATTAACTTTGTAAATACAGTTGCTCCTGGTGAAGCTACATTATTCAGCTACCCACAAACAAAATCAATTCAAATTGGTTTAGACGTAAGTTTCTAACAATAAAAAATAAATTAAAATGAAAAATATACTTAATAAAATTGCAGTTTTTGCAGTGATAATAGGAAGTTTGGCTTCTTGCGAACAGGAGCTGGATCAATTACCATTTGACGAGTTTGCTTCAGAAAATGCATTCATCACAGCAGCAGACTTTGAAAATGGAATACGAGGTGCCTATAGTGCTTTAGTTAGAGGCTCTTATTATGGTAGTAGTGATGGTGGCTCTATGCTAAGTGCGCCAGACGTATTAACAGACAATGTTATACTAACCTCAAGAGGAAGACAATCAAAAGCATACCTTCACGACTGGGTATACCTTCCTGCAAATACAATGAGGGGTTTTTATTTTGATGCCTATACAGTAATATTCAGAGCAAATAATCTTTTGAAATTTGCAGAAGATTTTGAAGGAGATAACAAAGCAAATATTGTTGCAGAAGCGAAAGCCCTTAGAGCATTAGCTCACTTTGATTTGGTTAAAGTTTTTGGTAAAATTCCAACCCAATCTGCAGATGCTAATGGCAGTTTAGGTATTGCTTATGTTACAGAACCAGACCCTTTAATAGAACCCGCCAGAATGACAGTAGGCGAAGTGTATCAAAACATCATTGCTGATCTAACAGATGCTGCTGCAGGTATAAATACCACAAATCCTCCAGGAAGAATGGGTAAAGATGCCATCAATGTGTTATTGTCTAGAGTATATTTATATAATGGTGAATGGCAAAAAGCAATTAACGCGGCTAATAATGTAACTACTGCCATCGCGCCAAGAAATTCAGTTGTAGGCGTATGGGAAGATACCAACCAATCTGGTTTGACCTTCTATATTCCAAATGATGCTACAGTATTAAATCTTAATATTGGAGTAACTTGGAGTCAAGGTGGTGTAAACAACCTAATTCCTGAATATGCAGTTTCATTTGAATTTTTCAACAAATTTGCAGCAGATGATATTCGTAAGCAAGCGTACACCTTTGCAGGCCAAAATACTGCCAATGCACTTCAATGGAATGCTATTAAAAAATTATTTGGAAGACCTGGACAAAGTAATGGTCTTGTAGATTTCAAAATTTTAAGAGCAGAAGAAGCCCTACTTAATAAAGCAGAAGCACAATATGAGTTAGGCCAAACCGGACCAGCATTAATTACTTTAAATCTTTTAAGAGCACAAAGATATCTAACTCCACCAAGTGGTGAAACAGGAGTTGCAATTCGCGATGCTATTCGTTTAGAAAGACGTTTAGAATTTGCTTTTGAATACCAACGTTTCTTTGATCTTAAAAGATGGGCATTGCCTGTACAAAGAACAAATGATGGCGATTTAGCTGATGGAACAGGTTCACCTTCCATAAACCAAAGTTTACCAGCAGGCAGTTTTAAATTTCAACTACCTATTTCAACAACAACCATCGATTTAAATCCTAACATCGTTCAAAATCCAGGATATTAATTTTTAAAAAAATACATTATGAAAAAAATAAAATATATAGTTTCCATACTTGTTATTGCAATCTTAGCATCCTGTGACAATTATGATGATTATAATACTGAACAGCCCACTATAGTAAGATTTAGTAGCATAATACAACCAGACCCTCCAGTTAGTCCACCATTAAATGCTAATATGCTATTTAACAATGGAGTAACTACTATATCAAGAAACCTTGGCGTATTTGTATCTAACTTATCAAGTACAGACAGAACTTTTAATGTAACGTTTGATGCAGCTTTAACAGAAGTTAATCCAGAGAATTTCACTTTTGATGCCACTGTTACTATACCAGCAAACCAAAGAAGAGGATCTCTTACTTTTACTGGATTTGATATTTCATTAACAAATGCGCCAAAACCTGTTGTTCTAGTTTTTGTAGATGATGCTTCTTACATTAGTGAAGTGTCTTTTACCTTTAGCATGAGATCCACAAATTAGTTTTTAATAAACTTCATTTTAAAAATCGTCTAAAAAGAAATTTTTAGACGATTTTTTATTGGTAATTGTTGGTCCACATCAGCATAATCTTGTATAAGAAATTAACCATTCAATTACAAATTATATAAACTTTTTACTATATTTATTAAGATGTAAAATAAAAGTAATTGCTGCTTTTACCTTACTAAGCTACAAATATATTAATGCCTTATTGTAACATATTAAAAGCTGCATTAAATACCCTTAAAAAAGATACACTAACATACGTTTTAGCAACTAAATTAAAAAGTCTTCTATCCTAAAAGGTTAAATTAAGTCTTCCCTCTTATAAATTTTAACATTAAATAACCATTTGTTAACCCAATTTTTGGTTTTAAAAAAAATAACCCAATTAAATGTTGTGTAATTAACTTTTTTTTGTGACTTTTGGCTTTGGCTAATTCAAATAAATTATAAAAATGAGAACAAAGTTTAGTGGAATTTTAACGCTATTATTAGCGTTTGTCGTGCAACTCACGTTCGCACAAGAAAAAACAATCTCTGGAACGGTGGCTGATGACACAGGTCTTCCGCTTCCGGGGGTTAACATTATAGTTAAAGGAACAAATACAGGAACCCAATCTGACTTTGATGGAAATTACTCCATAAAAGCAAACGTTGGGCAGACCTTAGTATTTAGTTTTATTAGCTTTAAAACAGTAGAAATGGCTGTAACAGCAGCTACCAACTCACTAAATGTGCAGATGGTAACCGATGCTGAAGAACTTTCACAAGTAATTGTAACAGGCTTTGCCGTGAAAAGAGAAAAGAAAGCTCTTGGGTATGCCGTTAGTGAAATTGCCTCTGAAAGTATCGAGCAACGCTCAGAAGGAGATGTTGCCAGAGTACTTTCCGGGAAAAGTTCGGGTGTTGTTATTAACAATACTAGTGGTATTTCTGGTTCAGCAACAAACATTAACATTAGAGGGTACAACTCTATTAGCGGTAGCAACCAACCTCTATTTATTGTAGATGGTGTGCCATTTTCAAATGACACAAATCCTAATGGTAACTTCTTAACCGGGAATAGCGGCTCTAGTCGTTCCTTAGATTTAGACCCTAACAACATTGAAAGCATTTCTGTACTTAAAGGGTATAGTGCTGCTACCTTGTATGGTTCTGAGGGTAAAAATGGGGTGATTCTTATTACCACCAAAACTGGAAGTATTTCAAATACAGTTAAAAAAACAGAAATTTCTGTAATTCAATCTGTATTTACAAATGAAATTGCTTCCCTACCTAATTATACTAAAAAATTTGGTAATGGTTTTGACCAATCTTTCGGTAACTTCTTCAGTAACTGGGGACCAGGATTTTTTGCTGAAGGCCTAGGTGGGTATTTAGAACCTTCCAGTAACATTAACCCTGATGGCACTTTTCCTCACCCTTATTCTAGAGCAGGTTTAGCAAACGTTTTTCCTGAACTACAAGGAGAGGTACTTCCTTGGTCTCCTGTTAAGGATCACGTTAAAGATTTCTTTAGAGAAGGCTTATCCCTAAATACCTCTGTAAATATTTCAGGTAGTTCTGATGATGGAAAATACAACTATAACTTTAGCTACGGTCGTTTAGAAGATGAGGGGTTTACTCCAGGTAACAAAACCACTAGAAACAATTTTAGTATAGGTGGTAGAGCAATATTAACAAATAAATTCACATTAACTGGTGCATTAAACTATGCAGTAACTGATTTTATTACTCCTCCTGTTGCTTTTAGTAATGGATCTTCTGCTCAAAATGGTTTATCTGTCTTTGGAGATTTATTTTATACCCCAACAAATTTGCCTTTAATGGATTTGCCTTTTCAAAACCCATTAACTGGTCAAAGTGTTTACTATCGTGCTGATGACCGTATAGTAAACCCAAACTGGATTGTAAATAATTCTCACGTTAATCAGGTAACAAATCGTTTCTATGGCTCTAATATGCTATCTTACGAGATTAATGAAAACCTAAATTTCTCTTATCGTGTAGGTATCGATTTATATTCTGAAAACACAGAAGTTGCTACAAATCGTGGTGGTGGATTCCCTGCTAGTATTGATTTAGGAGAATATACCACATACAATAGCACAAACACCATTTGGGATCATAACTTTATGTTAAATGGTAGTTACAGTCTAACAGATGATTTAGGTCTTAATTTTACCGCAGGTGCAACTTCAAAATCTGAAAATTTTGAACGTTTTGGTATGCGAAGTGTAGATCAAATTGTATTTGATGTGTTTAGACATTTCAACTTTAGAACCCAAACACGATTAGACTTTAATGATAATAACATTGAAGGTACTAGCTTTAGAAATATTGTTGGGGTTTACGGGCAAGCAGATTTTGATTATAAAAATTATTTATACTTAAACTTATCTGCAAGAAATGACTGGGTTTCCTCTCAATTAGAAAATACTCAGTTTTATCCAAGTGCAAGTTTATCTTTCCTACCCTCTGTAGCCTTCCCAAGTTTAAAATCAACAAATGGGATTAACTATCTTAAATTTAGAGGAAGTTATGGTACATCTGCAGGTTTTGCTAGCGGATTCCCTATTTCAAATACATTAAATTTAAATCCTGCATTTTTCGCAAATTCGGATGGTACTTTCATTTCTAATACTACCTCACAACGTTTGGGAAATCCAAATTTAAAACCTGAATTGTATGAAGAGATTGAAATTGGAATGGAAACTAAATTCCTTAATAATAGAGTATCCTTAGATGTATCCTATTATGACAGAAAAACTACAGATCTTATCACTGACAGAGACCTTGACCCTTCTACTGGATTTAATTTTACTCAGGTAAATATTGGTAGATTAGATGGTTACGGCATTGAAGTTGATTTAGGAATAAATCCTATTCGTCATGAAGGCAATGGTTTTAACTGGAACATCAACACAAACTATACCAAATATAGAACTACAGTTGTTGATCTTGGTGGTGGCATAGATGATGCTGCTCAAATTGTATATTCAGGTTTTACAAATCTTGGAAATGCTGCAATTGAAGGTCAAGCATTTAGTACTATCGTGGGAACATCTATTTTACGTGATGACAACGGCAATTTTGTAGTAGATAATACTGGTAACTATGTAGAAGCCCCTGGTGTGAACATCATTGGTGATGCTACTCCAGACTTTATTCTAAACGTTACAAATAGTGTTTCTTGGAGAGGCTTTAATTTAAGTTTCTTGGCAAGTTACACACACGGTGGAGACATTTACTCTGGAACCATTGGTGGTTTGCTTGCTAGAGGTATTACAGAAGATACCAATGACAGGTTAAATACATTTATCCTTCCGGGGGTAAAACAAGATGGAACTCCTAATGATATTCAAATAAACGCATCTGGTTATTATTTTGATAACATTGGTTTTGGACCAAATGAACTACAAGTCTATGATGGCTCTGTTATTCGTTTAAACGAGGTGTCTTTAGCTTATGATGTACCTAAACAATTTCTAGACAATACACCGTTTGGTTCCGTGTCGTTTACTTTTGCAGGATATAACCTATATTATGATGCGATAAACACTCCAAACCATATCAACTTTGATCCAAACGTAATTGGAGTTGGTGTTGGTAATGGTAGAGGTTTAGACTTCATAAACGGCCCAAGTGGAAAACGATTTGGTTTTACAGTAAAAGCAACATTCTAAAAAAATATAAAATGAAAAAATTAAAAATATTTATACTGGCTAGTATATCGCTGTTTATCTTTAATTCTTGTGAGACCACAGATTTAAACTTAACAGAAAACCCTAATGCTCTTGTGCCACTGCAAGCTGATGTGGAATTCTTTCTAAATGACATTCAAGTAAGCTTTGCAAGAACTGTGAACACTTTTGGTTCTTTTGGAAGCGAAACTACACGTATTGAACAAATGTTTGGCGGTGGTGGTAATTACCAAACTGCATATAGCGATGTTAATTTTAGCGGTGTTTGGCAAAACTCCTACCAACGAATTATCAAAGATATTCGTACAATGAACCCATTAGCCGAAGAAATTGGACTTAACAAACACATTGGTGTAGGAAAAGTTATTGAAGCATATCTAATGATAACTCTAGTAGACTTTTTTGGAGATGTGCCTTACTCTGAAGCTTTTGATGATGCCAATCTAGATCCAAAATTAGATAGCGGTGCTTCAGTTTATGCTGCAGTACTGACATTACTAGATGAAGCTATCGCAAACTTTGCTGTGGAAAGCCCTAATTTAGAAAATGATTTTTACTACAGCAATAATTTTGGTAAATGGACAAAACTTGCCAATACGCTTAAAATGAAAGTGTATATCCAAACTCGTTTGGTTGACGGTGGTGCTATAAATGCATTTCAACAAATTGTAAATTCAGGAAATTATTTGACAGACAACGCCGATAACTTTGTATTTAACTACGGTACAGAAAACGTTGAACCAGACTCTCGTCACCCTGGTTATGCTGCTGAATACCAATCAACAGGTGCTTCAGGATATGCATCTACTTGGTTAATGGATTTAATGTTAAACGATAAATCAATTCCCGATCCTCGTATTCGTTACTACTTTTACAGACAACGTAGTTCAATTCCAACAAACCCAGCACAACAATCTGAATTGATTAGATGCGCAGTAGAGCCTATTCCTGCACATTATGCTGCTATAGGAGCTGTTTACTGTTATCCTGGGTATCCTAATCCAGCTAGCGGATTAGGTTATTGGGGTAGAGATCACGGTAACAGAGAAGGTATTCCGCCAGATGCTCGTTTAATTACAGCATTAGGTATCTATCCTGTGGGTGGTCGTTTTGATGATAATACATTCCAAGGAATTAATGGTATTTTTAGAGGTGCTTTGGGTCGAGGTATTACCCCTATTTTATTAAGTTCAACTGTAGATTTCTGGAGAGCAGAAGCCTCTTTATTTGGTGGATCTGGAAATGCTTCTACTTTAGTAGCTAGTGGTATCCAAAAATCAATAACGTTAGTAAGAAGTTTTGCAGCAAGAAGCGCAGATCCTACACGACCAATAAACACCACGTTTATTCCAGATCTTGCAGATGACGCAACCTATATCGCTGAAGTAACTGCTAGATTAAATGCAGCAGCAGGAAATGCAGATAAATTAGACCTAATAGCTAAAGAATTCTTTATTTCCTTAAAAGGTAATGGTATAGATGCATTCAACTTTTACAGAAGAACAGGTGCACCAAGAAATATTCAACCGCATTTAGAGCCAAATCCAGGTGGGTTTATCCGTTCGCATTTTTATCCTGCTAATGCAGCAAATAACAATGTAAACATTACTCAAAAAGCGACTGTAACCCAACGTGTTTTCTGGGATACTAATCCAGAAACCGGTTTTCCACAAAACAATTAAAAAAGTAAAACTATGAGAAATATATTTTTAAAATCAACCCTGATCATTTTCGCCTTATTTATTTTTGGGTGTAGTGATACAGACACGGTAACAGAAGATGTCCAAGACACTATCACCTCTGGTGGAATATTGAGAACATTAGAAGAAAGCACAGATTTACCCATTGGTTTGCCGGACTCTTCAGTAAATTTGCTTCTTGAAATTCAAGATGCTGAGGACGGAAATTTATCTGATAAAATTGAAGTGTACGCTAGTTTTACAGATATTAACAATTCAGGCACAAATAGCAGAGATGAAGTGTTAATAGGTACAATTCCAAATTCAGAGTTTATACTTGGAAATAGACTGCCTAGAGCAGAAGTAAATATAACCCTTGTAGAATTACAAACTGCATTGAATCTTACTTCAGATAATTTTACAGGAGGTGACCGTTTTGTAATACGCGTTGAACTTGTGTTTAAAGATGGAAGAAGATGGAGTAATAATAATGCATCTCAAACAGTATTAGGTAATTTGTTTTTAAATTCTCCTTTTGTTTATGATGCAAATGTTACTTGTTCTGTGCCGGAAGATTATTTCGTAGGTAATTATCTAATGGAGAAAACAAGTGCTGGAGAAGATCCTTTCTTCCCTGCTTTCGGACAAGCATTTTCTTCTACCGGTCAGATAGTCAATATTACTGCTAGTGGCTCACTAAGAAATTTTGTGTTTTCATATTATCCTGATCCTCTAGGCACACAACCCGGTCAAACAGATCCTGGTTTTGCATCCTCTTATAACATGAAACTTACTTTTATATGTGGTAATATAGAAGCTTTAGGCACCATAGCGGCTGGTTCTCTTGGATGTGGTAGTGGATCTATAGGTCAGAAAAATGCAATACCTCCATCACAATACGATTTAAGTAATGATACTGTTGTTATTGTTAATATTCTAGATTTTGAACCAGATGGTGGTTGTGATACAGGAAATTATCCTGTTACACTTAGATTTACTAAACAATAAAAACTAAAAAATTATTTATTTAAAAACACTTGCCTAGAGCAGGTGTTTTTTTTTCTTAAAAAAATTGGTTTTAATATATATATATACTAACATATTATTACCCAGTTAAATATTAACTTATGAAAAAAATCCTATTATTGTTGGTCAGTATGGCAGTAACTCAATTTGTATTTTCCAATGAACCCGTTTATCCAAATTATCTAGTTATTGAGGACATTGCTCTTCTAGAATCAGAGTTTGTTAAAAAAATGGACAGTGAAGTATTAATTAATGATATTGAATCAAAATTCATTTCATTGTTTGATAAAGTTACTCAAGTTAACGCACAATATTCAAAAGAAAATGGTTATTATTATCTTGTTTTTGGTGTAAAGTCTAACCTTTCTAAAATAGAACTACTAAAAATTGAAGAAGAAGATATTATTAATAATGAGTATTCTTATATAAATTTTGAAAAGATAAAAAATAAATCGACTGTAGAATTTTGTGGTTATAACAATTTTCCAGTTTCAAACCCCTGTCATTTACCTTTTTGTAGTCGTTTAATAAAAAATGGGACATGTTTGAATATCAGATGTGGTGTTTGGGATGGAATTCAATGTCAAGTATATTAAATTTTTAACTTTTGAAGGTTATTAAACAAATAACAATCATGTTACACTTGACTTACTTACCAATAAAAATCAATAAAAAATTATTTAAAAACACCTGCCTAAGGCAGGTGTTTTTTTTACCTTTGTTTTATGCAAAAAGAAACACAAATTATTGGAATCAGAGCCATCCTAGAAGCCATCAACTCCGGCACAACTATAGATAAAGTTTTTATCCAAAAGAACGCACAAGGTGATTTGATGAAAGAGCTGCTGAACGCACTTAGAAAAAAATCCATCTACTTTAGCTATGTTCCCATTGAAAAAATAAACAAACTCACCTCCGGTAATCACCAGGGTGCGGTTGCCAGCATCTCTCCTATTTCATTTTTAACTATTGAAGAACTATTAGATACAACATTAGAAAAAAACAAAAATCCATTATTTTTAATTCTGGATGAAATTTCAGATGCTCGCAATTTCGGTGCTATAATTAGAACAGCTTCCTGCACAGGAGTTGACGGTATTATTATACAAAAACATGGTGCTGCGCCTGTAAATGCGGATACCGTAAAAACATCTGCAGGTGGTGTATTTCAAGTTCCTATTTGCAAGGTTGATCATATTAAAGATGCAATATATTATTTACAATCCTCCGAAATTGAAATAATAGCCGCAACAGAAAAAGCGGAACACACCATTTACAAAACCAATCTTTCAGGGCCAATGGCTTTATTAATGGGTTCTGAAGAAAAAGGAATTAACCCTTCTGTTTTAAAACTAATAGAAATAAAAGCGAAACTACCCATGCAAGGTGAAATTGCTTCCTTAAATGTTTCTGTGGCCTGCGGTGCCATGCTGTATGAAGTGGTAAGGCAACGGAGTTTGTGAGTTTGTGAGTTTGTGAGTTTGTGAGTTTGTGAGTTAAAATTTAATGTTCAAAATTCAAAGTTCAAAGTTTAATGTTGAAAAACCGTTATTGGTTAATTGGAATTTACATTGCAAACTGTAAGTTTACTGAAAGTTTGGTGCTTGAAATTTGATTTTTTAAAATCTACTCCTCTTTCTTTTTAAAGCTATACGTTATTCTAATTTTAGGCTGCTTGTTTTCTGATATTTACATGTTTGGAATTTGAGGCTTTGTATTTGGAATTTCTTCATTTTCTTCTTTTGGGGATGGAACAAAATTACCATTTTCATCAAATTGCTTTAAAAAATCATCTTCCTCAGGATTGTAGTCTTCTTGCTGCCAAGAATATAATTTTGGTTTTTCGATTTTAGTTTTAAAGAGAAATGCAAATACCAAACCTACTAGTAATCCCGAAAGGTGTCCTTCCCAAGAAATTCCTTCTTCAATAGGAAAAACATACCAAAGCAAACCACCGTAAAGAAAAACGATAATTAATGACAACGCCATTAAGCGATAATATTTTGAAAATGCCCCTTTAAAAAACAAAAAAGTAACTAACATATAAACCACACCACTTGCACCAATGTGATAAGCAGGACGACCAATGAACCAAGTCAGCAAACCAGTGAATAACATGCCGTAGAATAGCACTTTCCAACTGTCTTTTTTATAAAAATAAAACAAAGCAGTGGTTAATACCAAAAGTGGAATACTATTGTTAAAAAGGTGTTTGAGGCTTCCATGAATAAATGGTCCGAAGATAATCCCGCGTAAACCTTCTACTGTTTTTGGATAAATACCATACGAATTAAAAAGCACCCCAAACCTAATTTCAAACCAATATACTAACCATAAAATCATTACAAATAAAATTGGGAATCCTATAGTTGCGGAAGTAAAGGTAAATGGGTTATCAATTTGTTTCATTTTAATACTATTTCAAAAAACCTGCCGAAATAAAAGTACTGAAAATGTGGCATACTTTAGATTTAAAGTTCAAAGTTTAAGGTTTTAGATTATTTTTTGTGAGTAAATCTTTTGGTTTCTGATGAACCCTTCTAGGGTTTAAAACCCTAGAAGGGTTGTTGGGTTATTTAATTTTAGGTTTTTTTTTATACTGAAAAAAGATAACTTTACCATATAAATGCACCTTTAGCAGAACGACAGTCGTTATAAAATCTTTAGTTTTCATAGTATCCATAGCATCCATAGTATCCATAGTATCCATAGTATCCATAGAATCCATAGAATCCATAGAATCTAAATTACATTTTTTTTGAATGCTGAAAAACGATAACTTTACCAAATGAACGCACCCTTAGCAGAACGAATAAGACCTAAAACTCTAGAGGACTATATTAGTCAGCAACACCTTGTTGGGAAAACGGGTGTGCTCACCGCTCAGATAAAACAAGGCACCATCCCTTCTTTAATTTTATGGGGTCCTCCAGGAACAGGCAAAACTACATTAGCAAACATTATTGCTAACAAAAGCGACAGGCCTTTTTATACCTTGAGCGCAATAAATAGTGGCGTAAAAGATATACGTGAAGTTATTGATAAGGCAAAAAAAGGAGAAGGTCTTTTTACCACCAAAAATCCCATACTTTTTATTGATGAAATACATCGTTTTAGCAAATCGCAACAAGACTCCTTACTAGCAGCTGTTGAAAAAGGCTGGATTACATTAATTGGTGCAACTACTGAAAATCCGAGTTTTGAAGTTATTGCAGCACTTTTATCTCGATGTCAAGTATATGTTTTAAAGCCATTTGATAAAAAGGATTTAGAAACCCTTTTAAAACGAGCATTAGAAAAAGATGAATACTTATCTAAAAAAAAGATAAAACTACTTGAAACAGATGCCCTATTGCGCCTTTCTGGAGGAGATGCCAGAAAGTTATTGAATATTTTTGAATTGGTTGTACAGTCAGAAACATCGGATAGAATTACAATTACTAACGACATGGTTATGGCAAAAGTGCAGCAAAAAACAGTTCGTTATGACAAAGCCGGTGAACAACATTATGATATTGTTTCAGCCTTTATAAAATCTATTCGGGGCAGTGACCCTAATGCCGCTGTTTATTGGTTAGCTAGAATGATAGAAGGAGGTGAAGATGTAAAATTCATTGCACGACGAATGCTCATCCTAGCTTCTGAAGATATTGGTAACGCAAATCCTACAGCTTTGGTAATTGCAAACAATACGTTTCAGGCTGTAAGTGCTATTGGTTTTCCAGAATCTCGTATTATTCTTAGCCAATGTGCCATATACTTAGCCGTTTCAGCTAAAAGTAATGCTTCTTATATTGCCATAGACAAGGCATTAGAAATGGTAAAAAAAACCGGCGACCTTGAGGTGCCTTTATCCATAAGAAATGCACCAACAAAATTAATGAAAGAATTGGGCTATGGCGAAAATTATGCATATGCACATAATTATGAAAATAATTTTGTGTCACACGAATTTTTGCCGGAAGAAATAAAAGAAACAACTTTTTATCAGCCTGGCAACAACCCAAAAGAAATTGCATTTAGAAGTTTTTTAAAATCCTTATGGAACGGAAAATATACCTATTAAACTGCTATGAAATTAGAAAAAATATTGAACCCTATTTCTATTTTTCTAAAGTATATATTTGTTGAACAGTATTTCCAGAAGCATCGATAGTATCTATTATAAGATTATCATTTGTATCAAAATTAGCTAGAGTACTTTTTCCATTAGACACAAAAAGATACATACCTTCTCTGCTTGTTGGGGTTAATACGCCTACTTCTTCAAAAGTATTGTTGCCGCTTGCTTTTCTATAAAGAAAAAAGGTGCCCGCAGATTTCTTTAAAGAATAATTTTCTCCTTCAAATAAATATCTATTTTCTGAAATTTCAAAAGTAGAATTTTTTGTATTTTGCTCTATAACAACCTTATTAGCAATTGTATTTCTATTTATTGTGTTTTGATTTACTAAAATAGGTTTAGCTCTTAATTCTTCAAGATTTTTTTGTTTTAATTGCAACATTTCTATGCTTTGAAAAGCTTTTCGCAATGCTTGATGATAGGCCTTTTTATAATCTTTTTCCTTGGTGGTGCCTTCAACCGATTGAAAGACAACACGGTTTTCACAATCTTTTAAAATGACACGCAATCTGGTAAAAAACATATTAGAATTAGAAACAACCTCTGCAGTAAGTCCTTCACATCTAGGAAAATTTTCTAACTCTTCTTGAAATAACGCATTAAACCCAGCATTTTTAAATAAATGTCGAGTTAATGTATTTAATTGATACTGGTCTTTACCTTTCAGAAATTCAAATTGTTGTGGCACCAAAACATAATAATAATCACTAAGCTCTTTCTGTGCAGTTGCAGTATTAGAAATAATAAAAACTAAAACAAATACCCAAATCCATCTTTTCATTCGTTATAAATTTTAATGTTAAACCCGAACTGCAAAGATACACTTTTTGCTTTTGCAAGATTTCCGTAACGCAATAAATTATCGGCTGCTATATACATATTAAATTTCCCAAAATCACCAACAATTGCCAATCCTACATTGTCTTTTGAAAATGCATCCACCGTATAGGTTGCTTTTGCCGAAAGAAAATCGGTTATTCTTCGATAATAAAAAAATGTAGCGGCATATTGTGGTGTTTTGGGTCTAAAAATACTGTATAATTGTATTCCAATAGATTGGCTGTCTGATTTTTTTCCATTATTTCTACAAACGCATTCCTCCTCGCCAAACAATTTTCCAAAATGATATGCCACACTTGCATTCATTTTTAAAGGACGCCAAACCGTATAACTATTGTACAATGTATCTACCGGCACTTGCGCTGTAATTTCGTCTTCTAAATTTGTATAATAGGGTATTGCAGCTTCGCCATTGCTTAAGGGTGGAAAAATGAGTTCAATGCCATTAAGCGTATAGTCACCTGTAGCTTGATAATTTTCTACATCTTTGGTATAAAAAACAGCACCAAAATCTACTAAACTTGCACTCGCCGTCCAATTTTTATTTATCTCGTAGGTTCCGCCTACATCTAGACCAACGCCTAGATTCCCACCAAAAAAGGCACGCTTTAATAATGCGTTTTGCACATTTACAGAGCCATTGTTTTCCGATTCTTTTCGTAATGAAGCATATCCAGATGTTTGTACAGAAACGTTTGCATTTTCTAAAGTATGTTCATATATATTTGCCGTACCATCACCAAGACGTGTTATAAAACTCCCACTATTATTGGTGCTTCTAAAATTAAATATACTGGAATATATTTTTGCTCTTGCCCCTAAGGTTAGCTGTTTATTTATTTTTTTATTCGCTCCAAAATGAAATACAGTTAACAGATCGCCGGAGGTATTTAAATCGGAAAAATCAAATGCGTAGTTTAAATAATCGCGATTGCCATCCCACGCTAGAATTGCCAAATCTTTAGGAAAATAAGTAATCATATCTAATTCCTGATACATCCCTCCGGAAAAATAAATTTTTTTTCTATTTTGCCACCCAAAATTAATAATTTCTAATTGTTGGGTAACCGTAAAGAAATCGGTATTCTTCATGGCAAAAATGCTGTTTCTAATTCTGGTATTTATGTTAACATCAGACGTTCCAAAAATATCGTAAGCGCTTACGCCTGATGAACCAACATTTATATGAAATTGGGATAAAAATGGAATTCCAAAATGAATTTTTTGATCTTGAGGTACTTTCCCACCTGGATTTAAGAGCAAGGATTGCGGAATTTCCTCAAGACCATAAATTAATTGCTTGTTTTGCGAAAAAGCAGAAAAAGCACATACAAATGCGAATAATAATAGAATATACCGCATACTAAAATTTTAAAAAATAGGTGGTTTTAGATTGTAGATTCATCGTTCCGGATAAATTTTCATCTAAAGTGTCTAAAGTAATTGTGACTACTATTTTAGTAGTTTGGGTAAGTAGTGCTATTTCTTCAAGGGTAATAACTTGAGTGAATTCAGTTACAACAGGAGTATTGTTTGTAGCCGTTTGTATGGGAAATGAAACGACATAAAATGACTCATTTGTATCCGATAGAAAAGTAAAATTAGCGTTTGCTCCTATAGGAAAACTATTAGAAACGCGGAAGAAATATTCTGCACTCCATAAATTTTCTTGAGCAAAACTTTCGTTCAAAAAACGAACTTCTGTAGTATCTACAACAGTAAGACTGCCTTCTAAGCCTGGATTTTGTTTAAAATCGTCAATTTGTAATGTAAAAAAAAGGAAGTTTAATTCCACAACCGAATTTAATTCAATTTGGTCTGCTTGGTTAAAATCTGTGTCTTTTACACAGGAAGTAAAACAGAAAGAAAAAGCCAGTAGGAAAAGGGTAAATTGGGGCATAATCTTGGGGATGATTTATTTATAAACAATCTTTAAATACTGCTATTGCTTTATATGCAAACAGTTAAAAAGGAGTTTACCCTAAAAATTTAAAATATATTTTTTATTTCCAAAAGGTTGGAAACAGAAAAGTGGTGGTCAGTAGGTTGGTTTTTGTAATTAAAAAAAACGGTTTGCATACCCACGTTTTCAGCACCAATAATATCTGCTTCTAGGTTATCACCTATCATTACACTTTTTTCTGCAGAGGTATTTGCTTTTTCTAAAGCATAATGAAATATTTTAGGATTCGGTTTTTTTACACCAACCATTTCAGAATTTGTAATGGTATTAAAAAACTGGTCAATCTTAGAATTTTTCATTTTTTTATACTGCACTTCTTCAAAACCATTGGTAATTATATGGAGTTGGTATTTAGGTTTTAGATATTCTAAGAGCTCTACAGTGCCGTCAAATAAAAAATTATTTTCAGAAAGAGTGTCTATATAAGAAACTGCTAAAAGATCAATAGTTTCTACGGATATTTGTTTTTTTAAAACAGAAAAAGTATCTCTTAGCCTTCCTCGACGAAGCGCTTCTTTACTAATTTTTTCTTCACGAAAAAGCTTCCAATAGTCTCTATTTATATCTTCATACACAGGTATAAATTCGTCCAAAGCAACATCCATTTTATGGACTTTAAAAATTTGCTGAAAAGTAAGAGCTGAATTTTTATCAAAATCCCAAAGGGTATGGTCTAAATCAAAAAAAAGATCTGTAATTAACTGTTTTTGGAGCATGTTGTACTATTATAGCAAACCGTCATCGGCGAAGCTAAAATACGATTTTTCGGTAACAATTATATGGTCTAACACTTTTATGTCTAAACTTGCTGCACCTATTTTTAATTTTTGTGTAAGTATTTTATCGGCTTCACTAGCTTTAATTGTTCCGGATGGGTGGTTATGTGTTAGAATAATAGCGGTAGCTCCAACTGATAAAGCATTTTTAAGTACCAACCGCACATCTACTACCGTTCCAGTAATGCCACCTTTACTTAGTTGTGCCTTTTGAATTATTTTATTGGAATTATTGAGATACAAAATCCAAAATTCTTCATGCGGTAATTCTCCAATAATAGGCTGCATAAGTTCAAATACAGATGCACTAGATGTAATTTTTCTCATTTGTAAGGCTTCTGTAGCTCTGTGTCTTCTGCTAAGTTCCATTGCGGCAGCTATAGTAATTGCTTTTGCTTCACCTATGCCTTTAAATTCTATTAGCTGTTTAATGGTTAGCTTGCCTAGTGAATTTAAATTGTTTTCGGCAGAAGCTAAAATGCGTTGGCTTAAGGAAACTGCACTTTCATTTCTGCTTCCTGAACCTATTAAGATTGCTATCAATTCGGCATCACTTAATGCTGCTTTTCCTTTTTGAAGTAGTTTTTCTCTGGGTCGATCATCTACCGACCAGTTTTTTATGGTAAATGGATTGTTTTTTTTATTTTCCATGGCTTAGCTTTCTATAAAGATAAAAATGTATCTTTAAATGGATTAATTTTAAAACTAAAATAACAATAAAATATAGTCAAATTCGATTAACGGTGTTTAAGCATTGGCAAATCGTCAATCTAAAATCTTAAATCATTAATCCCATGTATCCACCAAAACACCATCAAACCCAAGACAAAGAAAAAATGATTTCGGTTATAGAAAGTTATCCATTAGCGATGCTGGTTTCAGCAAAAGAGGGAAAACCGTTTATTACACATATTCCTGTAATCTATAATCACGACATTGAAAAGCTGGTAGCGCATATTGATAAGCATAATCCTCAACTAGAATCATTACTTGATGGTGCTGAAGTTACTGTGGTTTTTCGTGGTCCTGACGTCTATATTTCCCCAAGTATTTATACCACCCCCCAACTTCCTACGTGGAATTATATTATTGTACATATTACAGGTACTATACAATGGATTCAAGATATTGAAAAAGCAAAGGAAACCATGATTGCCATGACCTCCTTTTTAGAGAGAAAGGAAAAAAAATATATCTTAAATCCGGATGATAAAAGAATGGAAGCCGCAATTCATTTTATTCAAGCTTTTGAAATTGAAATAACAAACTGGGAAGGGAAATTCAAACTTTCGCAGGATAAAAACAAACAGGATTTTGAAATTGCTAAAAACCATCTTAAACAGAATACCCTCAAAAATAAAGAGTATTTTATAGATACCATCTATAAATAAATAATATTGAATACTGATTTTTAAAAACTAATAAAATAGATTGGATAAAGTAGAAATTTGCTTAAATTCTTAAAAAACATTTCTTGTAAATATTTTTTTAATAAAAAAATGCTTAATTTTACAGCTGATTGCTAGAGGAATACCCCCTTAATTCTGCTAGTGCAACTTTTATCCCCATTTATTATGAAAAATTACAGATACCTACTTATTTGTCCACTTTTCCTATTTAATTTATCTTCTTTATTTGCACAAGTTGGTATAGGAACAACAAATCCTCGTGCTGCTTTAGAAATCATTTCTTCTGAAAATGGTTTTCTTCCCCCACAAATAGCATTAACGTCTTCTAATGTTGCCACACCAGTAGTAAACCCGCAAACAGGGGCTTTAATTAATGGAACTATTGTGTATAATACCGCAACTACAGGAGTCACTCCAAATAACGTGACACCCGGTTATTATTTTTGGAACGGTGTCGTTTGGGTAAAATTTAATGCGGGCGACACCTCTAAAGAAATAGAAGATGATTTAAGGGTTACCATTGATAAAGGCAGTAACTCAGCTCAATTAGGAAGTTTATCAGGAATTTCAGGACCAGAAATCTGGTTTTTTAGAAATAATTCTGGCTTAGAAGCAATGTCGTTTTCATTGCAGTTACCGCATAACTGGAAAGAAGGATCTACAATTCATCCACACATACACTGGGTGCCAAGAAATAGTGGTTCCGGAAACATGCAATGGAATTTAGATTATTCATGGGCAGATTTAGATGAAACAACTCCTAAGGCTTTTCCATCCACTACAACAACTTCTGTTATTGTACCTGGACCTTTTACACAAAATATACATTTAATTACCCCATTAACTGCAGGAGATGTAGGCATAGACGGTACTGGAAAGCATATTTCTAGTGTGTTGATTTGTCGTATTTGGAGAGATTCCAGTCTATCTGGTGATACATTTAATCAAGATGCTGGTGGTTTATCTATGGATTTTCATATAACCATTATTGATCCTTTTGTGGATTAGGAAGATGCTTAGAGTTTTTTTGAAAAATTTTTTAGTTCCTCAAAATCCAATCCACCATAATTGCCACTGCTCATTAATAAAATAGTTTTGTTTTTAAACTCTTGAGCAAAAAGGAATTCTTTAAATGCTTTTGCATCGGTAAAAATAATCAAATTTTCACGCTGAAAAGCTTCACTTATTTGCTCTTTGGTTATGGGTTCGAGCTTTTTGATTTCAAGAGCGTGGGGCGAATAAAAAACCACAGCCACATCTGCAGCATCTAATGCACCGCGGTATTCTTTTAAAAAATTTGGGTTTAAACTACTGTAAGTGTGTAACTCAAGGCAAGCAATGAGTTTTCTGTCGGGATATTGTGCTTTTACAGCTTTAGTTGTTGCTTCAACTTTTGAAGGGGAATGCGCAAAATCTTTATATGTGACAAAGTTTTCGTTTTCCAGTATTTTTTCCAATCGTTTAGAAGCTCCTTTAAAAGAAGAAATAGCCTCATAAAAGTCGTCTTCATCAACCCCTATGTGTTGACAAATCCATTTTGCGCCTGCCAGGTTATTCAAGTTATGTTCGCCAAATATTTCAACCGGCATGGAGCCTTCTGGAGTTTCTAAGTAGGTAATTCCATTTTCAATAGCAAATTTAGGGGTGTGGTAAGCGATTTTTCGGATGTTATTTTGTGATGCTTCAACAACTCGTACAACTTCTGGATCTTCTTCATTGTAATTAATGCTTCCACCTTTGACTATGGAATCTACAAAAATTTGAAACTGTTCAACATAATTTTCAAAAGTTGGAAAAACATTTATATGATCCCAAGCAATTCCGCTTATTAAAGCTATATTTGGTTTATAAAGGTGAAATTTCGGCCTTCGGTCAATGGGTGAGGATAAATATTCATCGCCTTCAAGGACAATAAAATCATTTTCTTGAGTAAGGTGAACCATCGTGTCAAAACCATCTAACTGCGCACCCACCATATAATCAACTTCTTTTTGATGGTAATGCATCACGTGAAGAATCATGGCTGTAATGGTAGTTTTTCCGTGGCTTCCACCAATTACAACGCGGGTTTTGTTTTTAGAATGTTCATATAAATATTCTGGGTAGGAATATATTTTCAATCCTAATTCTTTGGCTCTTAATAACTCTGGGTTAACTTCTTTAGCGTGCATTCCTAGAATTACTGCATCTATTGAGTCTGTAATTTTTTCGGGAAACCAACCGAAGGAATCCGGTAAGATATCTGCTTTTTGCAAACGGGATTTTGAGGGTTCAAATATTTCATCGTCGCTGCCGGTAATAAAATCGCCTTTATGGTGTAAAGCCAGAGCAAGATTGTGCATAGCGCTTCCGCCAATGGCTATAAAATGGATGTGCATAAATTTTTATTATAGCGTAAAGATACATAATACAAAATAAAAAAAACCTGTCGGGTATTGAAAACCTGACAGGTTGAAAAAAAAGGTTTTGAGGTCGGTATCTAGCCACATATTATTTCTCTATGCGTAATATTATCTGTCTTTACCATCCTTTTGATTAAATTGTTAAATATTGTGTCTTTGCTTT
>PHDJ01000076.1 GCA_002842575.1 Bacteroidetes bacterium HGW-Bacteroidetes-2
AACAGTGACCTGACCAAAATAGACCGCAAAGAAGAAAACAATGAAAAAGGACTAAAAGAAGCCGCCCCACCTAGCGTACCGCTGCAGAATCCGGGGTATGCCTATAAGTACAACGGCAAAGAGCTACAAAACGAGTTTGGGGTAGAAATGTATGACTTTGGGGCAAGGAACTATGATCCTGCTTTAGGGCGATGGATGAATGTGGATCCTCTAGCAGAGATGATGCGAAGACATAGCCCATATAACTATGCTTTTGATAACCCTGTTTATTTTATTGATCCTGATGGGATGATACCCATTCCGGGGGGAGGTGGCAACCTTGTTTCTGACACAAAATTTTTAGGAACCAGTGATACCTCAACAGGTGGGTTTGGGGTGAATATAGAAACAACAGATAAAGAAGGAAATACCACTAGTGAATATGTAGGTAAAAATGGAAATATAAATGGCGCTGTTAGCTCAGCTGTTGAAAAGGACTTTAATGATCAAGTGGATACTGCTTTTGGGGATAAAGCTGATGCAGGAGCACCTAATACTAAAGAGACTGTAAATGAAGTAGTGGAAAATATTCCTATATTAAAAACTCGATATAATTCATTTGAAGGTAAAGTCAGTATTAATGTAAGTGAAAATTTTCAATCAGCAAATGGGTCAGACGCAATAACTTATACACATGACGGAAATCTAAATGGAAAACCTCATGTTACTCTTTTTGGAGCATCTTTTGGAACATATAGATATTTAGCAAAAATGTTATTCCATGAATTTGTACACGTCGATGATTTTCGGTCAGGCATAATTTATCAAAATTATCTTCAAATATGCGGTACTGGAAGTTGTAGTGATGATCAAGCAAGACAAGGCGCTTTGTATTTATCAGAAGTTAACGCTTATAGGAGAGGGTTTGAAGTAACAGGACAGCCTTATAGTACTGGATATACCAAGGCCGTTAACTTCTTAAATAATAATGGGATAAATTTTTAAAATATATGAAAGGTTATTTTTTAAAGGAAAATATGTTGTATTGTTTTACAGGATTACTATTATTTATCAATATAAATTGTAGCGAAAATGTTGAGTTTCAAAGAATCAATTTTGACTTTTCAAAAGATTATATTGCGGAACTAGCCCGAGGTTTTAAGTCCAAAATTGAATATGATTATTGGGCATGCGTAAGGTCAGGATATCCTGATGTTCATTCAATCTCTATTTTGTATGAGACAAAAGATTTAAATACTAATGATAATTTTAAATTATTAGGAAAAGGCTTTTACAGGCAAGGTCATATTGCTGACAGTTATTATTATATTGTAACAATTAAAGATGGAAATATTAATTATATTACTGAAGTTGACAAATTACAGCATTTTTTTGGGAAAATAGATACTATGGAAGAAGCTTTAATGATTGCGAAAATTAATGGGTTTTTATTAGATTATAATGATTTAAAAGGTAGTTCTTTTCGTAAAGTTAAAAATGGATTTGAATTTTTACTAATGAAAAGCGAAGAATCAGGATTGATTGAATTTCGGCAGTATTTAGTTAGTATTGATAAAAAAGGATCTATAAAATCAGAAAAAAGAGAAATTTATTGTCGTGGTTATGAAGAGTGCTATGAAAAATAATAATATATAAACCCGTTGGGTGAAATAGGATAAAACAAAAAAAGATATTGGATAAGATACTGATTTACAGTATCTTTAAGTCGCAAAACAAACCAATATCTTATGTCA
>PHDJ01000077.1 GCA_002842575.1 Bacteroidetes bacterium HGW-Bacteroidetes-2
TTTCGTCTCCGCTTGACAGTTTTGTGGTTACAGAAAGTTCAGTTCTCCGAACCAACTTTTGTGCTGAAAAGCCCGCCCATCGCCAATCTGCAAAACGTTAGGCAACATTTGAAAAAAAAATCTGCACAGAACAAATATTTTACTTATCTTTGACGTTAGTAACGTAAAACAAGCGTATGATTATTTCCTTTGGCTCGAAAGAGACCGAACAGATTTGGAACGGAATCCGAGTCAAGAAAATGCCGATTGAAATTCAAAACGTTGGACGTCGGAAATTAAGAATGTTGAACAATTCGCAAGATATTGCCGATTTGCGAATCCCACCATCAAACCGACTTGAAAAACTTACTGGAAAATTAAGTGAATTTTATAGTATTCGGATTAATAAACAATGGCGGATTATCTTCATTTGGGACAAAGGAAACGCAAGTGAAGTGGAAATAATTGATTATCATTAAAAAAATAAAAAAATGGAAAAGTTAGCAAATGTACATCCTGGAGAAATCTTGAATTACGAATTTCTTGAGCCATTGGAAATCACCGCATACCGACTTTCCAAGGACTTAAAAATTCCGCAAACTCGAATTTCGGAAATCATAAAAGGAAATCGCCGAATTACAGCAGACACAGCTTTGCGATTGAGTAAGTATTTTGGAAATTCTGCGAAATTTTGGCTCGGACTTCAAGACGATTTCGATATTGAGGAAGAAAAGGAATCAAAAGAATCGGAACTGAACGAAATAAAACACTACGAAAATAAAAACGTTGCCTAACACCGCATATACTTTATGGCGAAATGGTTTTTAAGTCGAAAGATATTGTCTTTTTAAAAATTAATTGATAAACCGAATAACGTATCACGTTTGCCCGCCACAAAGCATATGCGAGAAACGTTGTGCACAATACTGACAAGACAATGAAGCAACCGATTTTAATACTAACTTTTGTTTTGACGATATTTTTATGTTACGGACAAAAACAGCATTTAGAACCAGTAAAGGACTTTGAACAATATGAAGGTGTTTTAAAAGAGTATTATGACAATGTTTTTACGTTGTTGTATAAAGGATATTCTGAACAACCAATTGCGAGATATACCTCTATGCCGTCATTCTCTAACGAATACTCCTTTTCCATTGAGACACTTGAAGGCAAAAACTATGTTGTAAGCAATAGACTGTCTGAAAGTTATTGGTATGCAAAAAATAGAAAGAAAGTTAAATTAATTTCAAGTAAAACAGAACCGACCAATGACTTATATCTCAAAATAGTAGATTTATTTAAACTATTACAAGAACAGACAAAGAAGCCAGAAAATGATTTAATGGGACTTGATGGAGTAACATACTATTTTGCAACAACTGACAAAAATGGACAGATAAAAATCGGTGAGACTTGGTCTCCAAATGATAATTCGTTGCTCGGAAGGCTAGTCATAATTTGTGACAATATTTATTCGTTGGGAAATGGGAATAATTTATCACAGACAGACATTTTAAAAGACATTGACAAATTATTAAACGACTTGAAACAATGAAGTACTGTGCACAACAAAGAACTGAGGTAAAAACCAAGTTTTTTTTCAAAAAAAATTAGCCATAAGTTTCCTGGCATTGTTGAAATAGAACAAATCTCCTTTGGTCG
>PHDJ01000078.1 GCA_002842575.1 Bacteroidetes bacterium HGW-Bacteroidetes-2
AAACCGACAGACAACCAAGCGGACGAAGAAGAACACCGAAGCGATAACATCACCTATACGCAAGCAGGGGTTTCGTACTTCGTAGGACAGGAAAGTGGTAAATTTAAAGTTCAGTTCTTCGTAGGAAATTCAGTGGTTAAAATCCCTGCCTGCGTATAGCTGAAAAACGTTGTGCGTCATTCTATTGACGACCGTGCAACCATTAACCGACAGACAAAAAACTAACAGAATTAAAAACATCAAATGAATTACTGGCACATACAACTTCACCCCAACGACAACAGGACAATCTCAAAAGACGTTGTAGTCAAAATCCTTCAAGAAAAATCTGTAATTGGAGTTGGAGAATGGGATGACGGACAAGCGTTAATTGACCAGTTTAAAGACGAAATGCAAGTTGGTGACATAGTAGTTGTTAAAGATGGCTCTAGTCCAATTGCATTGGTTAAAGTTAAAGGGGGCTATTGGTTTGAACGAATAATCAATGATGAGTTTGATTGGTTTCCACACAGAAGAGAAGTTGAAGTCCTTGATTACTATAAATCTCCTTATAACTTCTCAATCCCACAAGCAAGAGGCACATTATCAATTTGTAGAGACCTTTCTAATGCTACAAGCAAAACAATAATTAACTGGCATCAAATGTATATGACAAATAAATCAAAGGAAGATTGTATAGACCTACTCAAATACAAAAACCAAATCATTTTACAAGGTCCTCCAGGGACAGGTAAAACAAGACAGGCTAAACTAATTGCAGAAGAATTAACTAAACCAAGAACAGTTGGAAATCCTGAAAGTATAATTGATGACTTGGTTAATAACTTCAATCCAAATGATGAAACAATAAAAACATCAAGAGAAAGTAAGGATAAGTTACTATCAACTTTTTACGAGCTTTTCCCAATTGAAAATCTGAAAAATCTGACATTGCAAACCTATTGTGCAGGTAAAGGCGACAGAGATAATTTTTGTTGGTGGATTGAAAGAGGTTTAAAACCTTTAGGTTATTACTTTCCCGGTAGTGCCAGAGCATATCTAATCTTTTGGAAAAAGGAATTAGAGGATTACAGCAAACACGGTATTGTAAAGGATATTGAGGACAATAATGAAGCGATGAAAAAAGTTGCTGAGTTAATCTCTGAAGTTGTTCAGACAAAAAACACTGACAATGCAGTTCAGTATTTTGGCGACAGCTTTTTGTTAAAGCTACTCAATAGCTACTATCCTGACGAATACTTTCCAATAAATAGCGAAAGAATGATTGATAATGCTTTGAAAATATTCCAAGTGAATTATCAAGGCTTAAATGTTTTTGAAAAAAATCAAAAATTAAACCAAGTCTATATTGACAAGAAAAAGCAGTTAAACAGTCAAATAAATAGCTTTGAGTTCGCAAGAATTTTATTTGATAAATTCAATATCAAAACAGGCAAAAGCATTGATGTGAAAACTGGAATAGTTGCCGAAGGTGAATTTGAAATTATACAATTTCACCCAGCATACTCTTATGAAGATTTTGTTAGGGGTATTGTTGCCGAAACTACTGAAAGCGGAAATGTATCATATCAAGTCGAGAACAAAATATTAGCTGATTTTGCCCAAAAGGCAACAGACAACCCAAATGGAAATTATGTT
>PHDJ01000007.1 GCA_002842575.1 Bacteroidetes bacterium HGW-Bacteroidetes-2
TTTTAGCGAACGAGCCAGCTTGCCGCGCTGGCAAAACCAAAATAGACCTACTACCCGAGCAAAACAATGAAAAAGGACTAAAAGAAGCCGCCCCACCTAGCGTACCGCTGCAGAATCCGGGGTATGCCTATAAGTACAACGGCAAAGAGCTACAAAGCGAGTTTGGGGTAGAAATGTACGATTTTGGTGCTAGGAATTATGATCCGGCAATAGGGCGATGGATGAATATTGACCCGCTTGCTGAGCAGATGAGAAGGCACTCACCGTATAATTATGCTTTTAACAACCCATTGCGCTTTATTGACCGTGATGGGATGGCACCAGAGGATATAATCATATGGTTTAAAGATGAAAATGGTAAAGATGTAAATTTCCGCTATACAGGAGAGAATCTTCATGATGCTCCAGACAATGAATTTGTAAGTGCCGTTTTAGGAGCAATATTTTATAATGCATCTAATGGAGGTGGGGATAACCTTCAGGAAGCTGCTAATGATAGGGAAAATGATTATCATGTTATACAAGGAAAAGAAGGAGAAGGATCAAGCGCATATAGAGATGAGTTCCAAAGAAATGTTATAAATTGGGATTCTACCGGAGGATTAGAAGTAGAAAATGGAGATGTATTATCCCAGCTACAATATTAGAGCATGAGGCTGATCATGGGGTTTCTAAGGCTAAAAATCCCAATGAACATTCTGATAGGCAAAAAATGAAAGATGAAAATTATGGTAATTCAGAAGAAAAAAGAGTTATTCAAGGAAGTGAAACAAAAACTGCAAGAGCGAATGGAGAGATCTCCAAAACAAAACCATATTCAAGGGAATCACATGGTCGAAGTGGAAAAAAAGGAAACAAACATGTTAAAGTTAAAAATGAAACATCTACAGAAATCATTAAAAGATATTAAAATACTAATTAGTATAATATTCTTTGTATTTATTTTATTTTCATGTACTTCAGAAAAAAACTATGGTACTATATATTATTTTGAGCAACATGAACTTCATACAATAATTCCCTTAAGTTGTTCAGATATTTTTGAACATAGTGGGCTGAGAAAAATTTCCATTGAAGATAAAAAAATATATGAACTTCTTAAAAATAGTAAAGAAGAAATTGATTTTGATAAAAAATATGATCCAGATGTGAGATATAAAATTGAAATTGGTTCAGATGTGTTTTGTATAGAATATTCAGGGCATTTTATACTTAATAATGAACATAGAGGAAAGTTAAATTTTATAAATAAGATTGAAAAATTTATTTCTAAGAATAAAAATCAATCAATTAAAGTTACTGAACCCACTTCTAAACCTTGGGGTAGTAACTAGTAGAGCCTAAAAAGGGGGGGGGATGTTTTACTTTTGGTATTTTTGGAAAAACAAATAGCTTAAATTGTTGATAACCATAATCTAAAAGCCCCAACACTTACTTTGAGAAGAAAGTTAAAAAGTACGTATAGAGTGTTCCTGTACAAGTTTCAGGGACAGGAGCGTCAAGATGAGTTCGGATTGAATTGGGATAGTTTCAAATGGCGTAATTATATGCCTGATATTGGGCGGTTTTTTAATGTTGATCCTTTAGCGGAAAAATATAGTCATCAATCCCCATATAATTTTGCAGAAAATAAAGTGATTAGTCATATTGAATTGGAAGGGTTAGAAGGGTTACATCATATTAAAGTAGATAAGGCAGGAAATAGGAGTCATGTTTTAGAGAAAAATATAATTGTTTTAACCCAAAAAACTAGTTCGAACTATTCAGTTAAAAAAAACGCTCGTATCATTAGAAATAATTTTAATAGGGTAAAAGTCGTTAAAGCTGAATTAAACCAATCTTTTTCAAATGCTAAAAATACAAAAGGAGAATCTGTAGAATTTAAATTTAATATTTCCGGAATGGAAGTGGAAAATACAAAAACAGTAGGTACTTTAAATGAACAAATAAAAATTGCACAAGAAAATGGATTAGAAGGTACGCCAAAGTTTGATGGAGGACCAAACGATATTGCTCCAGCTGCTATTATAACAACCAACCCAACGGGTCAAAGTTCTACAAATGGCATGGAAATTGAAACTGAAAAAGACAGTCATATAGGACATGAAGTGGGTCATACTTTAATGACGCGAGGCTCTAAAAGAGATGAAGAAAATCCACCTGGAACAGGAGGCCTTATGGATGATCCACCAGGAAATGTTCGTAATTTTGAAGTTGATAAAATGATTGAAGATGCGGTAAAAGCAATCGAATAATTAAATAAAATTAAATATGAGATATTTTATATTTTCAATCTTTGCTTTATTCGTGATTGAAGCAAATTCTCAAAATTATGAGGAGCTTTTGATAATTTCAATTGAGGTAGAAAAAAATAAAGGGCTACACAAAATTCAAAATGATTATTGGGTAGTATCTATTAATTCTTGGACAAATCCAAATGAAAAGTCATTATATCCTTTTAATATAGAAGGCTTTTCCGCAACAGATTTAGATGAATGTTGTATAGATAAAGAATTAATACTTTTTAATCCAACTACTTCAGAAAGTTTTGATTTTGAAGATGGTTTTTTACAATCCCAAAACAACTTATTATCTTTAGTTAAAGAAAATAGAACAAAAGTTCAAACAATTAATAAAAAATGGAAGTCGGGCATAAGAGAGAAGATTACAATTTACGTTACTCCTGTTAATGGAATTTTTTGTACTTGTGAAGTAAAACATAAAAATGAACACATAGATATTGGATTTGAAGGAGAAATACTAATGCCTATTTCAGATTTTGAATATAATCCTATTTTTTTAAAATCTGATTTGTATAAAAATATATTGGTTTGTACTTATTTAATTTTCAAGAAATTAATAGCGTGTCCTTTCCTGCGACAGCGATAGGAGCGGCATCCTTTTTTTGTTTTTTCAAAAAAAAGATATAGCGGATAGCGCGGTCTTTTAAAACCTTTTTCGGTTTTAAAAGAGTTGCCCTTATAATTATGCTTATTTTTGCTGTTTACTTTATAAAAATGCTCACACAATCAGAAAGGGTAGAATTTTATAACCGACTATAACGCAAGTATTACCAAAAGAAGTCACTTTTTTACCCAACCTTTCTATATTGGATGTATTATTTAATGAAGAAACCCGCGCTCTTTCGTATCTAGAAAAACAAAAACTATACGTATGCAATTTATAGTTCATTACGGGATGCATTTTATGGTGCCTTTTGCCATTGCATTTCTTTTTTTTAAAACAAATAATTCGAAGGTATATGCTATATTTCTTTTAGCAATGCTTATCGACATAGACCATTTATTTGCTACGCCCATATTTGAAGCTGGTAGATGTAGTATTGGCTTTCACCCTCTTCATTCCTATATTGCTATTTCTGGATATGGTATTCTATTGTTTTTTAAAAAGTCCCGAATAATTGGTTTAGCGCTTCTTTGGCATATTCTTACTGACGCAGTAGATTGTTTGTGGTAAACCATTTAGGAAAAATATTATCCTTAAAACTAGAATTATTTTTGATTTGTAATAAAAAAGACTTCTTTTTTTATTTACCAACTTATTAATGCACTTATAGGAAAATGGTCAGAATATTTTTCTGTTAGGGTATTAAATTCTTCTACTTTTAATTCCTTATCGGTTAAAATAAAATCAATACGCAAGGGTATTTTTTTAATTGTGTATGTTTTTCCTAGACCTCTACCAGATTCAGAAAAGGCATCTTTCATGTTTCCTTTTAACTTTCTATATACATAAGAAAATGCAGTATTGTTTAAATCGGCGGTAACAATAGTTTTGTATTTTGTATTTTTTTTGTGTGCTATTACTTGGTTTATTTGTCTTTGTTGAATAATAAAAGAGGATGCAATTCGCCTTAACAATTTTTGGGACGCTTCTTGTTTAAAATCGACATCATCGGGGTTGATTTGTAACGATTCTAGATGAATATTATAAATGCGTAAGGTGTCTTTTCCTTTGACTATATCTGCAAAAATGGCATTATTTCCAGTGTTTTCAAAATCTAGTGACCCTGAATTTACAATAGGATATTTAGAATAAATAGCCTGTCCGAATGAAGGCGCTTTACCTTGTAACTTGATATAATTGTATGAAAATTGTGTAAGAGAAACTTTCGTTTTTGAATAATATTCCTGAAAACTTATAACATCTGGATTTTCTTTTTTAAGGAAGTCTTCTAGCTTTTGCTGTAAATTATCCTCTTTAATCCAATTATAAAGGTTAAAAATACGAACGTTGTAGCTCATTACCTTTAAATGGTTTTCATGGTTTGTTGACTTTTTAGAAAAATCAAATTGATAAAACTTATTAAATTGCACAAAACAAATTGCTAGCACAAATAAGGACAAGAAAAGTTGTTTTTTTACACGAAGTAACCAAAATAAAAAGAAAATTACATTGATTAGGAGTAAGGGCGAAACCACCAAACTAAGCACGGAAAGCAGAGGAAATCGTTCGGGTGGGATATATAAAACAAGCAGGGAAAGCAACAAACAAAGGGCAAAAACTGAGTTGATGAATAAGATAAATTTATCGATGAGCCCCAATCCTTTCATATTAATCTTCTTTACCAGATTTAAAGAGAAAATCTTTTTCGTCTTTACTCAAGCTATCGTAACCGCTTTTACTTATTTTATCTAAAATAGTATCTATTTTTTTTTGGTTAATCGCTTTATAGTCAGCAGTTGGAGTTTTAGAAGATGTCTGTGTTTTGTTTCTATGCACGTTTCTAAAAGGCTTTTCTTTTCGGGAGGTAAATAAATTTACAAACCAATCCATAAAATTTTCCCACCATTTTCCTATATCATTTCCTTTATCTAATTGTTTCACATAGAAATATCCAAAAAAAGAACCTCCCAAATGCGCTAGAAAACCACCGGCATTTTCTGTTGGAATTCTAATAATATCCAATACCACAAAAAATGCTGCAATGTACCATAGTTTTATCGTGCCAATAAATAATAAACGAATGCCTAAATTTGGAACTTTAGTTGCAATACCTACTAAAACAGCCATAACTCCTGCCGAAGCACCTAGCAAATAAGACCTTCCTGTACCTGCAAAAGCGGGAAAAAAATTATAACTTAATAAATAAACCAACGCTCCTACTATTGCTCCTAAAAAATAAAAGTTTAATATTTTTTTTTGTGTAAAATAGGTTATAAAATAAGTTCCAGCATAATACAGTATCAACATATTTCCTAAAAGATGCAAAATACCTGAATGCAGAAAAGCATACGTAACGATACTCCAAGGTTTGAAAAGTAAATCCTCCGGATCTTTAGAAAACACTAACCAATCTAAAATAAAATTTTCTTGAAACTTAAATAGGAACGCAATTGCCTGAAAAACATACATTAGCACAAAAACAATAACATTAATAGCGATGAGTTTCTCGAGCACATTAGCTGTATGGTATTTGTATTTTGCTTGTTCTAGAAATGTCATTATTATTATTTTAGAATTTAAAATTTAGATTTAAAATATAATGTATTTTTAATATTTCTTCTTATAATGGAATAGATTTAAACTGAAAACCATTTAATACCATCGGTTTTTATTAAAACTATTTTTTTTCCAGTACCACATAATGAAAAAACCAAATACAGCTCCCCCAATGTGCGCCCAATACGCAGTATTTGAAGGGCCTGCAATGCTTGTGCCTGTTATGGCAGAATATACATTTAACGCAAAATACGCTCCTATAAGATATTTTGCTTTTATTGGTACGGGAATAAACATTAAAAATAAAGGTAAATTAGGGTACAACACCGCAAATGCTGCCAAAACTCCAAATATCGCTCCAGAAGCTCCCACCATAGTGGAGACATAATTTGTATATAATTCGCCTATTATTTCTGTGGAAACACCCTCCATAGGATAATACCTTCCGCTGCTAGTTATCATAGTAAGCGTATTTTGAATTTGTTCGGGTGTGGCTCCTGTTTCCAAAATAGTTTGATAGGCATTCTGATAGCCAATATAAATAAATAAAAGTTGTAATGCGGCAGCTCCAAATCCTGCTGAAAAATATAAAAATAGAAATTTCTGTCTTCCAAGACTAAATTCTAAATGGCTTCCAAACATATACAACATAAACATATTTAAAAAAATATGTCCTACACCACCATGCATAAACATGTGCGTTACTAATTGCCAATATTCAAAATTTTCATTTTGTGGATAATGAAGCGCAAATAAATCGTAGGCTTTCATTCCCAAGGACATAGTTCCTACAAAAAACAAGATGTTTATAATTAATAGTACTTTGACACTTTCAGATATTCTTCCCATGAAATTTATGTTATTTATTATTTTACCTGGCAAAAAACCCGGCAAATCTGTTACTAAATTATCTTCTAACTTCGTCCATTTCTCTAATCTGTTTTCTCTTTCCAAACCCAATCATATGGTTCACGCAAAGCCGAAAAGTCGCAAAGAAAACCGTAAGCTATTAAAAAATCTTAATACTTAATACATACTCAAAACTTCTTATCCAAATCGCTTAAAGGAATGGTAACAAATGTAGATTTGTTTGTTGGTGATACAGATGGTTCCTTACAAGCAAAAAGACTATTAATCAAGTGTTCCTGTTGTTCTTTAGTTAAAGAAACCCCAGTTTTAACCGCTAAACTTTTCGCCATCGATTTTACCATAACATCATTCTGGCTAAACCCAGCGTCAGGCAGTTCGTTTTGTAAATCAGAAATTAACTGATCCAGTATTTTTTTTATCTGGCTATTCTTTACATTCACTGGAATTCCAGAAATTGAAATTAATTCTTTTTCAAAATGTTCAAAAACAAAACCTGTATCTTCAAGTTGCTCTTTATATTCTTCCAATAAAACAACTTCCTTTTTTAAAAAATTGAGCTCAATGGGAAAAAGCAATTGTTGGCTAATTGCTTCTTTAACGGTAATATTTCGCAATAATTCTTCATATAAAATTCGCTCATGTGCCCATTGCTGATGAATTACTAAAAATGCGTTTTTTATTGGGGTAAGTATGTATTTGTTATGGAGCTGAAAGGTAATAGAATTTGCTTCCTCTGCATTAAAAAGAAATCCGGTAAGTGATTCACTTTCAAATTCTATGGTTTCTAGGTGGGTTTCACTATCGGAAAAAATGATTTTATGTTCTTTTTCTAAACCAGAATACAAACTTTCCCAAGAAGTGGTTTTTTCACGTTCAAACGGAAAAGAAATGTTTTTTTGTCTTGCTAGATCTGCTTCAAAAGGATTAAAGTTTTTATCTACCTCTATTTGAGGCATATTAGGGGTTCTATTTTGATAATCGTATGGTGTATCTAAATTTTTATCTCGTTCAAAGTCTAAAACAGGACCAACACTAAATTGTCCTAAACTATGTTTTACTGTTGAACGTAACATGGCATATAGCGAGTGTTCATCATCAAACTTGACTTCGGTTTTAGTGGGGTGTATATTAATGTCAATCGATTTTGGATCTACTTCTAAATATAAAAAATATCCGGGTTGTACATCGCTTCTTAATAGTCCTTCAAAAGCAGAAAGTACTGCGTGATGCAAATAACCACTTTTAATAAACCGGTCATTAACAAAAAAATACTGTTCGCCTCTACTCTTTTTTGAATATTCTGGTTTTAAAACAAAGCCAGAAATAGATAAAATTTCTGTAGATTCATGAACAGGCACTAACTTTTCATTGGTTTTACCCCCAAAAACATGAACAATTCGTTGTCGTAAATTACTAACTGGCAAATGAAAAACTTCAGCACCATTATTCAGCATTACAAAACTTACTGAGGGATGAGCCAGTGCAACACGATGAAACTCATCTATAATATGGCGAGTTTCTACCGGATTTGATTTTAAGAAATTTCGTCTTGCTGGTATGTTATAGAATAAATTTTTTACAGCTATAGAAGTTCCTTTTGGTGTTGCAACCACTTCTTGCGAAATTACTTGGCTACCTTCTATTTTTATGGAAGTACCTACTTCAGCGTTTTCGGTTTTGGTGCGTAATTCTACATGAGCTATAGCCGCAATAGAGGCTAAGGCTTCACCGCGAAAGCCTTTGGTATGCAGTTGAAATAAATCTTCGGCGGTTTTAATTTTAGAAGTGGCATGTCGTTCAAAGCAAAGTCGAGCATCGGTAACGCTCATTCCGGCACCATCATCAATAACTTGTACAAGGGTTTTACCAGCATCTTTAATAATCAATTTAATAAGTGCTGCACCTGCATCAATGGCGTTTTCTAGCAATTCTTTTACCACAGAGGCAGGCCGTTGCACTACTTCGCCGGCAGCAATCTGATTGGCAACATGATCTGGTAAAAGCTGAATTATATCTGCCATCTAAAAAAGGGCTTGGGTAAAAATTGAGAGATCAAAATCGATGATAATTAAAAATAGGAGTATAAAAAGTAAAATAATAAACAAGATAACTTTGTTTGTCTTTTTGTCAGAATTATTTTTAAAATCATCCCAGGCATTAACCAATTTTCCTTTTAATCCGATAGTTTCGCCAGTACTTTTTCTGAATTTATCAAATTTACCTTCTATTTGAAAAGGCGAGCCTTCCCTATCATTTTTATAATAACGAGGTTCATAACCAAATTTCTTATTTTTTTTTGTCTTAAATATTCCCATAACATCGATTTTCAAAGATACTTAAAAACAAAAAGAATGAGGAAAGTCTTTCGCTAAAAATTGTTAACTTTTTTTTTTAAGTAATGCGTATATGGTAGGTAATAAACAAGAGATTTTCTTTATAGTTACTTCAGCTAGTGTCTTACTTCTTACTCTTTAAAACTTAGACTCTTTTCTTAGTTGCGCCATTTTTATGGCGGCTACAGCAGCTTCTGTGCCTTTATTTCCATGTTTTCCGCCACTTCGGTCAATGGCTTGTTGCATGGTTTCATCGGTAAGTACACAAAAAATAACTGGAATTTCACCCTGAAGATTTAGCTCTTTAATGCCTTGGGTTACTCCGGAACAAACAAAGTCAAAATGTTTGGTTTCCCCTTGAATTACACTTCCTATTGCAATAATGGCATCTAGCATATCGTAGCTTTTCTGCATGCGTTTACAGCCATATATCAACTCAAAACTTCCGGGTACATTCCAACGTACGATATTATCGTTTATGGCTCCGTGTTCTTTTAATGTATTGAATGCCCCTTGAAACATTCCTTCTGTAATGCTTCCATTCCATTCTGAAACAACAATTCCAAAGCGAAAATCTTTTGCGTTTGGAACACCATTCTTATCATATAAAGATAGGTTTTGATTTTTAGTAGCCATAAAAATTACATTTTCAAAAATTACAAAAAATAAATTCCAAATTCCAACAACTTTATAAACGTTAGAATTTGGAATTTGGTGTGAAAAAGTAGAAAGTTACCAATTACAACATTGCTTCTGCTTTACCAATATGCATTTCTAATTGGTTTGCTTCAACTGCTGTTGGGTACTCTGTTTTTATTTTGTTTAAATGAACCAAGGCCTCTTTTGCATTATTCATTTGTAAAGCAATTATTGCTGCTTTTAATAAATATTTTGGCG
The DNA here is from genome assembly GCA_002842575.1 of Bacteroidetes bacterium HGW-Bacteroidetes-2. Lineage (GTDB taxonomy): Bacteria > Bacteroidota > Bacteroidia > Flavobacteriales > Flavobacteriaceae > Planktosalinus. The sequence continues at coordinate 9,564 of PHDJ01000007.1, forward strand.
TTGTAAATTCATTAGAATTTAAAGAGGCCGCTTGTTTATAGTATTTTAACGCTTCGTCATTCTGTTTTAATTGAACAAAAGCATCGCCAATGGCTCCTTTAGCCATAGGGCCTAAAATAATATCATCACTTTTAAAAGCATCTAAATGACTAATGGCTTCTTTATACTTTTTAGTATTCAAATAAGCCATACCAGCATAATATTTTGAAAGATTTGCTGCGTCGGTGCCACTGTAATTTTCAATAATATCTAAAAAGCCGTATTTACCTTGTCCACCTTTTAATGAAAGTTGAAATAAAGAGTCCTTTTGTGAGGCATTTAAAGCTTGTTCAAAATAAGTTTGCGCTTGAAACATTTCATTAGAAGCTTCTAACTGCTTTGGTTTTTGAACATATTCTTGAAATGCCAAGTATCCTAAAACTGCCACTGCTATGACGCCAACCACAATTAATATATATTTTTGGTTCTTTGCAACCCATTCTTCGGTTTTTGATGCGCCCTCATCTAGTGTATTAAAAACCTCTGCTGTGGCACTTTGAGCCTCTATCGCGTCTTTTTTTTCTTCTTTAGTTTGAGGCTTATTCCCTCTTTTTTTATATGTAGCCATATTTTAACTTTAATGTGGGGCAAAAATAAAATTTTTATTACAATATAAAAGATAAATTATTTGTTATTTTTCAATAATTTGCACTTCTTTCCAATAGTAGTAAATTCAAAATAAGAATTATACAAAGAACGCATTTTTAGTTACTTATGATTTTAACATCCCTCTCTTTAATAAATTATAAAAATTTTGAAACCGAAAACTTTGCATTTGACCATAAAATCAATTGTTTTGTAGGGAATAATGGTGTTGGAAAAACGAACATTTTGGATGCAATTTACCACCTTTCATTTGGGAAAAGTTATTTTAACCCAATTACAAGCCAAAACATTAAACATGACGCTGATTTTTTTGTGATTGACGGCGATTATTTAAAGAAAAATAAAAAGGAGCGTGTTATTGTTAGTGCAAAACGAAATCTAAAAAAAGTAATTAAACGCAATGGAAAAGTGTATGAAAAACTTTCGGAACACGTTGGATTTATTCCTCTTGTTATCATTTCACCGGCAGATCGTGATTTAATAACCGAAGGCAGCGATACTAGAAGAAAATTTATGGATGGCGTCATTTCTCAAGGCGACCAGAAATACCTTCAAACGCTTATTAACTACAATAAAGTGCTGCTACAACGCAATGCACTTTTAAAATATTTTGCATTAAACAACACCAATAACGAAGATACACTAGCAATTTATAACCAACAATTAAGTGAGCTTGGCATGCAAATTCATCAAAAACGTTTGGACTTTATAGAACAATTTTCGCCTATTTTTAACAAGAGGCATCAATCCATTACCAATGCAAAAGAAGAAGTAAAATTAGTGTACAAAAGCCAATTAGAAGAAGGAGAATTACTGCAACTATTAAAAGAAAATATAGGTAAAGACCGAGCCTCACAATATACTAACGCAGGCACTCATAAAGACGATTTAATTTTTGAAATATCTGACTTTCCTATAAAAAAATTCGGTTCGCAAGGGCAACAAAAATCTTATTTAATTGCTTTAAAACTTGCTCAATTTGACTTTTTAAAACAACTAAGTAAAGTGAATCCTATTTTGCTTTTAGATGATATTTTTGACAAACTAGACGAAAATCGTGTTGAACAAATAATAACACTGGTTGAAAATGAAAATTTTGGTCAATTATTTATCACAGACACCCACGCAGGTCGCACAGAAGCTATTGTAAAAAAAGTACACCAATCGTATAAAATGTTTCCTCTAGGCTAAGTATTTTCAATTTGAAATATGTACATTTAGTATCTTAAATTTTTCCTTAAACACTTTTAAAATGAAACTCCCCTATTCCATTCTTTACTTATTAATTTCTATATTATTACTCTCTTGTAACCAACAAAATCCGGAAGAAAAATTAGCACATCTAAACGGATATTGGGAAATAAGCAAAGTAGAATTGCCAGATGGAACCATTAAAGAATATACCATAAGCACGTTAGTAGATTATATAAAAATAAAAGACAGTATTGGTTTCCGAAAAAAAGTAGTCCCAAAATTAGATGGCGGATTCACCGTAAACGATGATGCTGAAAAGATAACCGTGAAAATAGAAAACAAAACATTAAATTTATATTACAGTACCCAATTTGATAGTTGGAAAGAAACAGTCTTAGAAGCAAACGAATTGCAATTGGTTGTTTTAAATAGAGACAATAAAAAATACACCTACAAAAAATTTGAAAAATTTAATTTAGAATAATGGCAAAACGACACGGTGAAAACATTACTTTAGGAGATGTATTGAAAGATTTTGTAAAATCAAACAAACTAAACAAAGGTTTAGACAAAGTGCAGGTCATTGATGTTTGGAATACCATGATGGGACCTGCCATTGAAAAATACACCACCAATATTAAACTTGAAAGAGAAACGCTTTATGTAGAGTTAAGCTCTTCGGTTTTACGGGAAGAACTTAGTTATGGCAAACAAAAAATTATTGATTTGTTGAATGAGGAATTAGGAAGATTGCTTATAAAAGAATTAGTATTGCGATAAAAAAAACCGCTTGAAATAAGCGGTTTTTAATGTCTTGTATAATATCTTGCTAAAACATATCTCTTCCAGAAAAATGAAAAGCACTTTCAACAGCAGCATTTTCATCACTATCACTTCCGTGAACAGCATTTTCGCCAATGGAGGCTGCATATAATTTTCGTATTGTGCCCTCTGCAGCATCTGCAGGGTTTGTAGCACCTATTAATTTTCTAAAATCTTCTACAGCATCTTCTTTTTCTAAAATAGCAGCCACTACGGGGCCTCTTGTCATATATTCAACTAATTCCCCATAAAAAGAGCGAGCGCTATGCACTGCATAAAATGCTTTTGCATCTGTGGTGGTCATTTGCGTTAATTTTAATGCCACAATGCGAAAACCTGCTTTATTAATCATTTCAAGTATTGCCCCAATGTGTCCTTTTTCAACGCTATCAGGTTTTAACATGGTAAATGTTCTATTTGTTGCCATTTTTCTTTTTTTTATTAATTTGGGTGCAAAAGTAGCTGTTTTATTTCAATTTTTTCATTGGAAAAATCAAATAAATAGGAAATCATACATACGTCATTTTGTAATTCAATAAAAAATAAAATTTAAGACTGCACTTATTAGTAGGAAAATAAGTTTTGCACCAATCGGACTGAGGCGAAAGTCTAATTTTCCTCGATTTCATTCGCCGACTGTCGGAAGGGAAAACAAATCGAGAAAAATCCTGTAAAAATGAATTTTGTCGTGTGCTTAGATTATAACTCGTGAATTTTCAATCTAATTTGTATCTTCGCAGTCTATGAAAAAGAAAGAAATCCAACAATTAAAAACAGAATTATCCTCAAAAAAAAAGATAGTCATTGTCACCCACAAGAATCCGGATGGCGATGCTATTGGATCCTCACTAGCAGTATATATCTACCTAAAAAAACAAGGACATAACGTGCAGGTAATAGTGCCAAATGAGTACCCTGAGTTTTTAAAATGGATGCCACAAAATGAATTCATTATTATCTATGAAAAACACAAAACAAAGGCAAAAAAATTGATCCTTGAAGCGGAATTAATTTTTACTTTAGATTTTAATGCCTTTTCCCGAGCAGGCGATATGCAAGAAATTTTAGAAAAAGCCACCGCAAATTTTGTATTAATAGACCATCACCAGCAGCCAGACAACTATGCAAAATACACTTATACCGATGTAACCATATGTTCAACAGCGCAAATGGTGTATCATTTTATAGAATTTATGGATGGTCTAGATGTTTTAGATAAAGAAATAGCCACTACCATATATACTGGAATAATGACCGATACCGGATCTTTCCGATTTCGTTCCACTAGCAGTACTACCCATCGTGTTGTTGCTGATTTAATTGATCACGGTGCAGATAATGCGTTTATTCATGAATCTGTTTTTGATAACAACTCACTCGAAAAGATGCAACTTCTTGGTGTGGCGTTAAATAATCTTAAGATTATTCCAGAATACCATACAGCATATATTACTCTTTCGCAAAAAGAATTAGATGCAAATCATTTTAAAAAAGGTGATTATGAAGGATTTGTAAATTATGCCTTATCTGTTGAAAATGTTATATTAGCCGCTATTTTTGTAGAAAGTAAAGAAGACGATTTAATAAAAATATCCTTCCGAAGCAAAGGTAGTTTTTCTGTAAATAAATTTGCCCGCAATCACTTTGAAGGCGGTGGGCACGATAATGCTTCCGGCGGAAAAAGTAATCGCTCTCTAGAAGATACTATTTCCTATTTTATTAGTAAATTGCACGGCTATAAAATTGAGCTTTCACATGATTAATAGATTATTTCTAATACCTTTTATTCTACTTTTTGCTTGGAGTTGTAAAACTCCGGAAGCAAGAAGACCTGTAGAAGCTAAATCAGGTAGTTCTATAAATGAATCTATAGAGCGCAATAAAGAAAGATTTGCTTTAGAGGAAAAGGACATAATGCACCTAATAGATAAAGATTCATTAAACAAATACATAATCTCTGAACAAGGATTTTGGTATTATTACAATACAGAAAATCCAACCGAAACAGAACTTGCCGATTTTGGAGATATCGTAGAATATGAATATGAAATAAAAGACCTCAACGGAAAAACCATTTATACCAAAGAAGAATTAGGAAAGCAAAAATATCGCATGGAAAAAGAAGAACTTATTTCCGGATTACGCGAAGGTCTAAAAATCATGAAGGAAGGTGAAACTGTAACTTTTATATTTCCCTCTTATAAAGCCTACGGCTATTATGGCGACCTTAAAAGAATAGGCGTTAATATGCCCATAATTAGTACTGTAACCGTTTTAAACATCGAACAAATCAATTAAAACTAAAAATAAAAACCAATGAAAAAAATAAGTTTATTATGCTCAATTTTCGCATTAACCCTTGTAGCTTGCCAAGATAAATATCCAGACCTTGAAGATGGTCTCTATGCTGAATTTATCACAAACAAAGGCACCTTTGTAGCTAAATTATACCAAGACAAAACTCCTATTACCGTTGCTAACTTTGTAGATTTAGCACAAGGCACAAACACTATGGTGGACAGCGCATATAAAGGAAAACCTTTTTTTAACGGATTAACCTTTCACCGTGTCATTAAAGATTTTATGATACAAGGTGGTGACCCACTAGGCACAGGTGCTGGAAATCCTGGTTATCGTTTTCCTGATGAATTTGACGAAACGCTAGTTCATGACAGAAAAGGAATTTTGTCTATGGCAAATTCTGGTCCTGCTACAAATGGAAGCCAGTTTTTTATTACCTTAAAAGAAACCCCACACCTTAACGGAAGACATACAATATTTGGCGAAATCGTAGTAGGAATGGATATTGTAGATGCTATTGGACTTGTGCCAACAGAGCCTGGAGACAAACCCGTAGATGCAGTAATTATACAAGAAGTAAACATCATTAATAAAGGGAAAGTAAAAATCAATTCTTTCGATAAAGAAATGGAAGTAATTGAAAAAGAAAGAATTGCTACTGAAGAACGTATCAAGGTCGTAAAAAACGAAACAGTTTCCTCAATGGATAGCCAAAAAGAAAATGCCGAAGAATTACCTTCTGGTTTAAAAATAGTTTTTCTTACCAAAGGGGATGGCGTTCAACCCAAAGATGGTGATCAAGTATTAATTGACTATGAAGGGTATTTAGAAGATGGAAGCCTTTTTGACTCTAGTAAATTAGAAATTGCCAAAAAATATGAAAAGGTAGATGAACGAAGAGAGCAAGCAGGACAATATACTCCTATGCCAGCTCCTTATAGTCAAGATGCACAACTTATTGCCGGATTTAAAGAAGGCATGTTAAAAATGAAAGTTGGCGATGAAGCTATTCTTTATATTCCATCCCATCTTGGGTATGGTGAACGTGGCGCAGGCAATGTAATTCCTCCAAATGCTAATTTGATTTTTAAATTAAAAATTACAGAAATAGCAAATTAAGTTCCAAAGTTTTGAACTAAAAAAAGCCTCTTTTAATAAGAGGCTTTTTTGGTTTTTATCTTTTAGAAACTTCCTTATTTCTTCGGAATATTTTTTAGAATTTCTAAAACAAACTCCCAATATTTTTGCAAGGAAGAAATACTGGCACGTTCATCGGGTGAGTGAGCTCCTTTGATGGTTGGCCCAAAGGAAATCATATCCATATCGGGATAATTCTGCCCAAGAATACCACATTCTAGTCCCGCATGGCAGGCTGCCACATGTGCTTTTTGTCCGTGCATTTTTTCATAAATGCCATCTAAAAGTTTTAAAATAGGACTTTCCATATTTGGTGCCCATCCGGGATAATCACCTGAAACTTCAACATCACATCCCATCAATTCAAATGATGAACGCAGTGCATTTACCAAATCCATTTTTGAGCTTTCTACGGATGAACGAGTTAAACAAGCTATATGCATAGACCCCTCTTTCACTAGCACTCTTGCTATATTATTAGAAGTTTCCACTAAATCTTTAATGGCAGGACTCATTCTATACACGCCATTGTGCGCGGTGTAAAGAGCTTTCAATAGAAGGTCTTGAGAATCTAAATCCAATATATTTGCAGGTAATTCTGTTTCTTTTATTACAAATTGTAATTGCGGTTCGAGGTTTTGAAACTCTTTTTTAATGTCCTCTATAAGTTTATTTATTTCAAACAGAAAAACTTCAACTTGTGGCTTTTCAACAACCACAATTGCATTACTTTCTCTTGGAATGGCATTTCGCAAACTACCGCCATCTATAGAGGAAATACGCAAACCTAAATCCTGCGCTGCTTCAAAAAGCAACCTATTCATTAGTTTATTTGCATTACCAAATCCTTCATGAATATCCATCCCACTATGACCACCTTGTAGGCCGTTTATTGTAATGCAAAAAGGAATCATGTTTTTTGAGCAAGGTTCTTGGCTATATTTTCTTGTTGCAGTTACATCTACACCACCGGCGCATCCCACACCAATTTCATCATCTTCTTCGGTATCAAGATTTAAAAGAATTTCACCATTTAATAAACCACCTTCTAAACCTTTAGCACCGGTCATTCCGGTTTCTTCATCTATGGTAAAAAGAGCTTCAAGTGCAGGATGCGCAATGGCATTACTTTCTAGAATAGCCATTATGGTTGCTACTCCTAAACCATTGTCTGCACCTAATGTTGTTCCTTTTGCCCTTACCCAATCGTTATCCACCAACATTTCAATTCCTTGCGTATCAAAATCAAAATTGGTATCGTTATTTTTTTGATGCACCATATCTAAGTGCGATTGTAGCACTACAGCCTTTCTGTTTTCCATTCCGGCAGATGCAGGTTTTTTTATGATTACATTACCCACTTTATCTACTAAAGTTTCTAAACCTAAATCTTCGCCAAACTTCTTCACAAAAGCAATAACACGCTCTTCTTTTTTACTTGGTCTTGGCACTGCATTTAAATCTGCAAATTTGTTCCAAACATTTTTAGGTTCTAAATTTCTTATTGCTTCGTTCATTAGTACATTTTTAATTATCACAAAGGTAAAGAAATGTTTGTTCTATTAAAATGAATAAAAAGGAAACATTAAGAACTTCAAAATTATTTTGTAGATTTATATTGTATTTTCATTTATTAAAAACGATATGAAAAAAATATATCTATTTTTTGCAATATTGAGCACTTTGGCTAGTAAAGCTCAGCCATTTGATTTGATATTTGATCACCCTTGGTACTTGGAGCAAATCAGAATTGATGGAACCTTTCTCCAAATTCCCTCTAATGGAGAAGTAACCAATGCTGTTTTAAATTTTTATGAAACCACTCCCCATACATTTGACCTGAAGGTGTGCCAAACTTTAAATGGAGAAATTACCTATCCTAATTATGACGCTATGCTCTTTCCTTTAGGATTGGCTATAACTGGCGATGCCTGTACTTTAAGTGAAAATATAGATTTTGAAACTACTTTATTTAATTTCTTTCAAAGCCAAATAGGAGTGCAATTATCTTATGATTATATATTTATAGATCCCGGACCTCCAGAAAGTATTTTGGTTATTTATTCTCCAAACGGTGATTTTATAGAATTTACCGAAGTACCAAATCCTATACTAGGAGTTGAATCGTTTAACAGAAAAATGTTTTCTGTGTTTCCAAATTCATTTACGGATAAAGTTACTATAAGAAATTTAAATTCTCAAATTTTCTCAAAAGCAAGATTTTTTTCTTTGCAAGGAAGTTTGCTGTTTGAAACAAACAATAGCAATATCCTTACTCAAAAACTTGCTAGAGGAATTTATATTTTAGAAATAATTGCTAAAGATGGATCTAAACAAATAGAAAAAATCGTTAAAAAATAAAAAGTAAATTGCAGTTTCAAAACCTTTCTTTTCAATAGCTATATTCAAAAAAATACCTGTATTTTAGGAGACGCTATGCACAAGAAAACAAAACTCATTTTAACCCTCCTTTTAATTGCCCAAATTATTGGACTTCGCATACTTTCTTATTTTCCGGAGTTTGTAGAAAAGCAGTATAGCCAAGGATTATTTCCTTTTATTTCTAAAATCTCAAGAACTCTTTTTGGGTGGGTTCCTTTTTCTGTAGGCGATGTTTTTTATAGTGCTCTTCTTATTTTAATAATTCGATGGCTCTACTTAAATATAAAAAGAATTAAAAAATCTCCTATTTCTTTCTTTTTAGACATTACTGCCGCACTTTCTATCGTTTATTTTGTTTTTAACCTATTTTGGGGGTTCAATTATTATCGCATTCCGTTACACCAAACCCTTAATTTAGAAAGAGATTATACCACAGAGCAACTCATTTCTTTAACCAATAGAATGATAGAAAAGTCAAACTCTTTGCATCGGGAATTAGGGTATGAGGATTCTATAAAAGTAGATTTACCTTATTCACAAAAAGAAATTTTTACTCTTTCCACAAATGGATATAAAAATTTAAGTAAAGATTATCCTTCGTTTAACTATCAACCAAAAAGCATAAAAAAATCTGGATGGAGTTTAGGGCTTACCTATATGGGATATAGTGGTTATTACAATCCTTTTACTGCCGAAGCACAGGTAAATAATTTAATAAAAAACTCTAGATTTCCGGTAGTTACCTGTCATGAAGAAGCACACCAACTTGGTTATGCCGCTGAAAATGAAGCTAATTTTTTAGCCTATTTAGCAAGTATAAATAACGACAATCTTTATTTTCAGTATTCCGGATACATCTTTGCCTTACGCTATTGTGTAAATGAAATAGCAAGAAGAGATATGGCATCCTATGATAAAATTATCAAAACTGTGAATTTTGGTATCTTAGAAAGCTACCGCGAAACGCGTGAATTTTGGGAAAGCTATGAAAATCCTTTTGAAGTAGTTTCAAAAATTTTCTTTGACTCGTTTCTCAAAGTAAATAATCAGAAAAAAGGGATTGAAAGTTATAGCTATATGGTAGCTCTTTTGGTCAATTTTTCAGAAGATAAACCATTTTAATTAGCACCTTCTATATCTTAAAAGAATGTTAAACTAGTTGGTGATTTTATAAAATCTCAACTTCATTCTTATCTTTAGAAATAAATTAAACAACCACAAAAAGAATGAAAAATGCTTTAATTCTCTTTATCTTATGCTTTTGCAACATTACTCTCTTTGCACAAGATTATTTTCCAAAAAACGACGGTGTGCAAAACACAAACCACAATTTTACTGCTTTTACAAATGCCAAAATTTTTGTAAATCCTACACAGATAATTGAAGGCGGCACCTTGCTCATTCAAAATGGAAAAGTACTACAAGCTGCAAAATCTGTATCTATTCCACCCAATGCTATTGTTATTAATCTTGAAGGAAAATCCATTTACCCTTCCTTCATCGATTTGTATTCAGATTTTGGTGTAGAAAAACCAAAACGTTCTAGCATGCGCGGTCGCTCTCCACAATATGACCCAACCCGATCTGGATATTATTGGAACGACCACATTATGCCAGAAACAAATGCACTTACAACATTTAAATTTGACGATAAGAAAGCCGAAGAACTTCGTGCAGCGGGTTTTGGCGTGGTAAACACACACCTTCAAGACGGCATCGCTCGTGGCACCAGTGCTTTAATTGCACTAAACTCAGTCGTAAATGACAGTGAGAGAATTCTTTTAGAAAAAGCCGCTCAACATTTTTCATTTACAAGAAGTGCCGCTAAAAATCAGTCCTACCCAAGTTCTATAATGGGAAGTATGGCTTTATTACGCCAAATGTACTATGATGCAGACTGGTATAGTAAGGGAAATAGCACCACAAAAGATTTAGCATTAGAAGCTTTAATAGCAAATCGAGGATTGATTTCTATTTTTGAATCGAAAGACAAACTTAACAACCTTAGAGCAGATAAAGTAGGCGATTTATTTAACATTCAATATGTACTTTTAGGAGGCGGATTTGAATATGAAAACATCGCAGAAGTAAAAGCAACTAATGCCTCTTTCATACTTCCGCTAAACTTTCCGGAAGCTTATGATGTTTCAAATCCTTACCAAGCAGCATACGTTAGTTTAGCCGACATGCGCCATTGGAATCAGGCACCAACAAATCCAAAAGTATTTGTAGAAAATAATATACCTTTTTCTTTAACCACCCACGATTTAAAATCGCCAAAAGATTTTATGACAAATCTTCTAAAAGCCATTGAATATGGTTTAGACAAAACCAAAGCCTTAGAGGCATTGACCACAATTCCCGCAAAAACTATAGGAAAATCTGCTGAATTAGGCAATCTAAATAAAGGAGCCTATGCTAATTTTTTAATTACTTCTGGTGATATTTTTGAAAAAGAAACCGTTATTTTTGAAAACTGGGTTCAAGGAAGTCCTAATATCCTTAAAGATAAAAGCCAAAAAGACATAAGAGGAGAATACAATTTAATGGTGGGCGGTAAAACATTCCAACTTTCTATAAAAGGAGATGCCAGCAAACCAACAGCAGAAATTAAACAAGACACCACTAAATTAAAATCCAAAATCACATATACAAAGGATTGGGTTGACTTATCCTTTACCTCTCAAGAAGATACATACAGAATGACAGGATTGGTTTCAAACCATTCAGCTAATATCGCTGGCAGATCCATTCTTCCAAATGGAAATGAAACCAGTTTTAATGCTGTAAAAACTGCTGTTTTTTTGGAAAAAGAAAAAGAAGAAAAAGAAAAAGAACTAAAAAAAATAGAAATAGTCCCTTTGACTTTTCCAAACTTGGCTTTTGGAAATACCAACAAACCCAATCAAGAAAATCTCTTATTTAAAAATGCAACGGTATGGACTGGAGAGGATGCAGGCATTTTAACAGAAACCGATGTGTTAATACAAAATGGGAAGATTGCCAAAATTGGTAAAAACCTAAACGGTGGTAATGCAAGAGTTATCGACGCAACTGGAAAACATCTTACCGCAGGAATTATTGATGAACACTCACATATTGCATTATCTTCTGTAAATGAAGGTGGACATAACAACTCAGGTGAGGTAAAAATGGAAGATGTAGTTGACCCCGATGACATTGGCATCTACCGCGCACTTGCAGGTGGTGTAACCTCTGCACAATTGCTTCATGGCTCTGCAAACCCTATTGGAGGTCGCTCTGCAATCATTAAATTAAAATGGGGCGAAAATGCAGACAAAATGATTTATAAAAATTCGCCTAAGTTTATCAAATTTGCCTTAGGTGAAAACATTAAACAATCTAATTGGGGTGCTACAGAAACCGTTCGTTTTCCCCAAACAAGAATGGGAGCCGAACAAGTTTTTATAGATAATTTTCAACGCGCTAAAGAATATGAAGTGTTGAAAAAAAGTGGCAAACCATTTCATTATAATGAAGAAATGGAAGTAATGGTTGAAATATTAAATGGCGAACGATTTATTAGCTGTCACTCTTATGTACAAAGCGAAATTAATATGCTAATGAAGGTAGCTGAACAATTTAATTTTAAAATCAACACCTTTACCCACATACTTGAGGGATATAAATTAGCAGATAAGATGAAAGACCACGGTATTATTGGTGCTTCAACTTTTAGTGACTGGTGGGGTTATAAATTTGAAGTAAACGATGCCATTCCTTATAATGCAGCAATAATGTATGATTACGGACTTACTGTTGGTATTAATAGTGATGACGGCGAAATGATAAGACGCCTAAATCAGGAAGCTGGAAAAACAATGAAATATGGCAATGTTCCAGAACAAGAAGCCTGGAAAATGGTTACTATAAATCCAGCTAAAATGTTACATATTGACAACCGTGTAGGAAGTATAAAAGAAGGCAAAGAAGGGGATGTAGTGCTTTGGAACGACAATCCGTTATCGGTTTATGCCAAAGCAGAAAAAACGGTTATTGAAGGAGCTATCTATTTTGATATAGAAAAAGACTCACAAAAACGGCAAGCTATTCAATCAGAACGCAACAAGCTCATTCAATTGATGATGGACGAAAAAAACAGCGGTGAAAAAACACAAAAACCAACCCGAAAAAACCCAAGAGACTTCCATTGTGACACAAACCATTTAGAGGAATAAAAAAAATAACTAAGAACAATTCTAATAAAATTCCTTCCCTTTAAAAAGAAATTTTAAAAAAATGAAAAAAATGAAAATCATACCTAAAAAACTACCGCTTATAGTACTGTTTCTTATCAGTATGCATATAAACGCACAACAAACCCCTGCCCTTTTGCAAAAAAATGCAATTACCATTCAAGGTGCCACAGCACATATTGGCAATGGCAGTGTTCTAGAAAACTGCACCATCGTTTTTGAAAACGGAAAAATAACGGCAATAGGAAATGTCTCTACACAAGTAAAGGGAACCATTATTAACGCTTCTGGAAAACACGTCTATCCCGGATTTATAGTTACAAACAGCACTTTAGGACTTGCCGAAATTGATGCTGTACGTGCCAGCGTAGATGTAAATGAAATAGGCAGTATGATTCCAAACGTTAGAAGTTTAATTGCCTATAATGCTGAAAGTAAAATAGTAGAAAGTATGCGCCCTAATGGCGTTCTTATCGGTCAAATTGTACCTAGAGGTGGAAGAATTACTGGAACCTCATCCGTAGTACAATTTGATGCATGGAATTGGGAAGATGCCGTAATAAAAACCGATGATGCTATCCATTTGAATTGGCCAAATAGTTTTAGTAGAGGTCGATGGTGGGAGGGTGAATCCAGAGCGTATAGCCCAAATAAAAATTATGAAGAAGAAATTCTTAAAGTAAGCTATTTCTTGAAAGATGCCTTCGCTTACGGAAAAATAATCCAAAAAGAAAAAAACTTAGCTTTTCAAGCAGTTCAAGGATTATTTACAGGAAAACAAAAACTATTTATTAATGCCGATGGTGAAAAAGAAATTATTGACGCCATTACTTTCGCTAAAGAAATAGGCATAAAAGAGGTAGTTCTTGTAGGTGGTTATGATGCTTACAAAATAACTGAATTTTTAAAACAAAACAATGTATCGGTTATCGCCGGAAGAACACAAAGCACCCCAATATTTGAAGATGATGATTATGATTTGCCATACAAAATGCCTAAACTACTCGCAGATGCAGGAATCTTAGTGGCACTTAACCCAGATGGTAGAATGGAACGTATGAACACCCGAAACCTTCCTTTTTATGCTGGACAAGTTGTTGGCCAAGGTATGGACAAAGAAGAAGCATTAAAAATGATTACCTCTAATGCCGCAAAAATACTAGGTATTGACAACGACTATGGCACATTAGAAATAGGAAAGAGCGCAACTTTGTTTATTTCTGAAGGCGATGCTTTAGATGCTCGCACTAATTTAGTAAGTAAAGCATTTATTGATGGTAGAGAAATCTCTTTAAACTCGCATCATACCACCTTATACCAAAGATATTCTGAAAAATATGAAATGCAGAAACAATGATGCAATATTTTAAACAAACCTGCTGGATTTTTAAAATTCTGGCGGTTTTTTTATACAGTTACTCTACATAGATGCTTCCTTCTGGAGCCTGAAATAAAGATTTGTTTAATTCTGTTTCTGAAATTTCTACCTTAAAAAATAATACGGTTTGGAAAGGTTCAAAATCACGATTGTTTTTTGTGCTATACCAAACCATTTTTTCGGGAAGTAATAAATCCTTTTTTTTAGCCCAAGAAGCATACTTTATATAATGCCATTCAGTGTTTTTGTTGCCTTCAAAAAAAGTCACGGTGTATCCCAACCATTCCATTTGAAAGGTTTCTTTATTATAATAAATAATATATTCGTCTTCAGGCGATTGCCCTATATTTCTTTCAAACCCAATGTGAATAACTCCATACGTTATTCGATTTATAATCGTGTCTTTTCGCTCCGTATAAAAAGCTCCATCATCTGCAATAATAAAAGGCATGGCATAAAAATAAAACATCTGGTTGTAATAAAATTTAGGATTTCCAGAATAGGAGCCTTTTTTTTCATCTAACCACACTCCATCTCCATCATAACCAAGCTTAAAAACATCCGATTCTACTGTAGCTTGTCTCGAAATCAAATCGGTAATATGTCTTTCAATACCTGAAGAGGTTTCTATTTCAAAAGATAAACTTTTCATTTTATGCCAAGAGGTTAAACCACCGTGCGCATCAAAAATTTTTGATACCACAGAAGGATTTATTTTATTTTTTAGCACCCTATTTTCCACTTGTTTATATTCCTTATTTTTATTTTCAATACATGAATTAAAAATTAAAAATAAAACGAAAACAAGAACTATTTTTTTCATAAAAGCAATAATTTATATCCTCTTAAAATAGGAAAAGCTTCTGGTTTTGCCAGAAGCTCTTGTGATTATTTTTAAAATCAATTTACTCCACTACCCTGCTTCCATCTGGGGCTTGAAAGGTAGAATTTTCTAAAACACTTTCAGAAACAAGTACTTTTGAGAAGGCAACAGTGTTTTTGGGAGTCGAAGGTTTTCCTTCTTTTACATCAAACCAAACTAGGGTTTGCGGAAGTAATAATCCATTTTCAGTTAGCCATGTATCGTATTTAATATAATGCCAATCGGTGCTTTTTGTTTTATCAAAAAAGGTAATTGTATAGGCTAACCAAGCCATTTTATGAGTTTCTTTATCATAAAACACAATATATTCGTCTTCTGGGGTTTCACCCACTCCTGCATTATATCCAATTTTAATTGCACCATAGGTTTTATCTTCTAGAATGGTATCTTCTAAATCGGTATAAACAATACCATCATCTGCTAATATAAAAGGCATTGCATAAAAATAAAACATCAGGTTATAATAAAATTTAGGATTGCCTTCATAAGGCTTATCGATTTCTTCTATCCAAATTTTTTCGCCATCATTACCAATGTTAAAGGCGTTTGAAGCAATCAATGTTTTTCTTGATTTTAAATCGGTACTATGCATTTCTGCTCCTGAGGGTTTTTCTATTTCAAAGCAAAGATTATTCATTTTATTCCAAGTTGTTATTCCTCCGTGGGCTTCAAATATGTATGAAATAGCTGTTGGATATTCTTTTACTTGGGCAACTTCCTCTAAAGTTGTTTCAGAGTTAGTTTCTTTAACTTTATTTCCACAAGAATTGAAGAAAAATACTATAATTGCTGTAAAAAGCGCTTTTTTCATATCTTTTGTTTTGGTTTGTGCTAAAATACAAATATTAAATTGTTTTGTTGAATGATTTAATAAAACCTTAGAGTTTTTACACACTTTTTACCCATACAATGTAAGATAATTAGGTTTTATTTTATAGGAAAATCAAGTTTAAGAAACATTTTTAATTTCCCATTACATATTAAGGAGTCAGGTCTTATCTTTGTGCTATGCAAAAAAAAATAAACAGCCTTCAAAACCCTTTTCTTAAGCAATTAATACACTTGCATGAAAAATCGCGCGAACGAAAAAAAACGGGTTTGTTTTTAATAGAAGGCGAGCGGGAAATAGGTTTAGCTATAAAAGGTGGATACGCAATTGAAGCCTTCATTTTCTGTAAAGAACTTTATCCAGAAAATATGTTGATTCATCTGTTAAATCAACCCGTAGATCAAATTGAAGTTTCTCTAGAAATCTATCAAAAACTTGCCTACAGAGAAACTACTGAAGGTATAATTGCATTAGCAAAAGCAAAAAATCTTTCTTTACAATCTCTGCTATTTACCACTAAAAACCCAATAATTCTAGTAGCCGAAGCTCCAGAAAAACCTGGAAACATTGGAGCCTTGTTACGCACCGCAGATGCGGCAAAGCTAGATGCTGTTTTAATTGCCAATCCAAAAACAGACCTTTACAACCCAAATATCATTAGAAGCAGCGTTGGTGGTTTATTTACTAACCAAATAGCAACAGGAACTACAGAAGAAATTATTTCCTTTTTAAAGAAAAACAATATTGCCATCTATTGTGCTGCTTTAAAAGCATCTATACCCTATACCGAAACTAATTTTAGTAAAGCTTGTGCCATTGTAGTTGGAACAGAATCTACAGGATTAAGTGCTCCATGGTTAGAAAATGCTACACAAAATATAATCATCCCAATGGAAGGCGAAATAGACTCTATGAATGTTTCAGTAGCTGCGGCAATTCTTATCTTTGAGGCAAAAAGGCAACAAAAACATCTTTAATATTTTACACAAAAAACATAAAAAATTCAGAATTTTAAAATTTTATGACTGCAACAATGATATTCAATAGTATTCTAAGCATTCTAATCCTAAGTTTTGTGATAGACAAAATTCTAGATTATTTAAATGCAAAAAAGTTTGATGAGCCAGTTCCTTCAGAGCTTGCAGATGTTTATAACGATTCAGAATACAAAAAGTCACAAGCATATAAAAAAGAGAATTCAAAATTTTCTATGTGGAGTTCTACTTTTACTTTAGTCCTTACCTTAGCTTTTTTCTTATATGATGGTTTTGCTTTTGTAGATGCAGTAGCAAAAAGTATTTCTGAAAATTCTATTGTCATTACACTTCTATTTTTTGGAGTTATATTACTGGCAAGTGATCTTATCTCTACTCCTTTTGCCTATTACCATACCTTTGTTATTGAAGAAAAGTATGGATTTAACAAAAGTACCAGAAAATTATTTTTTTTAGACAAACTAAAAGGTTGGATAATGGGTATCCTATTGGGAGGTGGAATCTTAGCCTTAATTACTTGGTTTTATAAAGCCTTTCCAAACAATTTTTGGTGGTACACTTGGATTGCAATAGCTGTTTTTTCTATTTTTATGAACATGTTTTATGCCAAGCTAATTGTACCAATTTTCAACAAACAAAAACCATTGGAAGCAGGTTTGCTAAGAGATAAAATAGAAAAATACGCAACAAAAGTTGGTTTTCAATTAAATCATATTTATGTAATTGATGGTTCTAAAAGAAGCACAAAATCCAACGCTTACTTTTCGGGGTTTGGAAAAGAAAAACGTATTACGCTTTTTGACACGTTAATCGATGATTTAGAAGAAGATGAAATTGTAGCGGTTTTAGCCCATGAAGTTGGTCATTATAAGCGAAAACACATTGTGATAAATTTATTTTCTAGCTTGCTTTTAACAGGACTTACCCTTTGGTTATTATCTTTATTTATATCAAATCCTCTACTTTCACAAGCATTAGGTGTAAGCGTGCCATCCTTCCATATCGGGCTAATAGCTTTTATGGTTTTGTATAGTCCCATTTCTGGTATTACGGGATTGGTAATGAATAGTATTTCGAGAAAGTTTGAATATCAGGCAGATAATTATGCTAAAGAAACATTTGGTGGTGAGCCATTAATTTCTTCTTTAAAAAAATTGTCAAAAAATAGCCTGAGTAATTTAACACCACATCCAGCCTATGTTTTTGCACATTACTCACATCCTCCACTATTAGAACGTTTTAAAAATTTAAAAAAATAAAACTTTTTTTATAAAAACACAAAAAGCCGATTACTGATTAAAGTAACTCAAAAAATAGGTTACAATTAACAAAAACAATAATTGTTTTTAAAAAAGGAATTTGTACTTTTAATTTATGACCCAAGAAGTTTTAGATAAAGAAAACAAAGAGATTGCACAGCAATACAAACAGCTTTTAAAAATAAGCTATAGAACCCTTTCTAATGAGGACAAAAAACAAATTAGACTAGCGTTTGACATTGCCGTAGATGCACACAAAGAACAACGGCGAAAATCTGGTGAGGCTTATATTTTTCACCCAATAGCCGTTGCAAAAATTGTTGCCTCTGAAATTGGTTTGGATGCCACTTCTATTGCTTCGGCATTACTTCATGACGTGGTAGAAGACACCAGTTACACTTTGGATGATATAGATCGCCTTTTTGGAAAAGCTGTTTGCAGAATTGTTGCTGGTTTAACAAAAATTTCTGCTATGGAAAACCATGACAGAGATGTTTCTTTACAAGCAGAAAACTTTCGAAAAATGTTGCTTACGCTTAATGAAGATGTACGAGTTATTATCATCAAAATAGCAGACAGATACCACAATATGCTAACCATGGATTCTATGTCTCCAGATAAGCAAATAAAAATCGCTTCTGAAACACTATATATATATGCTCCTTTAGCACATAGAATTGGTTTGTATCACATCAAAACTCAACTAGAAGATTTAAGTTTAAAATACACCGAGCCACAAGTTTATACAGATATTTTTGGTAAAATAAAAGAAAGCAAAGAAGAACAAGACAAATATATAGAAGTATTTAATAAAGTGATTCAAGACTCATTAAATAAAGAAGGACTGGATTATGAAATAAAAGGAAGACCAAAGTCTATTTTTTCAATAAGAAGAAAAATGTTGAAACAAAACATCTCTTTTGAGGAAGTTTATGACAAATTTGCAGTTAGAATTATTTATAAAAGTATCCCTGAAAACGAAAAATTTCTCGCCTGGAAAATTTATTCCATAGTTACCGATCACTTTAGGCCCAACCCAACCCGATTGCGCGATTGGATTTCATCACCAAAATCAACAGGTTATGAGGCATTACACATCACCGTTATGGGGCCAAAAGGGCGTTGGGTAGAAGTACAAATTAGAAGTGAACGAATGAATGAAATTGCAGAAAAAGGATTTGCTGCACACTATAAATACAAAAATAAAGACGAAGAAGAAGACCACAATTTAGAGCTTTGGTTAAATAAATTGCAGGAAGCATTAGAAAATTCAGAAACCAATGCCGTAGATTTTGTAGAACAGTTTAAACTGAATCTTTATGCCAAAGAAATATTTGTTTTCACCCCACAAGGTGATTTAGTTTCTCTACCCAAAACAGCAACAGCACTTGATTTTGCGTTTAGCATTCACACTGAGGTTGGTTTAAAAACACGCGGCGCAAGAGTAAATGGCAGATTAGTGCCATTAAGCACCGAATTAAAAAGTGGAGATCAGGTAGAAATCATAACTTCTGAAAATGCAAAACCCAATGCCAACTGGTTAGATTACACTACTACAGCACGTGCAAAATCAAAAATAAAAACCTCTTTAAAAGACGAAAAAAAGAAAATAGCAGAAGACGGCAAACAAATTTTAGCGCGAAAATTAAAATCCCTTAAAATAAGTTTAGACGAAAAAACAGTAAACCAACTAGTTGTATTTTTTAAAGTAAAAACAAGCCTAGATTTATTTTATCGTATTGGGTCTGGCATTATTGAAAACCAACAATTACGAAATTTTGCTGCATCAAGAAGCAATACACTCGTCCGTTTTTTCAAAAACAGAATGCGTAAGAATCCCTCACAGGAAGAAATATATAAAGACGAAATTACAATAAAATATGACCAATTGGTTTTTGGTAAAGAAGAACAAAAATTAGATTATACTTTAGCCAATTGCTGCAACCCCATTCCCGGTGATGATGTCTTTGGATTTATTACCGTTAGCGAAGGGATAAAAGTACATAAAAGCACTTGTCCTAACGCACTTCAACTGCAAAGTAATTACACCTACCGAATTATTCAAGCAAAATGGATAGACTCCTCTCAACAAGATTTTAAAGCAGAATTAATTATAACAGGCATCGATAATTTGGGATTAGTAAATTCTGTCACAAAAGTCATTTCTAACCATATGAACATCAACATAAAAAGCATTAGCTTTAATAGCAATGACGGTATTTTTTCAGGTAAAATAATGGTCATAGTAAAAAACAAAATCATCCTAAATGAGGTAATTGCTAAAATCAAAAAAATTAACGGGATTGACAAGGTAACAAGAGTTTAAAAAAGATTAAATTTGTACCTCTAAAATGAAAGATAACAAATCGAATATCAACACCAATCAAGAAATCGTAAAAAACGTATTCACCGCTTTTTTAGAGGAAAAAGGACACAGAAAAACTCCAGAACGTTTTGCTATTCTTCAAGAAATATATAGCAACACAGTACATTTTGACATAGAATCACTATACATCAAAATGAAAAATAAAAAATATCGGGTTAGCAGAGCTACGCTATACAACACTATAGAATTACTTTTAGAATGCAGACTTGTTCGCAAACATCAGTTTGGTCAAAACCAAGCGCATTATGAGAAATCCTATTTTGACAGACAACACGATCACGTAATACTTACAGATACCGGTGAAGTAATTGAATTTTGCGACCCGCGAATTCAATCGATAAAAAAAACAATTGAAGAAGTTTTTAATATTGAAATTACCAACCATTCCCTTTACTTTTACGGAACAAAAAAAACAATCAAATAATACTATAAATATAATGGCAGTTGACTTACTACTAGGATTACAATGGGGAGATGAAGGAAAAGGAAAAATCGTAGATGTACTTACAAGTAAATACGATATAATAGCACGATTTCAAGGCGGACCAAACGCAGGACACACCTTAGAATTTGATGGAATTAAACATGTTTTAAGAACCATTCCCTCCGGTATATTTCACAAAAACACCATAAACATTATTGGAAATGGTGTAGTTATTGACCCCGTAGTTTTTGTAAAAGAGCTAGAAGGCTTAGATAAATTCAAACTCGATTATAGAAAAAATTTATTTATTTCAAGAAAAGCTCATATCATACTTCCAACACACCGGTTGCTAGATGCTGCTTCTGAAGCCTCTAAAGGAAAAGCAAAAATTGGCTCCACTTTAAAAGGAATAGGCCCAACTTACATGGATAAAACTGGAAGAAACGGTATTCGTGTAGGCGATTTAGAACTTGAAAACTGGGAAAAAAAATACCGCGCTCTAGCTGACAAACATGAAGCTCTAATTGGTTTTTATAATGTAGCCATACAATACAATTTAGAGGAAATGGAAAAAGAGTTTTTTGAAGCTGTAGAAGTTTTAAAAACCATGCGATTCATTGACAGTGAAGAATATTTATATCAAGCACAAAAAGAAGGCAAATCTATTTTAGCCGAAGGCGCTCAAGGATCCCTTTTAGATGTTGATTTTGGCACCTATCCTTTTGTCACATCTTCAAATACTACTGCAGCTGGAGCTTGCACAGGATTAGGCATTCCGCCAAACAAAATAAAAGAAGTCTACGGAATTTTTAAAGCCTACACCACACGTGTAGGAAGCGGCCCCTTCCCTACTGAATTATTTGATAAAATAGGTGAGCAAATGGCAAAAGTGGGTAATGAATTTGGTGCAGTAACCGGAAGACCTAGGCGATGTGGATGGCTGGACCTTGTAGCATTAAAATATGCAACACAAGTAAATGGTGTTACCCAATTAATGATGATAAAAGGCGATGTATTAAGTGGTTTTAAAACCCTTAAAGTTTGTACCGCATACAAATACAAAGGAGAAACCATTAACTATTTACCCTTTAATATTGAACCAGAAAATGTTACTCCTATATATACCGAAATGACAGGATGGAAAGAGGACCTCACCAAACTGAAAGACGCCAACAACCTTCCAAAAGAACTTATAGACTATATCGATTTCTTAGAAAAAAAATTAGAAATTCCTATTAAATTAGTTTCAGTAGGACCTGACAGAACGCAAACTATTCATAGATAAACTTTAGTTTTTAATTACAAGTTTTTTTGAAATATAGAATTTAAATTTTACATGCAGCAAAACAGTCAAAAATTAAAAATTATAGTTTTAGCATTCCTGCTATTGATAACACCTAATTTTATTTTTGCGCAGGAAACACAAAAAGTAGATATACAATCTGGCTATTTAGAAATACGTCCAGATTTTCCAGATGCCGCAATTTGGACTAGAGAAGCAAACACACAAGTCTACATTGTTCATGAAGGCATAGAAATGTGGTGTGACCAAGCGTATGTTTACATGAAAGATAATTTTGTAAAAGCATTTGGCAATGTACGTATTTCACAAGGCGATACATTAACCCTAAACAGCAAATATGGAGAATATAACGGTAATACTCAATTTGCCTTTGCCAGTGGCAATGTAATTTTAAAAGAACCTAACACAACCCTTACTACAGACACCCTGTATTTTGACCGAATAAAACAACAGGCTTTTTACCGAAGCGGAGGAAAAGTAATAGACACTGCCAGCATTTTAACTAGCCGTATAGGAAGATATTATGCCGAAACAAAAAAATACCAATTCCTATCCAATGTAGTTCTTAATAACCCAGAATATGTAATTAACACCAACCAATTAGATTTCTTTACAGAAACTGGAAATGCCTATTTATATGGCCCATCTACTATTGTTAGTGAAACAAGTACAGTATATTGTGAACGTGGATTTTATGATACCAGAGAGGATTATGGCTACTTTATGAAAAATGCTAGAATAGATTATGATAATCGATCGGTTTATGGGGATAGCCTTTATTTTAATCGAAAGTCAAGTTTTGCTTCTGCCACAAACAATATCAAAGTTTTAGACACTCTTAATAATAGCTTGATAAAAGGTCATTATGCCGAGGTTTATAGAGAAAAAGATTCTGTTTTTATCACCAAAAGAGCCGTTGCCATTACCCTAAGAGATAAAGATTCTATCTATATACACGCAGATACCCTTCGCATTACCGGAAAGCCAGATAATAGAATATTGAAAGGATTTTATGGCGCCAGAATTTATAAAAGTGATATGAGCGGGAAAAGTGATTCCATTTACGTAAGTGAAAAAATGGGCATTACTAAAATGATAAACAGACCTGTAATGTGGAGTGGTGAAAGCCAAATGACAGGAGATACTATCCACATATTAACCAACAAAAAAACAGAAAAACTAGACTCTTTAAAAGTTTTCAAAAATGCCTTTTTAATTCAAAAAGACAGCTCGGGTTATAATCAGGTAAAAGGAGAAATACTCATTGGATTATTTACCAATAATGAGCTAGACACCATCAACATTAACCGAAATACAGAGGTTATTTTTTTTACAAGAAATGATAAAGACGAATTAGTAGGAATTAACCACTCTCAATCTAGTTCCATTCAAATAACTTTAGAAGCCCAAGAAATTCAAACCATCCGATTTTTAAGAACTGTAGATGGTAAATTACATCCCGAGTCTCAATTTCCAGAAAACGCACGAATTTTACGTGGTTTTGAATGGCGTGGCGAGGAGCGATTATTATCAAAACAAGATCTTTTTAAAGGAAAACCTATTCCAATATTGCCAAAAATTACAGGTATTCCCCTACCCGATTTAGAAGAAGAGTTTTTTAAAGAAATTCCCGCGAAAGATTTAATCATTCCAGAAGCATCTCAACTCCTTCCCAAAAACCTACAAAACGACCCAAAAGATTTTAAACCGCTCAGCAAAAAAAAGGAAGTTGACGAAAAATCTGAAAAGAAAGATAATGAAAGTGACCAGAAAATAGAATAAAAAGAAATATTTTTCAATCGTTTAAAAACCCTAATAACTATATATACTAAATTTAAAATAAACATTAACGCTATACTTTTTAAAAGTGTCTAACAAAAACGATTTCTTTACCTATCAAGCACAAACAACACCACATCCTTTAGCTATGGAAGTTTCACATGCTAAAGGTTCTTATATTTATGACAAAAAAGGAAAAGCCCATTTAGATTTTGTAGCAGGAGTTTCTGCTTGTACTTTAGGACACTGCCACCCAAAAGTTGTAGATGCCATAAAAAAACAAGTTGATACCTTTATGCACGTTATGGTATATGGTGAATATATTCAAGACCCCGCAGTTACACTCACCAAGCTTTTAGCAAAACACTTACCAGAATCCTTAAGCACAACTTATCTTACAAACAGTGGCACAGAAAGTATTGAAGGTGCCATAAAACTAGCTAAACGTATAACCGGAAGATCCCAAATGATAAGTGCATTTAACGCCTATCACGGAAGCACTATAGGCTCATTAAGCATCATGGGCTTTGAAGAACGCAAACGTGCATTCAGACCTTTAATGCCAGATGTTGCCTATATTACTTTTAATAACGATGCCGATATAGAAAAAATTTCCTCAAAGACAGCTGGAGTTGTTTTAGAAACCATTCAAGGTGGAGCAGGATTTATTGTTCCAGAAAATGACTATCTGAAAAAAGTAAGAAATCGTTGTGATGCAACAGGTACAATGCTTATTCTGGATGAAATACAACCTGGATTTGGACGTACAGGAACGCTTTTTGGCTTTGAACAATATAACTGTATTCCTGACATTTTAGTGATGGGAAAAGGAATGGGTGGCGGAATGCCCATTGGAGCTTTCACTTCTTCCTATGAAAATATGAAACTTTTACAAGACCATCCAAAACTTGGGCATATCACTACTTTTGGAGGACATCCAGTAATCGCTGCCGCTGCACTTGCTACACTAGAAGAACTTATTACAACTGACTTAATGGCAGTGACTTTAGAAAAAGAAAAAATATTCCGTAGCCTATTACAACACAAACTTATACTAGAAATTAGAGGCGTTGGATTAATGCTCGCTTTAATTTTAAAAGATGAAGAAACAACAAACCGTGTTATTTTACTCTGCAAAGAGCGTGGGCTCATCCTTTTTTGGCTACTTTTTGAAAGCAAAGCAGTAAGAATAACGCCCCCACTAACCATCTCAAAAAAAGAGATTATAGACGGATGTAACATCCTACTTAATGTATTATGTGATATAGAAATTGAAAATAACACTTAATACATTGATTATCAAATTTTTATTTAATTTAAATGTTGATTACTTTGTTAACAAGAAAATGGGTATAAACTTTGAGTAGTACATTACATTAGTAAATTTAAAATACGAAGAAATCCCATAAACTAACGTCTATGCAATTAAGTCATAACGAAGATAAAAATTTCTCCCTTTCCCGTTTTGAATCCATGTTAAAAACCAATAATGTGCTTTTCTTCGATGCCGAAGAATTTGAAGACATTATTAATTATTATTTGGAAAACGGCAAAGTTGCCCTTGCTAAAAAAGCAACAAAACTCGGTCTAGAACAGCACCCCACATCCATCAATTTAAAGTTATTTCAGGTGGAGATGTTTATCTTTGAAAACAAACTCGATCTTGCAGATACTTTGTTAGATGAATTATACAGAATTGAAAGTTCTAATGAAGAAATTTTCATTCAAAAAGCAAATATTTTTTCCAGAAGAGATGACCATAAAAAAGCCATTAAACTCCTTGAAAAAGCTTTGGAAATAACAGAAGATGAAGCAGATGTACTCAATTTAATAGGCATGGAATATTTATTTCTTGAAGATTATGAAAATGCAAAGTATTATTTTATGGAGTGCGTTGAACTTGACAATGAAGATTACTCTTCTCTTTATAACATTATCTTTTCTTTTGAATTTTTAGGACAAAATGAAGAAGCTATTAATTATTTAAATGATTATTTAAATACTAATCCCTATTGTGAAGTTGCGTGGCATCAGGTAGGAAAACAATATTATATCTTAAAAAAATACGAAAAAGCCTTAGCAGCATTTGATTTTGCCATTATATCTGACGACACCTTTGTAGGTGCCTATCTAGAAAAAGGGAAAGTACTTGAACGATTAAAAAAATACAATGAAGCTATTGAAAATTATACCATTACGCTAAATTTAGAAGACCCTACTTCTTTCGCTCTTTTGCGCATTGGCAAATGCCACGATCGCTTAGGCAATGACGAATTAGCACTGCAATTTTTTCTGAAATGTGTAGAAGATGATGCTTTATTAGACAAAGGATGGATTGCTATTACTGATTTTTACATCAAAAAACAAAATTTTCAAAAAGCACTCTATTATATAGGAAAAGCAATTAATATTGATAGCGAAAATATCCAATACTGGAAACGATTTGGAAATATTAATAAACGATTAAATCTTTTTGAAGAAGCGGAAGAAGGATATCGCAGAGCGCTTGAATTAGGAAATTACGAACTTCAAACATGGCTATCTAGAACAGATATCCTTGTACAATTAGGCGAATTTGAAGCAGCCATCAAAAGTTTACACGAAGCAGCAGAATTTTACCCTCAAAATGTGGAAATAGAGTACCGCCTATCTGGACTTTATTTCTACCTAAACGAATCGGAAAAAGGCACTTTTCACTTAGAAAACGGTCTAAAATTAGATATAGAATATAATATGATTCTAGAACTTTTATTCCCGTCTGTTTATGAATTAAAAATGGTTCAAGATATTATTAGAAAATACCAAAATGCATCCCAATAAATTTCTTTACTTTTGGGCGTTAATAAACGCATTTTATGAAAGAAATAAATTTTAAACAATCTGTTTTTTTATTTTTAAAAGGAATAGCAATGGGTGCTGCAGACGTTGTTCCAGGGGTTTCTGGAGGAACTATAGCTTTCATTTCTGGCATTTATGAAGAATTAATTGAAACCATTGATCAATTAAGCCTTTCCTTTTTTAAACTTTGGAAAAAAGAGGGCATTAAAGCAGCTTGGAAATACTACAACCTAACTTTTTTACTAACCCTTTTAACAGGTATTTTAATAAGTATTCTTTCTTTAGCAAAACTTATAGGATGGTTATTAATTAATGAACCCATTATTGTTTGGTCTTTTTTCTTCGGATTAATTATAGCAAGTATTCACTATGTTGGAAAACAAATAAAACCATGGAACATCAAGATTGTTCTTGCTGTTTTATTTGCAACAATAATTTCATATTACATCACTTTAGCCGAACCTGTTGCCTCACCCGATAGCAATTGGTATATTTTCATGTCTGGTTTTATTGCTATTATAGCCATGATATTACCAGGTATTTCAGGCTCTTTTATACTCTTGCTTCTTGGCTCTTATGAAATTATTATTAGCACTTTAAATCAGTTCACCATTTCTATTACCACCCTAGATATGCCATTGTTTACTACTTCGGTTTTAAAACTTATAAGTTTTGCATTGGGTGCATTACTAGGTATAAAATTATTTACAAAAGTGTTAAACTGGCTTTTTAAACATTATAAAAATACAACTTTGGCATTATTAACAGGATTCATGATTGGTGCTTTAAATAAAATTTGGCCTTGGAAAGAAGTTCTATCCTGGAGAACCAATAGCCATGGTGAACAAGTAGCGCTGCTAGAAAAAAGCATTTTACCCACTAACTTTATAGGTGACCCACAAATTTTAAATGCCATACTCTTCGCTACAATTGGGTTTTTAAGTATTTTTATCCTTGAATATATCGCTACAAAAAAAGTAAAAACTACATGACCCAAACCCGTACCTTTTCTGACAAAATCTGGTTAGTTCTAAAAGGATTAGCTATGGGTGCTGCTAATAAAGTTCCTGGTGTGTCTGGAGGGGTTGTTGCTTTTGTTGCCGGTTTTTATGAAGAATTTATTTATTCGCTTCAAAAAGTTAATAAAAAAGCATTTAAACTTTTAATAAATAGAAGATTTACAAGCTTTTACCGCTATATAAATGGCCGGTTTTTAAGCCTTCTTATTTTAGGAATGCTTATTAGCTATTTTAGTGTTTCAAAATTACTGGATTATTTGATTTTGCATTATGAACTCTTTGTTTGGAGTTCCTTTTTTGGAATGATAATAGGTTCTATTTACTACATTGGTAAAGACTTTGACGATTGGTCTAAAAGGAATATTGTTATTCTAATTTGTGGAATCATTGCTGGTTTAGCCATAAGTTTTTTAGAACCTGCTAAAGAAAATGATAACCTAATTTTTGTTTTTTTCTGCGGCATTGTAGGAGTGTCTGGAATGACTCTGCCAGGTCTTTCGGGTTCCTTTATTCTTATACTTTTTGGAAATTATGTGTTGCTTCTAGTAGATTCTGTAAATGCACTTTTTGACACTTTTTCTGAAATTATTATTTTGGATTTCTCTTTTACCGCTAATCAAGAGCGCATTCGATTATTACAAGTTTTGGTTTCATTTTCGCTTGGCTCCTTAGCGGGATTAGTTTCTCTTTCACATCTTTTAGGCTATTTATTAAAACATTATAAAAATGCTACTTATGCCGCAATTATTGGTTTTATAGCAGGATCTTTAGGGGTAGTTTGGCCTTGGAAAGAGAAAATATATGCAATAGATAGTTTAGGAAATTTAATTACAGATAAACAAGGAAATAATATAATGACCAATTACAGTAGATTTATTCCAGAATCCTTCAATTCAGAAACATTTTTAGCAATCCTTTTCGTAGTATTTGGCACATTAATAGTTCTTGGTTTAGGATGGTATGGTGACCGAATAAAAAAAACAAACTATCCCACTTAAGTTATATAATTAATCTTATTTTTGAAAACAACTAATAAGCATTAAATATAACCAACTTTCAACAATGCAAAACTACGGTTTAATTGGAAAAAACATTTCATATTCCTTTTCAAAATCTTTTTTTGAGGATTTTTTCCTTAAGAAAAACTTACCACACAAGTACACCTTATTTGATATAGAATCTATTTCAGATTTTCCAGATATTCTTACTAAAAACCCATCTCTAAAAGGATTGAATGTTACCATACCATACAAACAGCAAATAATTCCTTATTTGGATAAAATTGATAAAGAAGCAAATAAAATAGGTGCTGTAAACACTATTAAAATTAATAAAAACGGACTGTTAGTTGGCTATAATACCGACCATTTTGGTTTTGCAACTTCACTGGCAGAGCACCTTTCAAAAGAAATAAAATCGGCACTGATTTTGGGTACTGGAGGAGCTTCAAAAGCAGTAGCTTATGTGTTAGATAATTTAAATATACACTATCAATTTGTATCCAGAAACCCAGAGGAAAACGAATTGGCTTACACAAATCTTTCGGAAGAAATAATCAACAACCATAAGCTTATCATTAATTGCACACCTCTTGGCACTAGCCCAAACATAAATGTATTTCCTAAAATTCCCTATAATGGCATTGGGAATAAACACCTTTTATTTGATTTAATTTACAATCCAAAACTCACTATTTTTCTTAAAATGGGTAAAGATAAAGGTGCAAAAATTGTAAATGGAGAGGCTATGCTTGAGTATCAAGCAAAAAAATCATGGAAAATTTGGGGTTAATTTCTTAAAAATACCATCAAAACAACATAGAAACTTTGCAATTCCAACAGTAGTTACTATCTTTCCACCCACAACAAAATAAGAACCTAAACATTGAAACAAATGTCTGACCAAGAAAAATTACCGAAAAAAGAAGAAATACTTGTAAATCCTAATGAATCTGCTGAAGAAATGGTTTCTTCAATAGATACTTTTGATGAAAACACTATTATTTCTGAATTAGAAACAAAAAAAGAAGAGGGAACAGAAGAAAATATCGTTGATGAAAATTCTTCAGAAACCAATAATGAAATGGAAATAAAACAACCGGTAATAGAAAAAACTAAACCAGAAATTGAAATAGTTATCGATACAGAAACCTTCGAAAACAAAAGTTCTGAAAAAGTGATTGTAGAAAATGAAGCTGTTCAAAAAACAGAATTAGCAAACGAAGAAGAAGAAGAAGAAGAAGAAGTGACCTCCTCAGACGATGAAGAAAAAGAGGAAGAAAGTGACGATTTAACACCTTCTAAAAAAGAATATACTGCAATGAGTCAAACCCAATTAGTGGCTGCATTGCAAGAATTATTAAAATCCAAACCCATACCAGAAATTAAGAACGTTGTTGAAGAAATAAAAAATGAATTTAACAATCAATTTGAGGAAGAACTAGTAGAAAAAAAAGAAGAATTTTTAGCACAAGGTGGAAACATCATCGATTTTCAATACACAACGCCTGCTAAACAAAACTTTAATTCAGCCTATTTTGAATATAAAGAAAAACGAAACATACACTATAAAAAGTTAAAAAACGATTTACAAGCAAACCTAAAAAAACGCCTCGAATTGATTGAGGAACTTAAAGGACTTATAGATGTAGAAGAAAATATTAATACAACCTATAAATTATTCAAAGACATTCAGATACGATGGAGGGAAGCCGGACCTATTCCAAGAGACGGATATAACACCGTTTGGAATACCTACCACCACCATGTTGAAAATTTTTATGATTTTTTACATTTAAATCGCGAATTCAGAGATCTTGACTTCAAACACAATTTAGAACAAAAACTCAAAATAATACATCGAGCAGAAGAGCTTACAAAAGATGAAAACTTAAATAAAGTTTTTAGAGAACTTCAAATGCTTCACAAAATGTGGAAAGAAAACACCGGGCCGGTAGCTAAAGAATACCGCGATGACGTTTGGGACAGATTTAGTGCTGCTACAAAAATTATTCACGACAAGAGAGCATTGCTTCAAAAAGAACTAGAAAAAGATTTTGAAAAAAATCTTGAACAGAAAAAAGAAGTAATCGAACAAATAAAAGCACTTACTGAAACCACTAAAGACAGTCACCAAAGTTGGCAACAAAGCATTAAAACCCTAGAAACCCTTCGAAATAATTTTTTCAATCTAGGCAAAGTACCTTCTAAAAATAACGAAGAAAGTTGGAATTCATTTAAAGATGCGGTAAATACATTTAACAAAAAGAAAAACCAATTCTATAAAAACCAAAAAAAGGAACAGTTTTCTAATCTTGCCAAAAAACAGGAACTAATCAAAATTGCAGAAGAAAACAAAGACAATGAAGATTTTGATGTAGTAACCCCTTTAATGAAGAAAATCCAAAACGAATGGAAAACAATAGGTCTTGTTCCAAGAAAAGACAGTGATAAAGTTTGGAAAAAATTTAAAGCAGCTTGCAACCATTACTTTGATAAAGTGAATGCAGAGCGTAAAGAATCAAATAAAGACGAAATAGCAGCCTTTGAAAAGAAAACCTCTTTGATGGAAGAGTTAAGTGCTTTTGAACTTTCTGGGGATACTAAAAAAGATTTGGATTCTATAAAATCTAAAATAGCAGCTTGGAAAGAAATAGGCAGAGTACCCTTTAATAAAAAGAATATTGACGGAAAATTCAATAAAATCATAGATGCCCTTTTCAAAAAATTAGACATGTCAAAAAAAGAGGTTGAACTTCTTAAATACGACCATAAACTTGATGCAATTTCATCACACGATGATGAGCGAAAAATGCAAAATGAGCGCTTCTTTATTTCTAAAAAAATAGAAGAAGTAAAAGCAGAGATCAATCAATTAGAAAACAACCTAGGCTTTTTTCAGCATGTAAATGATAAAAATCCTTTAGTGAGGGAAGTTCACAAAAACATTCAAAAACTTAAAGATGATTTAGAACTTTGGAAAGCCAAACTGATAAAATTGAAAGATGTAATGTAGCCTTACAAATTCAAGTTAATAGGTAGGCGCTATATTCTATTTTAAAAAAATCATATGATTTGTTTACTTTGCTCTTCAGCTAAAAACACCTTGTTTTACTCAGAAAAAGAACATTCTTTTTTTAAATGTAATACTTGTGGCGCTATATCTAGAGGAAAAAAATCCTTTCCAAACCCGGATGAAGAAAAAGCCCGATACCAAGAGCATAATAACGATGTAAACGATATAAGATATCAAAAATTTGTTTCCCCAATAACAAATGCCGTACAAAAAGATTTTGCACCATTAAACACTTTAGGGTTAGATTTTGGGGCTGGTACAGGACCTGTAATTACAAAAGTTTTATCAGAAAAAGGATTCAAACTTAATCTTTACGACCCTTTTTTTATCCCAGATATTTCTGTTTTGAAAGTAGCTTACGATTTTATTGTTTGCTGCGAAGTGATAGAGCATTTTCATAACCCTAATAAAGAATTTCAACTTTTAAAAGAGTTGTTAAAACCCAATGGAAAACTTTATTGCATGACCGATATTTTTTCTGAAACTAAAAATTTTGAAACTTGGTACTATAAAAATGACCCAACGCATGTTATTTTTTATTCTGAAAAAACGTTGCAATGGATTCAAAAAAATTTGGGTTTTAAAAGTGTATCCATAGAAAATAGATTGGTGCAATTTACTGCATAATTAAAACGCTTCCCCTTTTTGAGTATTTGCTGCAGATTTAGCTTCTTCCCAAAAGACATCCATTTCAGTGAGGGTCATTTCTAATAGTGGTTTATGTATCGCTTTGGCTTTTTCTTCTAGGTATTGAAAACGTCTTATAAATTTTTTGTTTGTGCGTTCTAAGGCACTCTCCGGATCAATTTTTAAAAATCGTGCATAGTTAATCAACGAGAACAAAACATCGCCAAATTCTGCTTCTATTTTGTCGTGGTCATTTACATTTACTTCATGCTGCAGCTCGTCTAATTCTTCTTTCAATTTATCAAAAACCTGATATGGCTCTTCCCAATCAAAACCTACACCTGCCACTTTATCTTGAATTCGATTTGCTTTAACCATAGCCGGAAGCGATTTTGGAACCCCTTCTAAAATACTTTTCTTACCTTCTTTAAGCTTTAAATTTTCCCAGTTGCGTTTTACATCATCTTCATTTTCAACAACTACATCACTATAAATATGTGGATGCCGGTCAATTAATTTTTCACAAATACCATTAATGACATCTGCAATGTCAAAATCTTTGGTTTCACTGCCTATTTTGGCATAAAAAACAATGTGAAGTAACAAATCTCCAAGTTCTTTTTTAACTTCATTTAAATTATTTTCTAAAATAGCATCGCCCAACTCGTAGGTTTCTTCAATGGTGAGATGTCTTAAGGATTGTATGGTTTGTTTCTTATCCCAAGGACACTGTTCACGCAACTCATCCATTATGGTTAATAGTTTGTCAAAAGAGGCAAGTTGGTCTTTTCTGGAATTCATAATTACCCAAATTTTGTTGTACACAAACTTACGAAATAGCCCTTCCAAATTAGATTTTAATAGAAAAAATAATATTGAAATTTTTCAAAAAAAAAAACACTATCCAAAAATAAATAGTGTTTTGCTATCGATTAAAAAATCTTACTATGTTTTTCTTGCAGAAGTGTTTTTACCAGCACCACCTTTTTTAGACGATGAAACCTTAGGGGCTAAATTTTTTGGAGCTGCTTTTTTTGGAGCTACTTTAATAGGAGAATCATCTCCTTTAGATAATTCTGTAGATTCCGATTCAACTGGCTTTGAAAAATCCATTTTACCCTTTTCTTGAAGTAAGTTATACCACTGAATAATTTTTTTTATATCACTTACATATACTCTGTCTTCATCATAATCGGGCAATATACCGAAAAAATATTCTTCTAATTTTTCTTTAGATTCCTTATGGCTTATTGTTTTTTCGCCATTTTCTTTTTCTTTAATTTTTTGTAACACCTCTCTTAGTGGCAATTCTTCTTTAAGAGTATATACAGCTATTTCTGAAAGCAAACTCACATTTTGTTGTGCGCTTACTGCTATTTTTTTCCCATCTAAAAGTGATTCTGCTAAAAAACCTGCTCTAGTTTGGGTTTTTAATTCATAAAGGCCCGGTTTTCCGGTAATAGATAATAATTTTTCTAAACTCATATATCTTAATCTTAAGCTTTATAGTTAACTTGTAATTACTATTTTAATATAAAACGCTTGCAAATATAATAGATTGTATTAATTTTTAGGTGTTATTTACAGGGAAATATATTCTTATCTTTTTTTGCTGATGTTCGGAAATTTCATACGGTAATCTACATCAATTTTACCTTTGGATATATTCATTAATTTTCCTTTAATAATACGCTTTTTTAGGGGTGAAAGCCTATCGGTAAAAAGAATTCCTTCAATATGATCATATTCATGCTGAATAACACGAGCGATAAGACCATCAAATTCTTCTATATGTTTTTTAAAATTTTCATCAAAATATTCCAATTTAATTTTTGGCTGCCGAAAAACATCTTCTCTAATATCCGGAATACTCAAGCAACCTTCATTAAATGCCCATTCATCACCCTCTTCAATTAGAATAGTTGGATTAATGAAAGTTTGTTTAAAATTAGAAAGATATTCCTTTTCTTGATCCTCCAAATCTTCATCAGTCGAAAAAGGCTCAGTATCTACAATAAAAAGCCGAATTGCCAGACCTATTTGTGGAGCTGCAAGACCAACTCCATGAGCACTATACATGGTTTCGTACATATTTTCAATAAGGGCATTAAGGTTTGGATACTCTGCTGTAATGTTGGATCCTTTTTTACGAAGCACTACATCGCCGTAGGCTACAATGGGTAAAATCATAATTATTTGTAATTGAATTATTTAAATATTTATATTTTTTTTTCTTTAGTTTTATGATAAAGGTAATCTTGAAGTATAATGGTTGCACTTATTTCATCAATTAGTGCTTTATTCCTTCTTTGTTTTTTACTTAATCCACTATCAATCATGGTTTGAAAAGCCATTTTTGATGTAAAACGCTCATCCACTCTTTTAATATCTAAACCAGGAATTTCTTTTTCCAGCTTTTCTAAAAACTTCACAATAAAAACTTCACTTTCTGAGGGTGTGTTATCCATTTGTTTTGGTTCACCAACGAGGATACATGCTACTTTTTCTTTTTTTAAATATTCCTTCAAAAAAGAAATAAGATTTTTAGTTTCAACAGCGGTTAACCCTGAGGCTATTAGTTGTAATTCATCGGTTACCGCTAAACCTGTGCGTTTTGTTCCAAAATCGATTGCCAATATTCGTGCCATAGTCATTCTAAGTCGCAAAGGTAATACTTCTCATTGTATTGCTATACATTTTATTAAAAAGCCATTATCTTTACACCTAAAAATTTACTGGGATGCATACTTTAAAACCTATTATTGAAAAAGCTTGGGAAGATAAATCCTTACTTTCAATTACGGAAACCATTGAGGCTATTCGATCTGTCATACATTTGTTAGATGATGGAAAACTTCGTGTTGCTGAACCTATTGATGGCGGTTGGCAAGTAAATGAATGGGTTAAAAAAGCAGTTGTGCTTTATTTTCCCATTCAAAAAATGGAAACTTTTGAAGTTGGCATATTTGAATATCACGATAAAATTCCATTAAAAACGGGTTATAAAGAAAAAGGCATTCGTGTTGTTCCACATGCTGTGGCTCGTTATGGGTCTTACATTTCTTCAGGAGTAATCTTGATGCCCAGTTACGTAAATATTGGTGCTTATGTAGATGAAGGAACCATGATAGATACTTGGGCAACAGTAGGAAGTTGCGCACAAATAGGTAAAAATGTTCATTTAAGTGGTGGCGTAGGTATTGGTGGCGTTTTAGAGCCTTTGCAAGCAGCTCCGGTTATTATTGAAGACAACGCATTTATAGGTTCCCGATGTATTGTTGTGGAGGGAATTAGAGTTGAAACAGAAGCTGTATTAGGAGCAAATGTTGTGCTAACTGCTTCCACTAAAATCCTTGATGTAACCGGTAAAGAACCTAAAGAAATTAAAGGATACATTCCTTCACGATCTGTAGTAATTCCAGGAAGTTATACAAAACAATTTCCTGCTGGTGAATATCAGGTGCCTTGTGCATTAATTATTGGTGAAAGAAAAGCTAGTACAGATAAAAAAACATCCTTAAATGATGCCTTAAGAGAATATAGTGTAGCTATTTAAAGGGAACATAGCATGAATGATAAAAAATAGACCTCAATTAATTTAGTTGAAAATGGTAATGCCTAAAAAGGATTTTTACCCCATTATCCATACAAAAATAAATAAATACTTTAATATTAACTATATAAAACAATTTTATTTCCAAAAAAACAAGGCCTCTTTTACTTTCTTTTTTCTATAATATTGATTTTGAAAAGCAGTGGTTTTTTTCCACATTAATTCATCTATTTTATCAAAATCTGCGTTATATAATTTAGCGTATTCCCTACTCATGGTTTTCACCATTTCACGCTTTGGGGTTAATCTTGAAAAATTACTAATTCGTTCTTCTAAGGAAAGTGACCTAAATTCCATTCTATTTAAATCTACTAAATAAAATGAATATCCTACTTTTTCTTTTTTAATCAACGTATTTCCTGGAGAATGGTCCTTAAAAAGAATTCCATTTTCATGAAGTTTGTAGGTAAACTGCGTAAACTCTTTTAAAATAGTTTCCTTATCTGGATAGTTTGGATTGCTAATCAGCTCTCTAAAGGTCAAGTCGCATTCTTGGTGTACGCTTGCATAATAACTGTCTTTTAAACCCAAAAGCGAAAAATTTTCGGCAAAAGCAACAGGCTCGGGAGTGCCAATACCATAACTTAAAAGGTAATTTGCATTCTCAAAAGAACGTTTTGCTTTTGACTTTCTGAAATATGTATAGGCTATGGTGTTTATAAGATTCGGAATTTTAAATGCTTTTACATTCAAGGTTTTCCCTCCCCATGAAAAAAGTTTTATTTTATTTCGATTTCCTTTACCTAAAAGTGTCCCGCTTTTGTTGAAATTTACAAAAATATCGGTAATTTCAGTTATTTGAGATGCATATTTCGGATTGACTTTTATATTCATTATCTAAATTCCAGGTTTTATGTTGACAAAAGTAACCAAACCGATTTTAGACTTCAAATAAATCCACTATTTTTACAATAAAACTATCTTTATAAAAAAAATTATTCAATTTTTAACCCAATAACAACCGCAAAAAAAATGGAACCAAGCAAAGATGAAATAAATACAGCCATAGAAATCCTTAAAAACGGAGGTGTCATTCTTTACCCCACTGATACTGTTTGGGGTATAGGTTGTGACGCTACAAATGCTACTGCGGTTTCAAAAATATATAAACTCAAAAATCGAGAAGAAACAAAAGCAATGATTTGTTTGGTTTCAGATATAAAAATGCTAGAAAAACATATAGACACTGTGCCAGAAGCAGCTTACGATATTATTGAATATGCTGACAAACCCACCACTATAATTTATGACAATCCTGCCGGGGTTGCAGAAAATTTAATAGGCATAGATAACACTTTAGGAATTCGCATTGTTTCCAAAGGATTTTCGCATCAGCTTGTGAAATATTTTCGCAGACCAATAGTTTCTACATCTGCTAATAAAAGTGGCGAAATAACTCCAAGAAACTTTAAAGAAATAAGTGCGGATATTTTGGCAAGCGTTGACTATGTTGTAAATTTGCCAAACGAAAAATCACAAGCAAAACCATCCTCAATTATACAAATTAAAAAAGATGGGCAAGTGCATGTTATTCGAATATAAAATCCATGCCTGAAGCAATAAATTATAAAGAAGCACTTCTAGACCCTATTTTTAATGTCCTTTCTGATGCTGCTAAAAATCTTAATTTAGAAAGCTATGTTATTGGCGGATTTGTTCGTGATTTTTTATTAAAAAGAGGCACACCAAAAGATATTGATATAGTAGCTATTGGAAGTGGCATTGCTCTAGCTAATGAAGTATCCAAACTACTCCCAAAAAAACCGAAAGTTTCCGTTTTTAAAAACTACGGCACCGCTATGCTTAAAACAAATAAGTTGGAAGTGGAGTTTGTGGGAGCACGAAAAGAATCCTACGCTGAAGATAGCAGAAAACCAGCAGTGGAAAACGGCACCATGGAAGACGACCAAAACCGAAGAGATTTCACAATAAACGCCTTAGCTTTAAGCCTTAATAAAGAAAATTTTGGAGATTTATTAGACCCATTTGACGGGCTTCAAGATTTAGAAAACAAAATCATTCGCACTCCATTAGACCCAGACATCACCTATTCAGACGATCCTTTGCGAATGCTTAGAGCCATTCGGTTTGCTAGCCAACTTCATTTTAGTATTGAAAAAGAATCACTCAACGCCATAATACGCAACAACCATCGAATTAAAATAATTTCCAACGAGCGTATTGTTGAAGAATTAAATAAAATAATATTAAGTGAAAAACCCTCTGTAGGCTTTCAATTATTACATAAAACAGGTTTACTCCCTCATATCCTTCCCGAACTTATTGCTTTAGAAGGTATTGACGAAAAAGAAGGACAGCGCCATAAAGACAATTTCTGGCATACCCTAGAAGTTGTTGATAACATTTCTCTAGCCACAGACGATTTGTGGTTGCGGTGGGCGGCATTGTTGCACGATATAGGAAAAGCCCCTACAAAACGTTTTGACAATAAACTAGGATGGACATTTCACGGTCATGAATGGGTTGGTTCAAAAATGGTGTTTAAATTATTTAAACGCCTGCGATTACCGTTAAATGAAAAAATGAAATTTGTTCAGAAATTGGTATATATGAGCTCAAGGCCAATAGCCATTTCTAATGAGGTTTCTGATAGCGCTGTGCGAAGATTAGTGTTTGATGCCGGCGAAGCTATTGAAAGTTTAATGACTCTATGTGAAGCAGATATCACCACTAAAAACGCAAAAAAATTTAAAAAATACCACCACAATTTTCAAAAAGTAAGAAAAAAAATTGTGGAAGTAGAAGAGCGAGACCATATACGCAATTTTCAACCACCGATTAGTGGTGAGGAAATTATGCAAATTTTTGGTTTAAAACCTTCACGAGAAATAGGTATCCTGAAAGAAACTATAAAAGAGGCTATTTTAGAAGGAGAAATTCCTAATGATTATGAAGCTGCTAAAAAATTAATGTTTAAAAAAGGAATGGAATTAGGGTTAAATACTACGCTTTAATCTTTAAAAAAAACGCATTATGGAAAAAAATCAAAAGTCGGTAATTATTTGGTTACTAACAGGTTGTTTTCTTGTTTTTATTATGGTCATTGTTGGCGGTATAACACGCCTAACAGACTCTGGACTTTCAATGACGGACTGGCATATTATAACAGAAGTAATCCCTCCTTTAAGTGAAAATGCATGGGAAGCTGCTTTTGAAGACTATAAAAAATATCCTGAATATAAAAAAATAAATATCCACAACGATTTTACCCTTGAAGATTACAAAGAAATCTACTTTTGGGAATGGCTGCACCGTTTGTTAGGAAGGCTTCTAGGAGTGGTTTTTATTATTCCTTTTTTTTATTTTTTGATTAAGAAAAAACTAACCAAGGAAACTTTAAAAAACTGTTATATTCTTTTATTTTTAGGCGGGTTTCAAGGTTTTTTGGGTTGGTATATGGTAAAGAGTGGACTTATAGATCATCCAAATGTGAGTCACTATAGACTGGCAATGCACCTTACCACAGCATTTATCACTTTTGCTTTTACCTTTTGGGTAGCTTTAAATCTTATGTATCCAAAACAAGAAATCAAACATAAACCATTGCGTAATTTATTGCGTTTTACCTTAACCATTTTATTATTACAAATTATTTGGGGAGCTTTTGTGGCTGGATTAAACGCAGGATGGATACACAACACTTGGCCATTTATGAATGACGGAAAACTTATTCATGAAACCGTAACGATTGAGCAAACCCCCATTTGGAAAAACTTTGTAGAAGGCAAAAGTGGTGTTCAATTTGTGCATCGATATTTAGCTTATGTGGTGGTAGCTTTAGTGCTGTGGATAGGCTATAATACAAAAAAACGTTCTACAACTATTTCTCAAAAAAGAGGGGTAAATTCACTCCTTATTTTAGTTTTTATACAATTTGTATTAGGCGTATTTACCTTACTTTTAGCAGTGCCACTTTGGTTGGGCGTTTTACACCAAGTAGGTGCATTTTTCTTACTTGGCGCAATGACATTTACATTGCATCGTTTTAGTAAATAATACCGAATGTTTTTAATAAAAAACTATATTTGCATCCTGAAAAAAAATATCCATGATTTATAGATTTAGAGTTATCCTTGATGCACACGAAGACGTTTTTAGAGATCTTGAAATAGACCAATCGGCAACCATGGAAGACTTTCATAATGCCATCACACAGTCTTTTGGTTTTGGTGGACAAGAAATGGCTTCTTTTTATATTAGCAATGAAGAATGGCTGCAGGGAGAAGAAATTTCACTTTTTGGAATGGAAGACGATGTGCGTGTAATGGGAGAAACTTCAATTGATGAAGTGGTTTCAGAAGAACAAACTAGACTTATCTATATATATGATTTCTTAAATATGTGGACCTTTCTTGTAGAGCTTGCAGAAATTGCTGAGCCTATAGAAGGAACGCTCTATCCTAACTTGATGTTTGCTCACGGTGAGATTCCTGATGAAGCTCCCGAAAAAGAATTTGTTGCCGAAAACATCAACGAAAACCAGGATATAGACGACCTAGATTTTGATCCTGAAGATTATGAAAATCTTGATTTTAACGAAAACTGGAACTAAAATTTGTTCTTGTATTAAAAAATTAAAAGACCATTTTTTAAAGCTTAATTCTTAACTTTTCCAAACTTATATTTCAGAATAATGATCAATCTATATAACACGCATATCGTTTCTTTATCCATTCATAAAGTTGGAAATAAAAGCAGAAACGAACCCAAAATACTTTCGCAAGAACCTTATAAATTAGAGGACGAATTAGCCCCTTTGCTAAGAGAGTATTTTTTTAAGCCATTTAGAGATAAAGAAGAAAGCTATTACCAATTTACG
This sequence comes from Bacteroidetes bacterium HGW-Bacteroidetes-2, assembly GCA_002842575.1. GTDB lineage: Bacteria > Bacteroidota > Bacteroidia > Flavobacteriales > Flavobacteriaceae > Planktosalinus. The sequence goes on from PHDJ01000007.1 coordinate 50,509, forward strand.
CATGAAGTGGATTTGGAATTTCACGAGTTATATAAAATAGCCAATGTTGTTTTTGAAAATCCTGAAAACATCCACGAAGCAAGTAAAAATATTGCATCTTATTTGTTTGACCAATCGCAACATCCTCATATAAAAAGTGGAGAGGTATATATTGCGTTTCTAGAAAACATGCAATTAGATAATGAAAAAGTCAACGGTATAGGCATATTTAAATCGGAATTAAAACAGGATTTTCTTCTTTTTAAAGAAAAAGAAAATCAATTAGATTTGATTCTACAACAAGGAATTAACCTCAACAAATTAGACAAAGGCTGCATTATTTTTAACAGTAAAAAAGACGAAGGATACAAAATACTTTCGGTAGATTCTAACCGCTATGATGCTCGTTATTGGTTAGAAAATTTCTTAGGAGTTTCGCTTTTTGAAGATGAAAATTTTATTACAAAAAAGTATTTAAAATTCTGTCAAGATTTTGCTAAAGACGTTGTCCTTCCGGCTGAAGACAAACAACAAGAAGTGATGTTTATGAACCGAAGTGTTAATTACTTTGCAAAAAACGATGCGTTTGAAGAAACAAATTTCATGAACGAAGTAATAGAAAACCCCGATTTACTTCCTGAGTTTCGCAATTACAAACAAGAAATGGGTCCCAAGTACCATATTGAAGACATCTCCAATTTTCCCATTGCAAACACGGCAGTTACAGCAGCAAGAAAAAAAATAAAAAACGTAATTAACCTAGACACAAACATTCAAATAAAACTGGACTTTATCCATACAGATTCTGCAGAACGTTTTATTGAAAAAGGCTGGGATGAGGAAAAACAAATGTATTATTACTTGGTTTATTTTAACAAAGAACAAAAAAGCTAACCCATTTAAAACAACCCTTCAAGGGTTTTAAACCCTTGAAGGGTTCCTTTTAACAACTAAATACTAAATACCTTGTCCCCTGCGAGTACTTACATTTTCATAATTTCGCTTGATAAACTCTAAGGTAGTTTTAACAATTTGCCCCATAGATTTACAACGTTTAAACCTCATGTCGTAGGTAAGCTCATAAAGTTGTTTGCGCAACTCTTTTAAATTAGAAGAGGAAGAAATATGATCTTTCAGCATGCATCGCAAAATGGAATTAAGTTTTTCTTTTGACGAAATCATCCGTTTTGCTAAAAGCGAACGTTCTTCTTTTCGGTATTGTTCAATAGAACTTTCTTGAAGATATTTAGATACCAATTGCACCATTTTTAAATTTTCCTTAAAAAATTGTGGCCTATAAACCTTTAAATTTCCTTCATAACATTGCTGGTCAAAATCAATTGCTCTTATTTTATAAATCACTTTATCAAAATCATGCGTAGGAATAATTACATAATTATACGATCGCATATCGCCCAAAAGTAGCATCATACAGCGTTCATTAAACTTAACAAACTCTTTAGCAATTTGAGTTTTACCACTTATATCTAGATTTTCCAATTCATTTTCAATAAAAACATCACCAGGTATACCAGAAATATGCTCTTCCACTAATGTATCTCCGTGAACCACAAAATTGATTCGGTTTGGTGATAAAATATGTTCTAATTCTAATCCGTAAATCCGAGATGCATCTGCTCTTTTTATGTAAAAATAAGTGTTGTTATCATTTAAAATATTTCTAATTTTTATGCGAAATGGTTTTGAATTTCCAAAAGTGCAATAGTTTATGGCATCTACATTTAAAAAAGGTATAATATCGTCATCCCCATCTGAAAAAAGGATGGTGTATATTTTTTTTAAACTTATGTCAAGCTCCATTCTATCTGAATCAGAATAATAGACACTTACCCAAAGGGTATCTTTATCGTATTTATCATATACAGCAACAGACCCACTAAAACGAAGTAAATCATCATAAAAAACAGGTATAGTTATAACTCGATTATATTTTTTTAAATACTGAAAAAGAAAATCCTGTACAGGAAAAGTTGGCTTTTTCTTTGACATTAATTTTTTTTCCATTTTACAGCAATATTTTTATTTAAACACTAACATTAATTTTTATTAATATGTAACAATATAAAAGAATACTCGTCAAATCAAAGCATAAACAAAAAAAATAACTTTGAATACCATACTTACCATAGAAAATCTTAGCAAAAATTTTGGCCATGTAAAAGCCGTTAATCATCTTTCATTTACCATAAACAAAGGTAATGTTTATGGCATTTTAGGCCCTAACGGAAGTGGTAAATCTACCACCCTTGGAATGGTACTTAATGTGGTGAATAAATCTGGTGGCAATTTTCATTGGTTTGATGGTTCTAATTCTACACACAATGCTTTAAAAAAAGTAGGTGCAATCATAGAGCGACCTAATTTTTACCCGTTTATGACTGCATCACAAAACTTAGGTTTAGTATGTAAAATAAAAGAAGTTGCTACAACAAAAATTGATGAAAAGTTAGAATTAGTTGGCCTTTTAGACAGAAAAAATGATAAATTCAGTACCTTTTCTTTAGGGATGAAACAGCGTTTAGCAATTGCATCAGCATTATTAAACGACCCCGAAATTCTAATTCTTGACGAACCCACAAACGGTCTTGATCCACAAGGAATTCACCAAATTAGAGAAATCATTAAAAAAATTGCTTCAGAAGGCACCACAATATTACTTGCCTCTCACCTACTGGATGAAGTGGAAAAAGTGTGCACCCACGTGGTCATTTTAAGAAAAGGAGAAAAATTATATTCCGGCTCTGTGGATGCCATGAGTGCTAGTAACGGATTTTTTACGCTAAAAGGAAAAGACCTTACAGCAATACATAAAGCATTAGAAAATCACCCAGATTTTTCCTCTATAAAAACGGAAACTGATAGTGTTATTGCCATTCTAAAAGTACCTATGGAGCCATCACAACTGAATAGTTTTCTTTTTGAAAAAGGTATCGTCCTCTCCTATCTCGTTCACAGAAAAGAAAGCCTTGAAGAAAAATTTCTTCTCCTTACTAAAAATATAAATTAAAACTATGTTACGATTACTTTCCATAGAACTTCAAAAGTTGCGTTATAACAAAGCCGCAAAAGTAATTTCCATAGTCTATTTTCTGTTAATTATTTGTATTGCATTAATAGCATCTATCGAGTTTTCATTTGGAGATATTAACTTTAGAGTTGCAGATCAAGGCATATTTAATTTTCCATATATCTGGCATTTTAACACTTGGGTAGCTTCTTTATTAAAATTATTTTTGGCTATTGTAATCGTATCGATGATGGCTAATGAATACAGTTACAGAACACTAAAACAAAACTTGATAGATGGGCTGAGCAAAAAGGAATTTATTTTATCAAAATTTATTACTGTTATAGGTTTTGCTTTAGTTTCTACAGTTTTTGTTTTTTTAGTATCTCTCATCTTAGGTTTTTCTTTTTCAGATTTTACTGAAATAGGAATTATTTTTTCAGATATGCAATATATTTTGGCATATTTCATTAAGCTTGTTGGGTTTTTCGCTTTCTGTTTGTTTTTAGGTATTTTAGTAAAACGTTCTGCATTTGCCTTAGGGTTTTTACTTATTTGGTTTATTTTTGAAAACATTATTATTGGTCTTTTAAAATGGAAATTCTTTAAAGATGCCGACGTAGCTACCACCGTTGGTCAATTTTTCCCATTAGAGGCTATGTCTAATTTAATAAAAGAACCTTTTTCTCGCCTTGGTGCTGTAAAATCAGCAGCTTCACAATTAGGCGAAGGTTTTGATAAAATTTATGATGTACAATGGCACAATGTACTAATTGTGCTACTTTGGACCGCAATTTTTATCTATCTTTCTTATATTGTAATAAAGAAAAGAGATTTATAGTAGAACCTTTACCTTCAAGAATTGCTAATTTAAGTAAGTTAATTACTATATTTATGCTATAAATGCAGGTTATGGTAAAAAAAATACTTTTCATTCTTACTGTTTTTTGTTATTGCATTTCTGCAAATAGGACTTTAGCTCAAGAAATTATTTTGTACCAACAATTTAACGGACGATATGATTACACCGCTATTGGCAATACTTTAAATTTGGTCGAAAATGGATCTGCTGAACCTTGCCTTATTAATACTTCCTCAAGTGCAACGCTAACTTTAGATCCTAATCAACAAATTGTTGCAGCCTATTTGTATTGGGCAGGTTCTGGAACAGGTGATTTTGAAGTTGAACTTAATTCCATACCCATCCAAGCTCAACGTACATTTAGCGATCAACTTGATGCTACAAGGGTCTTTTTTGCGGCTTTTGCAGAGGTTACACAACAATTACAAAACACAGGAAACGGTCTTTATACCCTATCAGAATTAGACTTGACAAATGTAATAGGTCCTTATTGCCCAACGGGAACAAATTTTGGGGGTTGGGCTATCATAATTGTTTATGAAGATAATTCGCTAACACTAAATCAATTAAACATTTATGACGGTTTAGACAGTGTTTCTGCCAATAATAATTCATTTACATTTGTACTAGAAACTCTGAATGTAATTGATAATATCGGTGCTAAAATTGGTTTTTTAGCTTGGGAAGGAGATTCTGCAATTTCAGTAGCCGAAACCCTGCAAATCAATGGAAATATAATTAGTAATGCCCCTTTAAATCCTGCTAACAATGCTTTTAACAGCACCAATAGTTTTACCAACAGCAGTGAACTTTGGAATATGGATATCGATTTTTACAACATACAAAACTACATACAAATAGGAGACGAATCTGCCACAATAACCATTACTTCTGGACAAGACCTTGTAATGATAAACAATATTGTGACTGTATTAAATAGTCAATTGCCAGATGCTACCATTGAAATTAATAACATTATAGCTGGTGAAGAGTGTGGCAATAGAGAAGTTTTTATTGAATATACAGTGTACAATCTTAATAGTACGGATGTGCTTCCCGCAAATACTCCTATCGGTTTTTTTGCTAATACCTCTATAATAGGAATCGCTGAAACAAGTAACGAAATACCCATTGACGGTTCAGAAATCGGAGAAATCACACTTACTATACCAAATGGAATCCCCGCAGAAATTGAACTAATTCTCATGGTAGATTATACCAATCAAGTTCGAGAAATAAATGAAAATAACAACGAAGCGATTAGTTCAATCATTCTCTTAGAATTCCCTGAAATTATAGGTCTTACCAATCAAGAAAAATGTGATGTATTAGGAATAGAATTTTTTGATTTAACAGAATCTACTTCCCAAATTGACCCAATCAATATCCTAACTTACCACACTACACAAGTAGATGCTGAAAACAACACAAATCCTATTGCCAATCCGGAAAGTTTTGTGAATACCGAAAATCCACAAACCATATTTATTCGTGTAGCTAATGCCAATTGTTTTACTGTGGGTAGTTTTACTGTAGAAGTACAAACTTGTCCACTTCCAGACGCAACTATAACCATTACAAACGATTTGAATGCATGCCGACAACGTAATTTAACCATAGAATACTCTGTTTTTAATGTCCTCGCAACGGCACCTTTACCAGCCCAAACACCTATTGCATTTTATATAAATGACGTTTTAGTGGCAACTGATGTAACACAAACAGCAATACCTATAGGCGGAGAATTACAACAAAGTATTCAACTTCAACTATCCGATGTTATTCCAGATATTTTTGAGTTGCTTTTAGTGGTTGATGACACTGGAAATGGTGTTGGAATTATTGAAGAATTAAATGAAACCAACAATACTTACACTACAACAGTACAATTTGGGAGTATTCCTGATATTGCACCATTAAATGATTTAAAACGATGTAATGAAGGTTTTGGAAATGCCATTTTTGACCTAACACTGCAAAATGAATTTATTAGCTCTGATTTTAATGATGAAATAACCTATTTCAATAGTGTTCAGGATGCCCTGGAAAAAACAAATGCTATAGAATCCCCTTTTGCTTACCAAAGCATCTCAAACCCTCAAGCTATTTATGTTCGTTTGGAAAATGACATTTGCTTTACCATTTCTGATTTTGCAATTTTAACAGAGGATTGTCCGCCGTTTATACCAGAAGGATTTTCTCCAAATAATGATGGAATCAATGATGTTTTTGAAATTTCAGGGTTACTGAATATCTTTTTTAACCACGAAATATTCATTTACAGCAGAGAAGGAAATCTTATTTTTAAAGGAAATAATGAAACTGGGTTTTGGAATGGCAACGCTAATAAAGGATTGCTTTATGATGGACCAGTACCTGCAGGATTATATTATTATGTTCTGAACTTAAAACATCCCGATTTTAAAATTTTTACTGGCTGGGTTTATCTCAATAAATAGCAGTTTTAAAACTGTTAAAAACAAGACTTATTGAAATGGATTGCCTAATTTTGCTTTGCTATAATTTGAGAAAAATTACCCATACCTGAATGAAGTTTTTATTTTGCATTTTCTTCGCATTTTATTTTTGTTTTTCAGCTACAGCACAATATATTCAAGTAGATGCAAATACATATACACCTCAGCAATTAATAGAAGATATTTTAATAAATAGTGATTGCATACAAAACATTGCAATTACCAATGTTGTAGGCGGTAACTTTAGCGATGGCGATAAAAGTTTTGGTTACTTCAATAGTAACGGAAGTGATTTTCCTTTTTCTAGCGGACTTGTGATGAGCACAGGAAGGTTAAGTAATGTGCCTGGGCCAAACAATTCATTAAGCGACGATAATGCCCCCGGATGGCTTGGAGACGCAGACCTAGAAGCCGCTCTTGGCATCAGTAACACAACCAATGCCACCATTATTGAATTTGATATTATACCCAATGCCGATAATATTCGATTTCGCTATTTATTTGCTTCCGAAGAATACCAAGAAAACAACCAAAACACCTGTATTTTTTCAGATGCCTTTGCCTTTTTAATTAAACCCATTGGTGGCACTTATATAAATATTGCTGTGGTTCCTGGCACAAATACTCCTGTACAGGTAACCACAGTACATTCTGGAATTCCTGGTGCTTGCCCACCAATTAATGAGAATTATTTTGGTAGTTGGAATGGAACAAACACTCCTATAAATTTTAATGGCCAAACCAAAATACTGCTTGCTGAAACTCCTGTAATTCCCAATCAAGTATACCATATCAAACTAGTTATTGCTGACGAACAGAATTTTCGCTTTGACTCTGCTGTATTTCTAGAAGCAGAAAGCTTTAATATTGGAGCTGATTTAGGTCCAGATAGAATTTTTGCTACCAATAATCCTCTATGTGATGGTGAAAGTTATACACTAGACGCTACACCTTCAGAAACCAATCCTTTAGGATATACTTGGTATAAAAACGGTGTTTTAATCGATGGTGAAACAAATGCTATACTCCTTGTAAGCACACCTGGTTTATATAGAGTTGAAATTGATTATGGGTTAGGATGCATAGCCATTGATGAGGTATTAATAGAATTTGCAAGCACCGCCAATGTACAAAATGCTGTACTTTTTCAATGCGAAGAAAACGTCACAGGTATCGCTAACTTTAACCTCTTTGATGCCTCAGAAGAAATCACTAACGGTGATAGCTCTTTGCAAGTACAATCCTTTTTTAAAACGCTAGCGGCTGCAGAAAATAATACCAATTCCATTATAAACCCTAATTCCTATACCAATACAATAGTAAATGAAATTGTGTATGCGCGTGTTATAACTCAAAGCAATTGTTACGGAATAGCACAAGTAACATTAAGAACAACTGACAATACACTTAACCCTGTTGAACTTACAGCCTGTTCCTTTTCTACTACCCCTTTCTTTGCTTTATTTGACCTGGCTGAAGCTACCGTAATTCTTGCCAGCGAAATATCGGGAGCTATTCAAGTAAATTACCACCTAAATATGGAAGATGCTTTACAAGCACAAAATCCATTAAACACAAACTTTACAAATACGCTTCCTAATTTTCAGGTTATTTATGCAAGAATTTCCAACAGCCAAGGATGTTTTGGTATTGCTCAAATAAATTTACAAGTCATTGCTTCACCACTTCTAGAAGGACCAGATTCAGAAACATATTGCCTAAATACTTTTCCAGAAAAAATATCACTATCCTCAGGGCTTATTGGAAATCCTTTAAATTTTACATTTTTATGGTCAACGGGAGCTACAACGCCCACAATTCAAATAAATGAAGCCGGAATTTATTCAGTTATAGTAACTTCAACACAAATATATAACGGACTGCCTTATACCTGCTCTTCCTCTAAAACCATTACCGTAAATACTTCAGAAGCTGCTCAGGTATCCTATACTTTAGAAGGAAATATAGGAAGTCAAACTATTATCGTAGAAGTAATTGGCAGCGGAAATTATCTATTTGCTTTAGACAATGAAAACGGTCCGTATCAAGAAAGTCCTATTTTTGAAAATATTCGAGGTGGTGTGCATACTATTTATGTTTTGGATACAAAAGGATGTGGTATTGTGAGCAAAAAAGCCTATTTAATCGACTTTCCAAACTTTTTTACTCCAAATAACGATGGCATCCATGACTATTGGCAGATTAGAGGTCTTGATTTTAAAAACCTACAATTAGAACGTGTAGAAATATTTGATCGTTATAGCAAAATTCTTCACGTTTTAAAATTAAAAAGTAAAGGATGGGATGGCACCTATAGAGGAAAACCACAACTCAATTCCGATTATTGGTTTAAAGCGACATTTAAAGATGGAAGTGTTTATAAAGGCCATTTTACATTAAAAAGATAGTTTTTTATTTAATTTTGTAAACATTATTTTCTAAACTATTTTTTACCTCATTGAAAAAACATCCATGAAATTCAAAATAGTATCTGATTTTAAACCAAGTGGAGACCAACCAGAAGCCATAAAAGCGCTTGTAAATGGTCTTCAAGATGGCGAAAAATACCAAACTCTTCTTGGAGTTACTGGTAGCGGGAAAACTTTTACTATGGCTAATGTGATGGAAATAGTGCAGAAACCTACATTAGTTTTAGCACATAACAAAACATTAGCCGCCCAATTATACTCAGAATTTAAGCAAATTTTCCCAGAAAACGCAGTTGAATATTTTGTTTCCTATTACGATTATTACCAACCGGAAGCATACATACCAAGCAGTGGAACCTATATTGAAAAAGACCTTTCCATAAACGAAGAAATTGAAAAAATGCGATTAAGTACTACCTCATCCCTACTTTCAGGAAGACGTGATGTGCTGGTTGTAGCATCAGTGTCTTGCTTATACGGTATTGGTAATCCGGTGGAATTTAAGAAAAATGTCATTTCTATAGAAAAAGAACAAGTTATATCAAGAACAAAATTACTGCACCAACTGGTGCAAAGTTTGTATTCTAGAACGGAAGCAGACTTCAATCGAGGCAATTTTAGAATTAAAGGCGATACAGTAGATGTCTTTCCTAGCTATGCAGATGATGCTTTTCGTATTCATTTTTTTGGTGATGAAATTGAAGAAATAGAAGCATTTGATTTAAAAACAAATGCCGTTATTGAAAAATACGAACGTTTGAATATATATCCTGCAAATATGTTTGTTACTTCTCCAGATGTATTGCAAGGTGCTATCTGGCAAATCCAACAAGACCTTGTAAAGCAAGTAGATTATTTTAAAGAAATAGGAAAACATTTAGAAGCAAAAAGACTGGAAGAACGCACCAACTTTGACCTAGAAATGATACGCGAATTGGGTTACTGCAGCGGTATTGAAAACTATTCTCGCTATCTTGACGGAAGAATGCCCGGCACAAGACCTTTTTGTTTGTTAGATTATTTTCCGAGCGATTTTTTAATGATGGTCGATGAAAGCCATGTTTCCATTCCGCAGGTAAGTGCTATGTACGGTGGTGACCGCTCTCGCAAAGAAAATTTAGTGGAATATGGATTTAGACTTCCGGCAGCTATGGATAATCGCCCATTGAAGTTTGAAGAATTTGAAGCCTTACAAAATCAAGTAGTTTATGTAAGTGCAACACCGGCAGATTATGAATTGGAAAAAAGTGGCGGCGTATATGTAGAGCAAATCATTCGCCCCACAGGTTTACTGGATCCACCTATTGAAGTGCGCCCAAGTCTAAATCAAATTGATGACTTATTAGAAGAAATACAACTTTGTGTAGAAAAAGACGAACGGGTTTTAGTAACCACCCTAACAAAACGTATGGCTGAAGAATTGACAAAATACATGACTCGAATTAACATTCGTTGTAGGTATATCCATAGCGATGTAGATACACTAGAACGCGTGGAGATTATGCAAGATTTACGATTAGGTCTCTTTGATGTATTAATAGGTGTAAACCTACTTAGAGAAGGTTTGGACTTGCCAGAAGTATCCTTAGTTGCCATTTTAGATGCCGATAAAGAAGGTTTTTTGCGAAGCGAGCGTTCGCTTACCCAAACGGTAGGAAGAGCCGCTAGAAATATTAACGGAAAAGCCATTATGTATGCCGATAAAATTACAAGAAGTATGCAAGCCACCATAGACGCTACCAATTACAAACGGGAAAAACAGATGGCATATAATATAAAAAATAAAATCACCCCTACCCAAATTAAAAAGAGTTTGGATAACGCATTGAGCAAACCAAAAACGCCACATTATAGTTTTGAAGAACTGGCAATACAAGCTGCCGAAGCAGAAACACAATACTTCACAAAACCTCAAATAGAGCAGCAAATTCGCGATACCAGAAAAGCGATGGAAGCAGCTTCTAAAGAACTGGACTTCCTGCAAGCGGCAAGATTAAGAGATAAAATAAGTGCCTTGCAAAAGCAAATAGAGAAGGTTTTATAAAACCATATTTTAAATATTCTAAGTTCAAGTAATAAGTGCAGCAGATAAATTTAATTGCATTTCAATAGAAAGCCAATTGAAATTTAAACCTCAATACTTTTAAATTTTTGCAATTAACTCTACTAGGGTTTAAAACCCTAGTAGGGTTAATCGAATTTCAATAGTACGTCTATAGTTATTCTTTATTCCAACCCTAATTAATTGAAGTTGGTTTCTATAGAATTAGCAGCATAAAATTTATTTAAATAAATATATCGCTTATACACATATTTTGCATTTAAATAACTCAACACTAAACCGGGATATCCATCAAATAAGCCCAATTTAAGTATATAATGCTGAAAAAAACTAAATGGTGGTTTTATATAGAAATGAAATAATTTTGGCTTTGTATTTTTGTTGAAAAGCTCCTTTGCCTTGAGCATTGCATAATGTTTTCTTTTAGCTTCATAATGCGCAAAATTATTGTATGGAAAATGATTTAAATAATTTTTTAAAACTCCTGTTTCACCTGTAACTTCAAGTTTTTCATGCACCAACAAATCTTTACGATAATGTGCTTTGTCTTTCTGAAATAATCGATGAATTTTATCTGTTTGCCGACCACCAAAACGAAGTTGTTTTCCGTTAAAAAAAATTTTACGTTTTATATAGTAGGCGGCTGATGCATTTGAGCTGGATACGGTATTTAATATTTCATCACGTAATACTTGTGGTATGCGCTCATCAGCATCCATAAAAAATATCCAGGGATTTGTTGCTAATGAAAGTGCAAAATTTCGTTGTTCTGTAAAATTATTAAAGTCTTTTTGAACTAATTTGATATTTTTAAATGTTTGGATAACCTCTACTGTACCATCCGTACTATAAGAATCTACCACAATTATTTCATCTGCAAAAGCCAAATTTTCAAGCACTTGTTGGATGTGTACTATTTCGTTATAGGTAATGAGTAAGGCGGTTATTTTAGGTCTTTCTTGTATTTTCATCTACTTTTTATTACAGAAATCAAAGGTAAGAAAGATACTTAATTTATATATAAAATTTTCTAGATAGAATTCCGTAATTGGCTATGACAAAAAAATGACTTATGAGAATCTTTCTTCAGAAAAAGTAGGGGGTTTTAAGAAGGATTTAAATGTAAAAAAATGTAATTTTTTACGAATTTTTATTTTTCTAATCAAGTTTAATGGTTTTGCTTTAAGATAAGACTTATCCTTATGCAAAAAATCTATCGCTGCATCTACAATGCGTTTACTGGATTTTCCATCGGTGTATGGGTGCAATTCAGAATTAAATTTTTTTATATTTTGAATCAATTCCTCTGGATTTTTAAGAACATATTTTAATGCCATACTTAGCTCATGAGGTTCTGTAATATTGCATAAATGATTTCCAGGTCGATTGTTACGATACGTTACAACTGGTTTCTCTTGTAATAAAAATTCATATATAGCAGAAGTAGTATCGGCAAACATAACATCTGCTTTTTTAAATAACGGAATCAAGTCTGTCGTATCATAAAAAGTGAGAAAATCATTTTTAATACTCTTAAATTTTTCAACAATATCCTTATCCATTTTAGGGTGAAGAACTACCACCCATTCATATTTTCCAGAAGAAGAAAGCCTTATAATTTCTTTAAATATCTCTTCAGAATGTGCCAAGCTCAACCGTGGTGTAAAGGTGGAAGAAACCAAAACTATGGGTTTTTCATTTTTATTATTTTTTTTGATAGGAAAAAGACCATCTACTTTTGACCATCCGGTTTCAACAACGTCAAAATAGCCATATTTTGCAGCAAGGCTTTTAAACTTTTCTGTTGTGCTTTTTCCTTGAGTGCAATACAAGTCAAACCAACCACGTATGTTAAAATGCCCTTTGTTTTCTTCTCGTTTACCCACCGAAAAGCCATGAAAAATCTGAATTTTAATTCCTGGAAAAAAATCGGGTACTGAATTACTTGTACATAAAATAATTTGTGGGTTGTATTGGATAACTTCCTTAACGGTTAGCAAAACATTTCCAAAGTCAGAAAAATATGAAATCGTTTCTTTCTCTTCAGCAAAATATTTTACTTCATATCCTCTACTCTGAATTTCATCAACAAGGGGGTTCCCAATTGGAATACCATAAGCGTATGATATATAGATAAGAAATCGATAGTTCATAGTAAATTAAAATTATAATCCCTTTGTCGGTTTAAAAATGAAAAATGAATATTTTTGATAAATTTTTAACATAAAACCCCTTTGAGTTTTATCCATTGTTTGGGTGTTTATTGAATGTTAATTTTCTGGTATAACATCTTCAATAATTGTTTAGCTTATACAAGGGCAGTAAATTTAAGAAAATACTTGAAAAATAAACTATGAACTACTTAATCTTATACAAGAAGAAAAACAAGAACACCGAAATGAATTAAATATTCTATTAGCGCACTATCCTATTTATTATCAAAAATTGCTTAACTTACACTAGATTTTTTTAGTAAAAGTTTTTAATTTGCATATTCATTTTGAGTTAATGTATGACGAAGCCGTTTTGAGGATAGATGAACTAGGTGAACGAATTTTAACGATTAGTTTCAACCCATAAGCAATTTTAGTACATACTTAAAAATGTTTATTTTAAAAGAATTTAATTTCGATTTAAACAACACAAAAATGGTAGAGGCACTGCTTAAAGGCAACAGCGTTTTAATTCAACAAATGCAAAAAAACTTCTAAAAAAGCAGATAAAGTAGGAGAGAAAGAAACTATAGATGCACTAGGTGCCTACATAAGAAATTTAGAAAAAACAAGTTGGATGCAAGATGTTTGGCAAATGAATACTAAAGAAAACCATCCAAAGGCATAAAATAACGAATATTTATATATTATATGTTTACCAATTTTGACTTAGGAAATGCTCTTGAAAAATTATTAGAAAAACTTTCCGGATGGGGAGAAGATATTATCTTAAAAGTACCAAATTTTATACTTGCCATACTCGTTTTTATCCTTTTTTGGAATTTAGGTAAATACTTTAGCAAGTTTTTAAAAAATATACTTTTAAAAAAAGTAGGGCAGGAATCTGTAAAAAGTATCATATCTAGAACTACTTTTGTTTTAATTGTCATTATTGGTTTTTTTGTTGCATTGGGCATACTAGATCTTGACAAAATATTAACCTCTGTACTTGCTGGCGCAGGCGTTATTGGTCTTGCTATTGGTTTAGCGCTTCAAGGCACATTAAACAATACCTTTTCGGGTGTAATCCTTTCGTTTTTACCTAACATTCAAATAGGCGATTGGATTGAAACCAACAATCATGAGGGAAGAGTTGTAGATATTAATTTACGAAGTGTAACTATTTTAGAAGCAGATAATAATTTTGTATTGATTCCAAATTCAAAAATAATAGAGGCTCCTTTTAAAAATTATTCGCATACGGAACGTTCACGAGTTAATATAACTTGTGGTGTTGGTTATGAGAGCGATTTAGAGTTTGTAAAAAAAATAACTACAGATGCTATTTTAAAAATATTTCCGCAGAATTCTAATGAAGAAATTGAATTTTTCTATACCAGTTTTGGAGACAGCTCTATTGATTATGTGGTTCGATTTTGGGCTAATGCTAAAGACCGAAAAGACATTCTTACTGTTGAAAGTAATGGCATTTTAGCTATTAAAAAAGCGTATAATGAAAATGGCATCAACATTCCATTCCCAATTAGAACCTTGGATTTTGGCAAAAACAAATTTCGATCGGAAACCATAAGCATACTTAATAAAAAAGAAATTGAAGAATAGCTGTTTTGCTTATTTCTTCTATTTTTTTATTAAAATCCTACTCCAAAGCCAAAGGACAAACGCACACCATCTGCTCCATTAAAAGCATTAAATGTTGCGCTGATATTATCTGCACCCACCACCCAAAATCCGCCGCCATAGGAGTTATGCCAGAGTTCAGAATTTTCACCTTTATTCCAAACTCTACCCACGTCATATCCTGCAAAAATGCCCATTTGTAAAGGAAGCAATCCTGTTTTGAATGTATTAAAACTATATCTCACATCTGCACTTGAAAGAAAAGAAGTTTTTCCTGTAAAACGTTCATTTCTAAAAGCTCGTAAACCAGTGTTTCCACCAAGCGTTGCTGCTTGATAAAATTCAAAATCATCCCCTAGAAGAAATTGTGCAGAAACATCTGTTTTTAAAACTAGTTTTCTATTTGAAGATAACGCATTATAAAAACCTAAACGGGGTTTTATATATCCAAATGTTTTTGATTCCTCTAGATTGGTAGTGCCACCTGTTATGAAATCAAAAAGCATTCCTCGGGTAGGATTTAAAGCATTGTCAAAACTTTTATAAACATAAGCAGCCTCAAGGGTTGCAAAATATTTTCTGTCTTCAATTCCTAAAATTGGGTTCTGTGAAAGAAATCGGTCTGGGGTATTTTCAATATCTATTGTTTCTGCTTTTGCTTTGATTTGAAAGGAACTACCAAAATCGCCATTTTTCTTTAACCCAATTTCTGCGGCTAGAATTCGCCATCTAACTCTATTAAAATCTAAACCAAGAGCGTCATCCTCGTTTTTTGTTTCGTTTCCAAAACCAAAAAAGTTTCTGGCAAAGGTAGGTGATGTATATTGCGCGCCAACCAATAAATTTAAAGAACTAAAGACCTTTGCAAACTCACCACTATAATTTATGTCAAAACCATCTGTAGCAAAATAATACCCACCTTTAATAGTATGTTTTTGTGAAAAGGGGTTTCTTTGAAAACCGTTTAGGGTAAATGTATTTGATATGCCTATTAAAAATCCGTCATCTGGATTAGATCCAATACTGGGCATTAAAGTATTAGAGGAGGATATTTTCTTATCTATGTCATAATTATTATTATCATAATCATTGGCAAAACGAAATTTGGCACCTCCTTTTTGCTCTATAGTATTTGGCAGAGTTTTCCAGTCGTAAACACGGATTTTTTTACCCTCAATTATATTAAAAATATCCTCACCATGACCTCCTATTAAGCGAATTAATATGGGATTATCTGCTTTTCCTTTTACAATAAATGTATCGGTGTCATTTAAACCATATACCCAAATTTCTTTAGTTTGCTTTTTATTAAAATCTTTATCTGAAAGTAAGTTTTCTTTATTGCCTTTAATATTTCTAAATACTTTTATATTGGTAATTCCATCTGGTTTTCTAGTAATTTCAATAATATCATCTTTATTTGTTGCGGTTACCACCTGTAAGTTTGAAAATACTTGATAGTATTCTGATGCAATTTTTACCAAATTTTCTCTTCTACCCCTAAGCTTGGTTTTAATTTCTTCAAGGGTTTCATTTTGAACTTCTTTTGGCAAATCTAGGAAGGCTTCTTCAATTACAGCATCTGTAATATTTTTTTGAAGAAATTCGGCTTCTTTGATCCAATCTTCATAAGATGTGTTATGAAGCAATGCTCTATCTAGTTTCATTCCTGCTGCATTAAACCATTTTGTGTTTTTTAGCTCTGAATCATATACCTGAAGCTGTCTTGTAGCTCCCACTAAAGAACGAAGTATATCTAAAAAAGAACCATCAAAATTTGCAAATACTTGGTCTCTATCTCTTGGAATAGGTACAAAAACATCTACTCCATCATCGCCTTTATATTCAGCCCATCGCCATTGATCTGCATGTCTGTCCCAATCGCCAATAAGCATGTCAAAAAGCCTAGCTCGTATGAAGGCATTTTCATCAAGCACATTATTTTCACTTTTTCCTATTTTTTCAAAAAGTTCATCAGTACTCCTTATATTATCTGCATAGTTAAATATTTCTTTTCCTTTGTATTTTTTGTGGGGCTGCTCCACTATCATATACAGTTCATCGCCAAAATTTTCATTGAGTTCACCCAAAGCTTTTTGTTTAGGCACATAATAAAGTTTGGGTGTAGTATGCAAAACCTCAGCCGCATTAGCTAATTTGGGTATTGCAAATGGCGCATATGGATGTGCTGCTGTATAAAAATCGTAAATAAGGTCTTCCGTTATGGTATTTTCAAAATCTTTTGCAATATCTGTGTTTTTTAATACAACAGATTGTAGGTATTGAATTGCACTTTTTTTAAGAGCGCGCATATTGTAATTTTTTCCGTCTTTGTCTACTAGGCGCAACGATTTTGTTTGGTGTCCACCACCTGCTCTTACTGGAGTTAAACCCCCGTAAAGTGTATCTAGTAAGGCAACTCTTGCCTCTATTTTTGTGCCATAAGCTTGCCTGTATCTTTGCCCCCATATGGTTTTAAAAAAACCAGATTTATCTGTCCTTTCTATATCATAAACAGAAGACTGTATCGTTTGTGGAAAATTTTCCGAAAAATACGGTTCTTTATAAGCTATTTTAGGAGTGTGAATTTGGTGTTCAAACATTAATTTAGGAGAGTTTTCTGCATCTATACCAAAAAAACGAACTTTGGATGATCCATCTTTAAAAACATCTAAAACAGCAAATCCAAAACCTCCATAACTAAAAAGTCCATTTTTCCCTAAAGCTCCAGAAGATTCTTTAGATGTCGCTCCAGATACTATTTGTTTAATAGAGCCTTCTTCTATATATTGTAAGTTATGCTCGTGGCCTGAAAGAAGAATAAGTTGATTATTATTAGCTACAATAACCGATAAGCGTTGCATTAATTCATTATATTTTTTATTATATCGGTCTTGTTTTGAAATCCCTCCTTGTGAACGTATTTGTGCAATTAATGATGAAAATATAGGTAAAGGAAAATTACTTTGTGTAGGATAGAGATGATTTTTTAATGCATATTTACCTCCATGTATTCCATTAGTAAACATAGGGTGGTGCATAGCAAATAGGATTGTTTTATTTTCATTTTTCTTTAATTCACCTTCTATTTCTTGAAAAAAACTTTCTCGGGTTGTAATGCTACAATTTTTATTTATGGTGGGATGTTGGTTCCAATCTTCTAAAAACCATTGGGTGTCTATAATAAGTAGTTGAATAGTTTCTGAAATTTCAATACTTTCTATTGGACAGCCATCTTTTGGAAAAAATATATTTTTATTTTTAGAAATTTTTTTGAGGTACTTCTGTTCCTGCTCTAAACTATGCAAACCATTAGCATACCAATCATGATTGCCGGGAATAAAAAACACATCCTCTACCCCATTTTTAACACTTTCATATTGTACTTGTAACCGATGTTCTGCAAGCTTTCTTTTTTCGCTTTTTTCTGAAACCATACCTTTAGGATAAATATTGTCTCCTAAAAAAAGAGCCATATTTGTGTTGGACGGATTTTGTATTAAATACTTTTGAAAAGCTAGAAGAGTTGGGGTGCTTTGGTTTGAATTAGCATTTCCACCATCCCCAAAGAGGTATATTGTTTTTTCGATATCTTTGTTATGGATAATTTCATTATTAGGAACATCCTTTTTATACTGTGGAGCATACGTTGCACAGGAAAAAAACAAAATTATGGTGGTTAATGAATAAAATATGTAAGGTATTTTCATGTTTTCTAACTATGGTTATGTGTTAACTTACTAAATGTTTAAAAGATAGATTTGTCGTAATTTACTAATTAAATAACAAAGTATTATTAATTTGAATTAAAATTAAATCATTTATGAATACAATCATTAATAAAACGGATGCTTTTGTTTTAAACCTTTTTAATGAGAAACTTCCTCAGTCCTTTGTATATCATAATTATACACATACTTGCAGGGTTGTAAAAAGCACAAAGGAAATCATAGATAATACAGAAGGGCTTTCAGAATATGAAGTTACCACTCTTTTAGTCGCAGCATGGCTTCACGACACAGGTTATACAGTGAGTTGTGATAATCATGAAGACCATAGCAAAACAATTGCAATTGATTTTTTGAATAAAGAAAACGTTTCAAAAGAAATTATAGATGGAGTTGTTTCATGCATTGAAGCAACTAGAATGTCAAATACCCCCAAAAATAAATTAGATGAAATTTTACGAGATGCAGATGCATCACATCTAGCAAAAGAGTATTACAAAGAAATCTCTGAATTACTAAGGCAAGAATTAATTCTACACGATAAAAAAAACTATACTATTTCAGAGTGGTTAGATGCTAATATCGATTTATTTACTAACAAACATCAATATTTCACTTCTTATGCCATTAAAAATTGGCAGCCAAAAAAAAATGAAAATCTTTTGAACTTACTGAAGGACAAAAATAAACAGCAAAAAATCCTTCAAAAGGAGAAACAAAAAGTTACTTTAAAAAATGAAAATCCGGAGCGAAGTATTCAAACTTTATTTCGGGTTACCATGAGAAATCATTTAAAATTAAGTGATATTGCTGATACAAAAGCAAATATTTTACTTTCGGTTAATGCTATTATCATTACCCTTGCAGTTTCTAATTTAGGTCCAAAATTAGATAATCCTAATAATGTGCATTTATTAATACCCACATTAATTTTATTGTTATTTAGTGTAGCTGCAATTATAGGTGCAATTCTTTCTACAAGGCCAAATGTAACAAGTGGGCAATTTACAAAAGATCAGGTTTTAAAAAGAGAAGTAAATGTGTTGTTTTTTGGAAATTTTCATAAGATGCCATACAAAGAATACCGATGGGCAATGGATGAAATTATTAACGATAAGGATTATGTTTATGAGGCTTTAATGAAAGATTTGTACTTATTGGGTATTGTTTTAGATAAAAAATACAAACTCCTTAGAATTACCTATACTATTTTTATGGCAGGAATTATAATTTCTGTATTTGCTTTTATTTTTTCGTTTAAATTTATTTAGAAACTATTTCTTTAATTAATGGTTTTTTAGGTTCTTTTTCTATGCTGTTTTTTTGATAAATAACCTCAACGCGTAACGCTTTTAATCCAACAACACCTTGTAAATCTTCTACTTCAAAATTCTCGATAGTTTTTGTTACATATTTTTTTGACTGTAAGAAATGGATGTATTTTTTATATTCTTTTTCATCGCTTTTATTGGAATAGACAATTACTATTTTTCCTTTTTGTGTAATTCTTTCTTGAGTGTTTTTAATATTAGCTTTATCTATTCTTTTTTTAATGATTTCATATCTTGCATTGTAAGTGCCATCTACATCAAATCTTTTTTCATCCATACGGTAACGAATAGAGAGCGTATTATTATAAACTAGAATAAGTGATGAAGCATCTAATGGAAGTAGAAATTTTTTTTGAATTTCATAAAATTTATTTTCAACCTCACACATGGTTTGCAACTGCCACAGCCTTAAATTCTGAAGGTAAACTTGGTGAAACTTATTATTGTTGACCATGGATTCGCCAATGTATATATTATGATCTACTCCATCGGTTTTGTAGCGTTCAAAATAATGAGGATATATTTTTTGTGCCACTTTTTGTTTTTTATCTAAAGTTGTGGCAATGGTTTTATTTAGGGTGGATACCGTTTCATCATAAATTTTACGATGGTTGTATAGCACACCTGTTTGCTCATCTATTTTTTCATGATACTCTTTAATATCGGCACTAATTTCTGGTGATATCTGTTCAATACAAGTCAATATTGGATGGATTTCATCGCGCAAAAAATTGACAATCTTTTGTTCTGTTGAGGTGTTATAATTTGTAATTAAGTCTGCTTTTATTTTTTTTATCAAAAACAAACTATGTTCATAAATTTGTATAGGTTTTTGGTCTAAAGCTTTTTGAAAAATTAATTCAACAATGTCTAATTGTTCTAACAAATCCTTCATTATGGCGTCATTACGCACTTTTGATGAGTTGTTTATGTCTATTTGACCGTAAAGAGGATATACATTTTCAAAAACAATATCTTTAAAAGTAGCAGCTCCAGTTTTATCTAACTCTTGAATATATCGTTTTGCTTCTTTTTCAAAAACCCATAAAACATTAGAATGAATTGAGGTGCATTCTTTTTGTATTACGGCTTTTATTTTGTTTTCATAGGATTCTTTGTTTTTTTCTAATGCTGTTATAATGTAGGGCAATACATCTTCTAGTTTGTTAGCATTTATTCTATTTAATTCATTTTTTCTATAGGAAACTAATTCTAAAACAGCTATTAATTTACCTTCTTTAGCAATAGGAGCCAAAATACAGCTTTTAACGTCATATCGTTGTAAGCTAGTAGCTAAAAAGTTATTGTTACTTCGTTTTGCATAAGCATCTACATTGGTAAGCACATAATATTCATGTTTCTCAATTAATGATTTATAGGAAGACGGGCATAAACCTGTTTCACAATCTTTATGACTATTTTCATTTAGGATAAAGTTTGGCGTTTTTAAAAAATCAAATCGTTTGAGTTCTCTACTTTTATAGTCAAACTCGGTTAGACCCACTCGTAAATCCTTAATCTTAAAAATAGATTGAAAAATTGTCTGAAACTTTTCAATAATTTGTTCTGATTTTTCTTGAATTAGCAGTGTGGTTTTAAGTTCAGAAATAGCGTTATCTAATGTAACATCTGTTAGATTTAGTATAGCAAAACCTTTAAATATCCAGCTTTTTGGAGGAAATTTTTCTCTCCAAAAAGAAATATCATCTATATCCTGTAAGAGCAAATCTATATCCTCTTGTGAAATTGTAACTGATGTATCGGTGGGTAATATGTCAATAAAATCTGCATTATATGAAATTCGATAATTTTTTATATTTCCATCAGCATCTGGAATATCATAGTAAACAGGTCTTGAAATATCTGTATCAAAACCAAAATTTGTTTTTAAAATTAACATGCAGGACATTACAAAGAAAAAATCCTCATTAAAATTTCTAATTTGTAACTCAAAATCCTTTCCTGCATTTTCTAATATGTCAGAAAATCTTATGGAAGGATGTAAAATAAAATTCTGAAAAGGAACTGTAATTGCTTTTATTTCATTAGAAGATAATAGGGTTGGAAATAAATCATTTAATAATACGTCAATGACATCTTTGTATTTTTTTAGTGTGTTAAAATCACTAATTCCTTCAAAAAGTTCTGGAAAAGGTTTTATATATTCTAATATACCACGAACATATTGTTTTTCAAATTCATTTACACTTGAATCCTTTAATTTTTCTTCATAAAACTCTACGATTTTATGAAAACTAATTTTAGTTTCTAATGGAAAATGTTTGTGATGAGCGTTCATGGGTAATTTTGTTAATCAATATACGAAAATATTATTCAATTTATACTTCATTATAGTCGCTATTTCTTAAATTAGATTACAATATTTATCGCTATTTTAAGAATAATTTAAAATCAAATAGATAAATTTGCACAAATTAGAAAAAACATAAAATTATGAAAATGCGCATACTAATGCTCTCTTTAGTTATCCTATTTGCTTCATGTAAGGACAATTCAAAAACCATTTTGGTAGAAGGAACTGCTCTTGGCGCAGAAAATGGCACAAGAATGGTTTTTCAAAAAATTAATGAAAACATGCAACCCTTTGATGTGGACACCATTTTTATTAAAGATGAAAAATTTGCCATTGAAATTGAAAAAAAAGAATATCCTGAAATTGGATTACTCACTTTTGAAAACTTGAACACCAATGTTATTTTCTTTATTGAAGATAAAAACTTAAATGCTAATATCTATATGGATAGCATTTACTCTTCAAAAATTTCTGGAAGTAGAGAAAATGATCTGTTTAATTCATTTACTATTGAAATTAAAAAATTCAATGACCGAAAACAAAAGAGTATGTTGGATTTTCAAGAAGCTCAAAAAAACATGGATAACCAAACTATCGTTCGCTTACAAACCGAAAATGCAGTTTTAGTAAATGAAGAAAAGCTATTCAAAAAAGATTTTTTAGAGAAAAATAATAACACTTTATTAGCCGTAATGCTACTAAATGAAATGTTTACAAGACAAGAATTAACTTTTGCAGAAACTAAAAAACTTTTTGCTGGCATTAACCCAAAGCTAGAAAATAATGCCATTGTAAAACAAATTAAAACCAAACTAGAAGCCGCACAAATAGCACAAATAGGAGGTATTGCACCCGCCTTTTCTGGCCCTACTCCAGATGGCTCCCTACTTTCTTTAAAAGACGCAATGGGAAAAGTAACCCTTATTGATTTTTGGGCTTCTTGGTGCAGACCTTGCCGTGAAGAAAACCCTAATGTGGTTAAAGTATATAACCAATATAAAGACCAAGGATTTAAAATTATAAGCATTTCATTAGACAAACCCGGAGAAAAAGAAAAGTGGTTAAAAGCAATAGCCGATGATAAAATGGATTGGCAGCACATTTCTAATCTGGAGTTTTGGACAGACCCAATTGCTAGAGAGTATGGTGTAAGAGCTATACCTGCAACCTATATTTTAGATGAAACAGGACGAATTGTAGCCAAAGACCTTCGTGGCCCAGCACTTGGTCAAAAAATTGGCGAATTGTTAAGTAAAGAGTTAAGCGCTCTTTAACATAAAATAAATAAGAAAATGTGGCTATCTAAAAAAGAAAGCCACATTTTTTTTTACTTTTTCTGAATATTACAATAATTCAAAACTTACATTAATCTCTGCTTTAATTGTCATTTCGCCTATCGCAAGAGTTTCCATTATTCCAGATTCAGCATCCTTAGAACGCATCATGACATTTTTATATAATGGACTTGGATTGTTCTGACCTATTTCACTAATTTGGATGGCTTTTCCCACTTTTTGATTAAGAATACCAGCATATTCAATAGCTTTAATTTTTGCGTTAGAAACAGCATTCTTCCGTGCTTGCGTTTTAAATGTTTCTAAAATAGAAGAACCAAAATGGATTCCATCTATCCTATTAATTCCACTTTCCATAAGTCCAGAAATGATTTTTTCATATTTAGCTATATCTATTATTAAAATAGTAATAGACTGAGAAGCATTATAGCTATAGGTTTTCGTGTTATAGTCATAATTTTTGTATAATTGAACAAATTGCGATTGTACATCTTTACTAGATATGCCCGATTTCTTTAAAAATTGTAAAACCGCATCCACCGATGTATCATTCAGATTTTTAACTCCTAAGGCATTTTCGCCTTGTGTTTCCACACTTACATTGATAGTAACTTGATCTGGAACCACTTTAACGATCCCTTCACCCATAACGGTAACCATAGGTTGTATTTTTTCTTGTGCCATAAATTGTAAACTTATAAGCATAAGAAGTAGTGCGACTATTTTTTTCATATTATTTTAGGTTTTAAACTTTTAGATTGGATTGTATCACATATTTTGGCAATTGTTATGCCAAACTACAACCTTCCTGAACGCTGCATAATAAATAGAATAATAATGGGTACTGCTAACAATAAAATAATCCATAGTTGTTGCTGAAATAAATAAGGAGCAATCAATAAAGTAACCAAATATCCTGCTGCTGCACCTCCAAAATGAGCATCGTGCCCAATATTACCTAATTGTTTTTTCATTCCATAAATAGAATATAACAAATACAAAATACCAAAAATCCATGCCGGAATTTCAATGGGTATAAAAAACAAATAAAGCCCCATATTGGGATAAAATAAAATAGCCGAATACAAGACTCCTGTTACGGCACCACTTGCACCTACCGCACTATAATGGTATTCATTTTTGTGGAAATGGTAAGAAAGCAAATTTCCTACGATTAAACTTACCACATAAATTAATAAAAAGGCAGTAGTACCAGCTGTTTGTATAATAACCTCCGCAAAAAAGAACAAAGTAAACATATTAAAAAACAAATGCATGGTATTTACATGCAAAAAAGCCGAAGAAAATAATCGAAAATACTCCCCTTTTCTTATTGCAGCTATATTGAATTTATACTTCTCAAAAAAAGCAAAATCAGTAAATCCTTTCATCGAAATTATAACATTTGCAGCAATAAGAATAATGGTAATAATACTTAATGAACCCATAGAATAAATAATAATTAATGACCGCTAAAATACATAGAAATTAGGAGTTACGTATGGTAGATTTTAGAATTCTGTGCTTGAAGTCTTTTTTAAAATTTAATACGGCGGGCGGTGCTTTAAAATTTAGCTTTTAACTTTTATCCTCCATTCAAACTCCATTCTTGAAACCTCATCTCCTACCTCATCAATTCCAACAGAAGTCATCCAAAAAGTAATACCTTCTCCTGAACGGATGGATTCTTCTAATGCGTGCAAAACCTTTTTCCCGTCAGCACAGCTAAAGGTAATTTTGCCGAGCGCTTTTTTGGAATAGGTCCCTTTTTGGTTGCTCACAAGCATCGATATATTTTTACCGCTTTCCTTTATGTGGCTAAGCACTAAGGCTCCAGTGGTAAGTTCTGCTGCCATTGCTTGTACCGCAAAATACATGGATCCAAACGGATTTTGATTAATCCAGCGGTGTTTTACTGTAGTGGTACACTCATAGGCTTCTATACATTTTAAGCGAACTCCGCAAAAATAAGCTGCAGGTAGTTTGAAAAATAAAAAAATATTGATTTTTTTAGGAGTTAACTTCATCATATCACGAAAATACATCTATTTTTTTAATCCAAATGTATAATCGCAAAATCCAAACGTACAGTGATTTAAAACCAATCGTACAGAAAAATCACTCTCTGAGAAATCGATGCTAAGATAAAAATAATCGTCGTTTAAACGCCATTTAAAACAGCTTTAAATCGTCTTTGGGGTTGCTGAGGTCGTAATTAGCCGTCATCACTTCAATCTTCTTTTTACCCGGTTTGCCAGTGCCGTTGGCCACACTCACACTTTGCTCCAATTGTTTCATATTCCAGCCGTTTTGCGCGCTGTAATCACTTAATATCTCACTCGGGTAACTTGATAGCAGGAACTTACCTTCGAGGCGCGAGAGCGTCTTTAATAGGTTTTCAAAGTCATCTATCGTGTACCCATCATAATGGCCACAATCACTATTGAAGTATGGCGGGTCGCAATAGTGGAACGCGTCCTGATGGTCACGGGAGTTAATCACCCGGAGTGCGTCTGTACATTCAATTTGTACGTTCTGCAGTCGGATGGCTAAATCAATCGTAAAACCCTCCCGTTTGCTGGTGATCTTATGACTGGTGGTGCCTTTTATCTTATCATAGCCAAAAGTACCATCCAACATCGAACTGAAGCTTTGAGCGGCCAGAACCCAAACCGCCCACGCACGCCTTAGTCGATCAAACATGTGCGGGTTATTGTATATCACAGTTGCATCACTATGGAGTGACCTGGAGTGCAGCGTGATCCTGATCATCTTCTCCAGCTCAACAAACTCATTCTGGACACACTCATAGAAGTTGATAAGCTCACGGTTGTAGTCGTTGATGATTTCTACCTCGCTTTTAGGCTTTGCCCAAAAAATGGCACCACCACCAACAAAGGTTTCAGTATAGGTTGTGTGGTTGGGTATTAATGGTAGTATGGTGTTAACAAGATTCTGCTTGCCACCGTAATAACTTATAGGCGTCTTCATACATTTAAAGAAAATTTAGGCTGTCCGCCGGCAAGAAGTTCAGTTGTCGGAGCTAAGTTGTTCTCATATATATGTACATTGCCCAGGAATACCGTTATCGACTTCAATTGCACATCAATCTGTTTGCTGATCAGGTAAAGGTGATAGATATCTGCCGGCAGTCCGAGGGAAGCATCTGAACTCCTTTGGTAAGCACTTATCACCAGTTTGCCGTTCTCTATTTGGAACTGCACAAGGCTTAAACAAGGTTGCTGATTGCTCTCTGCATTGGTTTCTCCCAGGAACAACACATAGTTTTTAGATGGCCGCTTTTCACGGTTGATCTTTTCGATAAGCTTTGGCAGCTTCTCAAAGTAAGTAGTGTAGCTGTTGACCAATATAGGGCCGCAATAATCCCACCAAGTAACACCGGCATTTCTATAAGCCTCAGTAGAGCGCTCACCGGCAATAAAAAGATTTAACTCATCCTTGAGCTTCTTTCTGGCAAGTGCGTGACCTTCAAATATTTCAAGTAGATCAACAGGTTTAAGTACCAGTTGCTGGTTGAGCAAATAAGTAATATCGCCCTTTTTATTCTTTTGTGTTTTGCCTTTTTCGGCAATTTTTTTAAGTATCCTGTGATACTTATTTTTTTGTAAATTTGTCATATCTCACTTAATTAAAAAATCCACTATGGTCTGAAGGTTTTGGCCTCCGGTGTCCCTAGTGGATTTTAGTATTTAATTGAGTGAGATCTTTAAATATGCCGGGGGCTTTTTTATAGCCCCAAATGCCTAAGCTTGAGGCGGCGGTATCTTCGCGTTGTTTAATTCTATTAAACGGGCATAAAACCCTGCTTTAAAGGCAGAAATATTAACAGCCAGCAAAGTATAACTCCCGGTTGCTGACGCAATATTATGATCCTCTGCAGGACGGTCAAAAATGGCCTGATAAACTAGCACTGCCCCGGGAGTCATTGGAAAATCTCGGCCATCATAGGTAAATTTTTCATACTGAAGCTGCATTTCTATCTCCCGGGTTTTTTGAACCGATTCAGCTGAAAAAACCTCCGCCTCCGCCTTATCAATTTCTATTTGAGGCATAGCCTCAAGTGCCTCGTTTTGAATTCTCAAATGGCAAATGCCATGCTGATAGCTTATAAAATCAACCGCTTGATCGTCTGTAAGCCTGGTTTCTGCAACTACTATTGAGCTCTGGTTAAGGCCCAGCTCTGTAAGTTGCTCTATACTTGTGGCCACCAGGTCAAAAACCAACTTAGGCAATGTGTCTATTGTTCTTGCTTTATAATAATTCATAGCTTTAGATTATCCTCCTAGCAGCTGTGCCGCAGACGGTATTAATAAATATTCAAAAAACACCAAGGTCAACAGGCTTTCAACATTGGTTATGCGAAGCTTAAACCCGGTTGTCGTTTTGTCATAGATTTCATAGTTAAACGCCGGCTGGGTTGTTACGCCCGCTCTGTAAAAGCTGGATAAAACCATATAATTTGTAGAACCTATTGATGGAAAGCTTATCGGCACAACAGTGCCGCCTAGATCGTTCCACCCGGGGGCTATGGTGCCCAAATAAACCACTCCTTGATTTAACGCGTTTATAAGCTTTGGCTTAGGCTTTAACAACGACAAATTGTGCACGCTTTCTGCCTCAACAATATTACCCACCTGTGCCCATCTACGGGTATATGCCGGGTGATCTTCCAGCTGTGGGTCTAAACTTGTGCCCACGTTAAAAGTGCGGTCTTGGATCTCCTCAATAATCGAAAACTGAGCGGTGCTGTTTACCCCGCCCTTAAAGGGCAGCAGCTCTTTGTTCCAGATAATAAAACCATCTGTTATAGTTGCCGGGTCTGCCTGGTTGTTTTCAACACAGCCCCAAAGCCGGCAATTATTAGGCATTATCTGCCCTAAGGCGTGAATGTAGGGAATGGTGAAGTCCTGAAGCTCCTTGAGCGTCAAACTGTCAAAAGGGAATCCCCTCGGGGTATATTCAATTTTATTCATAATACAGTATTTGATAGTTAGGCCCGTAGGTTTTATAATAGTCCACAAGGGCGCGCATATTTTCTTCAAATGTTTGCTGCTCCTCCTCGGTTGCCGGCTGCAAAGCAATTGGCACCCAAATGATGGCGTCTGCATTCAGCTGCCCGGCATCTTCTTCTATCAAGTAAATAGGCTCATCCGGGTCGGCGTCTATTTCCTGGAGGTGGTGATCCTCCTCGTCTGGAGGGAAGAGGTACAAGTATTCGTCAAAACTCACAAGAGTCACATAGATGCGCCTCATGTCATTATCAAAAGCATCATTACATAGCTTTTCAATGTGTGTTACCATTGCGGTGTGTCGTTGTTGGTAAAGCCCCTTTTCACGAGCTTCAAGAAAACGCGTATGTAGGTGCTCAAGTGCAACAAAAATGCTGTCCAACCAAGCCAGATACAGTACCGTGCGTAAGGCAATGGGGATGTATTGCCTTACAAAAATGAGCCAATTAATTTGATACACATTATCCATAAGGCACATATTCAAATGTTGAATTGTCAACATCCAGCCTCATATAGCCGGCAAATGTTGAACGTATTTCTTCAATGAGCCCTGCAGATAGACTGCTTTCCATATTTTGAGTAAATGAGCTCCAACTGCTCTCTGCACTAATAATTTTAGGTATTTTTACTCCCGGCACTTGCTGCAGTGCATCGGTCAAATAGGTCTTGACAAATGAACCATTAAACTCGATGTTGCGCAAATAGTCGTTGATGGCATCTATAACTGGGGTATCATTGGTGCCGTCTTTACGGCGGCCTTGACTGTCTAAAATTTGTGGGTCATACCATATTTTAAGCGACAATTGCAGCCTGTCATGCTCCCGGCTTATGCTCACCACACGAAGACCAAAGGCTGTTTTTTTGTTCATGTAGTAATCAAATCCTTCCAGTTCTTGCGGAGTGAGTTTTACAAGCTCACCACCTTGATCCTTGGCGGTTTTACATCTTAATACACCGTGACCTTGTATAATCGCTTTTTCAAAAGCGACTTGAGTTACAATTTTGCTGGCCTTAATTTGCTCCTCTGTGGCAGACCCGTTGATGTAATCGCCATCTTCATCAATGCTAAAGCCGTGTTGATAGGCCAATGCTACTGCCTTGTACCACTTAAGTGTAAAGGGCTTACTGGCATCTATCTTTTCTTGTATTTCTTGCCGAAAAACATCAAAAAGACTCTCCAGCACCCAAACAGCAAAGGCCACAGAGTCAAACAAGATGCTCTCGATGCTCACAAGGCTAAATTGATCCTCAAACGACTGACCCGGAGCAAGTTCATAAAGCTGCTGCACGGTTTCATTTTCAATAAATGCCGTGGTCATTTGTGCTTTTATTTCATTAAGTGGTCGTGCCATATCTCAACCCCCGCACTTGATGCGGGGTCTCGTTAATTAATTATCGTTTTTATCTTTATAAAACATCACTTCACCCTCAAGCGACTTGTTGAAAATTCTCAGTTTTTTATTTTCCTGCTCTGCGGCAATGCGTTTGTCTTTTTCGTCCTCCTTGAGCACAAAGTTCCAGGCGGCCACGCCACTGGTTGAAAGGATGCCGGTGATCCATAGCACCTGTTCATTGTCAATTTTGCCCATTATCCAGCCCAGCACTATCGCAATGATTATCAAGGCAAGAGTAATTGTTAAAATGGTTTGTTTTGGTTTCATACTATGTGATTAAATATATTTTGGAAGCATTTCCTCCGGTAGCCTCATCGGGTATTTGAAATCGAACCCTTGCGACTTCAATCCAACCTGTTTGACTACCACCAATTTGTGATGCCTCTACCTCGACTCTTAAAGCAGAGTAGTCAGAAATGCTTTCAGTAATTATTAAATTTAAGCTTACCCAAATAAGGAAGTTTGTAGGTGGAAATACAGTAGGTGCTGCTTGTATAACACTATTAGTGGAGTCTAACAACCTAACATCAAATGACATTTCAGAATGACTACCGCCTCCGGAAGTATTTACTCGCCATCTAACATTCAAAGTTCTTGTTCCTGTTTGTGGAGTGGCACCTGATGATAAACCAAATATTGCTTTTGAGTTCCGAGGGTTGTTTTGAGCCCTCACAAAGTCTGATTCGTCTGTGGTTACTTCATCAATATTTTGATACAAATTGCCTTCATTATTAATTGGGCTCCCGCTCCAGGCTCCTGTGTTCACATCGGTATTTGGATAAAGAAACTGCGCCATAACTATAAATTTTCAGTAAAAAAGACCGTTAAATGCATTTGGTTTACCGTTCCGGAAAATCCTGTTTTTTGCACAAGCCACACCCAGCTGTTAGCAGGGATAGAGGCATTGTTAAAACTGGTAATAATATTACCGGAAGTTGTACTGTTCAGTGTCATATCTGCAGTTGTCAATTTGGTGCCTGTTGCGTCTCGGGTGGCTGCATAATGAATATTAAAATCAAGACTGGGCGATGCACTACCCATCAACACCCCGGCAACTTTTTGTATGGTTATTGCTTTTTCTGTAAAAAACAAGGTCATATCAATTTGTTCAGGCATCTCCACAATGGTCACGCTCTTGGTTTGCCTTGTGAGTACCTGTTCGCCCAGTACGCTAAGTTTGCTTTTAAAATCTCTAGCCATTTTATCCTATTATTATTACCCTAAATTCCGCTGGACCCGGGGCTGTATTAAAAGTAAATGTTGTTTGTGTGCTTGAAAGATTTTCAACTTCACAATCAACAAGCTCTCCTGTCGAGGCATCAAAAACCTGTGACAGAACGTGTTGAGAGCCTAAGTTGTGGGTTACTGTTATAGCCGTTGCAACGGTATCACCAATAGTGGTTGTGTACTTATTGGTTGTACCAAATCCGGCATTGTTTAATTTAGTCTGAAGGGTTGCAGGCGTTACAGCTCTCACGGCATCAGTACCAGTGTTTACTTCTGTTTGTGTGGCAATTTCAATAATACCCTTTGCAGTTGTTGATGCATCTACAATTTCAGGTATGTTTTTATTCACCCTTGACCAGTGGCTTAACTGAGTAGGATTGTCTTGATTGGCTATGATAATATCGCCCACTTGCACATCCTCTGTAAAGAATGTTCCTGCGGCTGAGATTACATAAGTATCACCTATTTGCACTCCACTTGGTGTTGTGTCAAGGTCGGGTGTGTTGGTCCCGGCATTATAACTGCCCTTAAAGTTCATCCCTCCTGCAACAGCAGCGGAAACTTGTGCTTGAACATAAGCAACAATACTTTGTTGACTGGCAACTTTAGTAGCATCATTTGAAGCCATATTGTCTTCATCGAGAAAGTAGCCATTACCTACCAAGGATGTGTCGGCATTCATTGTTGCTCCGGCTGCATCAACATTAGCAGCATCAGTCACATCAGCTCCATCTTCAACATTTATCATTGTTCTTACCTGAGCCGGCGTTAAATCTTGAGGATCACCGGTAGAACTAATCCTACCTTTAACGGTGTTTGCTGCCATATTGGCAAGCTTAGCATTGGTAACAGCGTCATTAGCAATAGTGGTAGCCCCGTCACCGGAAGAAGTCACATCCCCTGTGTGATTAGGGTGGGTATAATTGTTTGCGCCTGTTGCAATGCCGTCGAGTTTTGTTTTGTCTGCGGCTGTTAAAACACCTGCAAGGGCTCCTGTAGCAGCCGGTAAAATAGCATTGTTGCCCGTGCTTGATATAACAGTTACCGTTGAACCGTCTCTTGAGAATGATAAATCTGTACTTCCTGAGCCTTGAGACCCTAAATTAAGCCACGCTGCCCCTGTCCAACCCCTAAAGGTTTCAAGTGTAGAGTCATAATAGACCTGACCCAATGTAGGTGAGATTGGAGCTGATGCAAGCACTTGTAGTGCTACATTTAAAATTTGATTTTTGTTAAAATCATACGATGTTAAAATTTTCTTTGCCATAGTTTTAATTTAAAAAAGCTTTGCCGGAAAAGGCTGCGCTAAATGTTATTATTAAATTATTGTTGTTTGTATAAGTCACAAGGCCCTCAGCTTCTTCATTGGCGCTATCAACTACAGTGACAGAAGCATACTTCCCTAAGTTGTGTGCAATATTCCAAACACTTGCCGGGGTGGGCTGGTTAAATACAAATGTTTTATCGGCACCACCGGCACCTGTTGAAAACTCTTCTTCAATAGCATCCCAATTAGCATCCACCTCTTGACTTGTGAGCTTTCTATTATAGTTGCGCCTTTTATAAAGTTCTAAAGCCATTTATTCCCAATAATTAAATTCTACATAATCGCATACTGTATAAATACACCCTTCGTTTGCTCCCGTTGCAGGCCGAAGGTTTCGATTTTGATAATAAACCAAAACCACATGATTGATTTGTTTTGTTTTTTTATAAATACCACCAACCTCAGGGGAGTCTGTTATGCTAATATTATTTTTAACAGCAAAATCCATAACCCCCTGTACACCACCACTGCTTTGTATGGCTAAATCCATAAAATTCTGACCTTCAATTGGAGTGAGCTGTATCTTGTTATCTCTGCTTTGTGATAAAACAACCGGCAGTTGCTGTGCTTCTATATATCCCAATTCTGTCGGGTAGCCGGTGGATGGGCTACTGCTTGTTTGGTAAAAAGTAACAATATCAATGTCTAAAATTGCCCCACAGCTCACTTCTTGACCGGGAGTAAGAGATTCTGTTATGCTCACAGCGTTAGCAATTGCAAGAGCAACAACACCTCTCACATTACCCGTGGTAGTGAGGGCTATATCCATCAATGTTTGGTGTTGTATCGCTTTAGCTTTCATTTTCTTTTATGCGTTTTCGCAGTTCCGTATTGTCAGATTTTAGCATTTTCACCTTCCTATTTAAAAGAGTGATTTCGTCTTCCAAAACTCTCACCTTACGGTCATACATCGTGACTATTTCTACAAACTTTTTTTCATAGCGCACTTCTAAATCGTCCAATTGCTTCTTATAGGCATCGGCCAGTGAGATTTCATTTTGTATCACTTTGGCGCGGGTGTCTTCTTTTTGGCTTTTTTTGTTAAAAATCCACTCTACCAGTTTTGTTAAAAATGCTCCCAGTGCCGCACTTACTACAAGCCACAATTCTAAAATCATCTTAATTTGATTTGGTTTTTAATTTTGTCATAATCCAAGCGGTCCCTTTGCAAGGTTAACTTTACGCGCTGTTGTATTTTTCTTTTATCAGTATTGCTCTTGATCATACGAACCAGTCCGGCACCTATTATGGGGTCGCTTTTTAGCTCACCGGGGTTCATTCGCAGCAGGAGCGATACTTCCTGCATTTCACTTTCGCCAATGGCCATCGTGCCGTTTTTGATAACTATGTTATCGTTGCTGTCGATTAATATGCCTTTTCTATTTCTCATTATTGTATTACTCCAGTTCCAGTCACAGGGCCACCACTAGCGCTCGTTCCTGTTACCAATGTTTGACGGCCAATCACAAACTGCGCAACAGCCGCCGCAATGGCATTGGCCTGTTGCTGTCTGGCAACTGCCGGGTCAATTTCTACCTGGCTGACATTATCTAATGCCTGCTTAATCAATAAAGCTAGCTGTGCCTGGTCTATCATGCTGTTAATACAGTATTTAATCGTTGTTTAATTGCCGTTACAGCGCCCACGTTTATCGTGGTACCGTTGACGACTATTATTTTGTTCACTTCGTCAATGAAGTCGTTCAATATGTTTTTGAGGCTTTCATTGCCTTTTTTGACAATGTACCCCTGCTCTTTGATGGTGAACTCGCTCGCGCCGCTTTTATAAATGAGTTCCTCAACTGTTTCAGCATCTACCAATATGGCGGCACTTTCTTGTTTTTCAAGTATGCCAAGCAACACTTTGCTGACCAATCCACACTTTTTACAGTTGCCCACACCAAGGCCGCCGGTAATAGCTCCCGGTTTTTTTTCTCCCGGACACTCAATGTCTCTGCAAATTTGTCTATCTCGTTCATATACTTACAACATCGCCCAAGGTTACTATTCGCCGATATTGGGCGTTTGCAAAAACACCTACATCAGTTGCCTCAACATAGTACCGCCCATTGCGTTCCGGATAAATTCCACTTTCAAGGGCTACTTTCAGCCCATGTCTTACATAAGGCCGACCAAACATTGCAATGGAGCCGTCAAAGCGATCAACTCGGTATTTCTGCAAGTCCTCTTCTGCCAGCCTTTTCAAAGTAGCAGTATCACCTATATTAAAATAAGTCAACTGTCTGACTTCACCGCCTTCATCGCCCACTGTTACATCCAGCTTTTGACCGCTACTCAAAGTGCTTATTGCCTTAATCTGAACCCTGAGGTCATTGGCGTGTCGAAAGCTTAAATTGTTTGTGGCTACATCTCTTTCAAGGTGTACCGGCACATACGGCTCATCGGTATCATCGGCATAATACTTGCCGGTAACAAGCATCTTTCCTTTCATGTAACTGTAGAGGCCAAACTTGCTTTTTATCTCATCAAGTACCTGGGCAACTGTGCTGTTTACAAATCTCACTGATCCGATGGCAATTGTATCTGCATCAACTTCATATCCCGGAGCTATCTCCTTTAAAAAAGAGTCCAGCATCACTGTTTCCTTGCTTATATGTACCGGAAGCTGCTTCAGCTTCCACATCTCATCTTCACATTCAATAATAATGGGAATATGATCACTCACCCGGGCAATGTAACCCTCAAACTCTGTGATATAATCATAGTTGTAACCCAGTTCAATTTTTACAGGATCACCGGCACGAAATACTTCACGCACCCGCTGTTTGTCAAAGAGCTTTACCCGTCGTGCCATCGTGATGGTGGCCGTGTCTGTGAGGTATTTAAAACTGCTTCTTATGCGCACCTCACTTGGTTTCCGGAGGATGATCTCCTCACGGTCCCGAACCGCCGGGAATGTTATTTTTGCGACTATTACTTTTACCATCCTATTAATCTTCCAACTCATCACTGGGGTCACTAAACGCCCTGATTTGAAAGGGTATGACTTTCGGTTTTCCCGGAAGCTGCCCAAATACAATCTCCTCAATTACAATGGCATCAATGCCTTTA
>PHDJ01000079.1 GCA_002842575.1 Bacteroidetes bacterium HGW-Bacteroidetes-2
CCGCCGCCAGTTCCTGAACAGTAATATATAGTTCCATTCCAAGAGCGACTAGCAAAAGTACTTCCTGTAAAGTCAGGATCTCCTTTACCTACACCTGTAGCTATTGTAATATTGGCATCTGAAAATACATTGTCTCCATTTGTGTAATTCATCGTTAAAGAAGGATAATCAGAAACGGTTACATAAAACCCATATGTTTGTCCTGCCGGAATAGTTAATCCTCCTACATTTACCGGTGTTGGTAAATTAGAACCTGCTCCAGTTACAACTTCTGAACCCATTAGCGTCCATCCTGCAGCAGAACCTTCAAAGCCCACATAACTTCCTGGTCGAGTATAAACACTTATTGTGCCTGAACCAGCAGTAACATTTACATCAAAACCATCTATTAACAAATCGTCTGCCCCACTTGCCGTTACATCAAACATATTTCCTGCAAAAGAGTTCCCTCCTGTGAAGAATGTTGTAATATCACTTGGTGTACAACCGCCGCCGCCGCCGCCGCAAGTTCCATATTCAACCATTCCTACTAATTCAGCATTTACTAAAGTTAAATCTTCTAATTGTATTGAAACAATTGTTTCTGTTGCAATAACTCCAAAAAACACCGTAGATACAGGTGATGTAACATTGTAACTATCTATTAATCCTCCTGTTCCAAAAACTCGAACTTGAATAGTACCTCCGGCAGTTAAAGCAATGAGATCCAACCCTACAGAATTTACATTATTATCTGGAAAATTTAAAATAGTAAAGTTAACAAAAGTATTTGCACCAACCATTGGGTTTGCATTTCCAAAAGAACCTGATGGAATATAAACGGTATTGTCTCCACCATTCATAGTCACTTGAATTCCAGGTTGAATTTCACCAGGTAAAAAACAAGCCTCTCCAGCAGAACTTATGATGGGTCCACACCCCAAAATAACACCAGGGCCACCAGCAAAATTTTCAAGGGTTAATGCTGAACCACATGCTGTATTAAAATCCACTCTGCTAGTAAAAGTTTGTGACACGCCTTTTGTTAGCGGATTGCTTGTCACACCTGCGATAGCTCGCTGACTCAAATCTAAATTAACCGTCCCCAAATTAAGCACGGACTCCAAAGTCTGTTGACTTTGTCCTATTGCAAACCAAAAGACTGCAATAAAGAGTAAAAAAGTAATTTTTTTCATTGGTTAAAATTTTTAGTTAATAAGTACTAAAAGTATGTAAAAATTTTGTTAAAAACTAATTTTTATTTACTTGTAATCCAAATTTAATTTTAAATAATCATAAAGTAAATATATACACTGAAAAATATTCGCCATTTTTACTTTCTCATATGTTTTTTTAAATTAAAAAGTCTCTAAAGCCCCTATACCTATTCATTCAAATTTGAATATTTAAAATAAAAAAAGCCACCCGCTTGATGCGGATGGCTTCTTTCAATTATTGAAAAAATTACTTTACTTTTTAATCAATCTATAGGTTCCAGTTTGTCCTTCTGATACTACTTTCATCAAGTAAGCTCCAGTAGATAAATTAGAAACATTTAATTGCGATGTGGTTGCTCCTATGTTTTGATCTATTACTTTTTGACCTAATATAGTGTAAATAACCACACTT
>PHDJ01000080.1 GCA_002842575.1 Bacteroidetes bacterium HGW-Bacteroidetes-2
TGGCCTACAACACAAAAACTACAACAGTGACCTGACCAAAATAGACCGCAAAGAAGAAAACAATGAAAAAGGACTAAAAGAAGCCGCCCCACCAAGCGTACCGCTGCAGAATCCGGGGTATATGTATAAGTACCAAGGTCAAGAACGTCAAGATGAATTTGGACTTGGTTGGGATAGTTTTAAGTGGAGGAATTACGATTATGCACTCGGAAGGTTTATGTCAATTGATCCATTAAGTGAGGAATACAGTTATCAGTCACATTATAACTTTGCTGAAAATAGAGTAATTGATGGTAGAGAACTAGAAGGATTAGAATGGGCAAGTATCAAAAATAATGATGGGACTAGTACACGACAATTAACCGTTCAGATGCATAACACTTCTACGTTATCTGATAAACAAGTTGCTAAAGTAACTGCGACTATGCAAGCAGATTTTTCAAAATCATTTAGCGGAGAAGGAGCTACGGCACAATTAGTAGTAAATAATGTAACCGAAGCAAAAGGAGATTTTTTAGTATCATTAGTTGATGCTAAATCAAATACACTTTATGATAAAAATACAGGAGAAGTTACAGGAACAACTTATACAGGAGGTAAAACAGGAGAGTTGGGACAAACACTAGAAAATAGTTTTGAAGTTACAGCTACTATAGATGGTTCAAACAGAAGTAATTCGGATATGTCTAGAAGTTTTTCGCACGAAGCAGGTCATACGGCAGGATTACAGCATCCTTGGGAAGCAAGCAACCCTGTGAGTGATATAAAACAAGGAACGGAAGGAGTTAAAAACAGTACAGTTAGAAATAATCTTATGAATTCTGATGATAATAAAAGTAATCCTTCAACTTCGGGAACTAACCTAACAAGCGGACAACTTAAGAGTATAGACCAAACTATAAAAACACAAGAAATAAAAATACAGTAATGAAATTTAAATTATATTTTTTAGCAATTTTAATAATTTATAGTTGTTCTTCACAAGAAAAAGTTGTAAAAAACATTTCTTGCCCTGGGGAAGTTACTTTACAATATGACAAAGTTAAAAAAAGCGATAGAGGAAAACCTATTGCAAAAAAAGACTTAAAGAACTTTATGGTGTATTTTTTATATGATTTCAATGACACCATACAAGGTTATGTAAATAATAAATTAAAGTATGAAAAATTTCTAAAACTAGATGGAAGTTCAGATAAACATAATGATTATTTTGGATATAATTATTCAAAAGACCAAAAAACTCCTGTTTTAAAAATTATCTCAAAAAATAAAAAGACGTGTTTTGATATTGAAATAGACAAAAAATATAAACTAATTTATGTTTTTATAGATGATAAAAGCAAATGGACTGCACGATTTTCAAATATCTATTATATTCAATAAAAAAACAAAAACATTACCGCCATAACCTACAACCATCGGAGCGAACGTTAAAAATTGACCCTGTGGGTCAATTTAAAGAAGCTGCCAGCTTGCCGCGCTGGCAACCCACAAAAATCACCTTTAACGGCAATGCCAACCAATATATTTCCTATCTTTATAACGCCACTGGGCAAAAAATTCAAAAAACCATAAAAAACCAAGACAGTTTGTCCACC
>PHDJ01000052.1 GCA_002842575.1 Bacteroidetes bacterium HGW-Bacteroidetes-2
AACAGCTATAGAAGTACAATCGCCTTTCAATACCCGAATGTCTAAATGCGTATCGGCATAATTTAGGCATTCTCTTACAGAGTCAATTAGTGTAATATCTTGAGACTCATAGGAAAGTAATTTAGCCAAATGAAATCCAACTTCACCGGCACCAGCAATAATTATTTTCATAATATTTTTACAAAATAGCTTACAAAATTACATAATAAGAAAAGAGTAACTACATATATATTAAAAAATCTCCTTAAAAAAAATTCATGGTAAAATACTATATTTGTAAAAAAATTGAGATGAGTGAAAAAGTAACTCCTTATAAGGAATCTACCTTAAAGAAAAAGGAGCAGGTAGAACACATGTTTGACACAATTTCTGGAAATTATGATGGGCTAAATCGAGTAATATCGTTCGGTTTGGATTTAAAATGGCGCAATAAAGTAGTAAAAGTTGTGACAGACACAAAACCAAAAAATGTTTTAGATATCGCTACCGGCACGGGCGATTTAGCCATTAGTTTTTCAAAACACGATATTTCTAAAATTGTTGGATTAGACATTTCTGAAGGGATGCTATCTGTAGCACGTAAAAAGGTTTTGGACAAAAATATTGCAAATAAAATAGAATTTTTACAAGCCGATTCTGAAAACCTTCCTTTTGCCGACAATAGTTTTGATGCCATAACTGTAGCTTTTGGCGTTAGGAATTTTGAAACTCTGGAAAAAGGTCTTGCTGAAATTTATCGTGTTTTGCGACCCACTGGAATATTTGTGGTTTTAGAAACCGCTGTACCTACTAAAACCCCATTTAAACAAGGATACCGTTTTTATACCAAAATATTGATGCCTTTCATAGGTAAACTTTTCTCCAAAGATAAGGTTGCATATAACTATTTAAGTGAAAGTGCATCCGTTTTCCCCCACGGAGAAAACTTCAACAATATTTTACAGAAAATTGGGTTTATAGGGGTGAAAAACAATCCGCAAACCTTTGGTGTGGCAAGTATCTATACTGCTTCAAAATAATACTATGAGAAACTTTTTTTCACTTTTAACATTCTTGTTTTTGTTACAATCTGCTCAAGCACAATGGTTTTCAAAGGAACGACTAGCAAATATCGAAAATTTTGATAAGCAAAGATGGACTTGGGGTTATTTCATAGGCTTCAACTCTTATGATTTTAAGTTTGATTATAAAAACCAAACAGATAATACCGATATTTTAGTGGATGCAGGAGGCGGTTTTAATGTAGGTTTGGTTGGCGATTTACGGTTAAACGATTACTTTAATTTGCGTTTAGAACCAGGTTTATTTTTTACAGAAAGAAATTTAATTTTCCCTAATTTTGAACAAGAAAAAGACTTTTTAAGAGAAGTAAAATCTACATATATCCATGTGCCTTTGGTACTTAAAGTATCAACCAAACGACATAATAATTTTAAGCCCTTTATAGTTGGTGGTGTTTCTACTTCCATAAACCTATCTAGTAATGAAAAGAGCCCAGAGGATAATCGTGTTGGCACTTTTAGAATGACCAGTAAATCCTATTATTACGAATTGGGTTTTGGAATTGATTTTTATTTATTTTATTTCAAGTTTACACCTTCCATTCGTGGCGTTTTTGCATTAAACGACGAATTAGTAAGAGATGCTGACCTAAATAGTCCTTACACGAGTAATATTGATAAGATGTCCACAAGAGGATTTTATATTAACTTTACTTTTCAATAGTGCGATGAAATTCACTTAATAGTATAGCCGTAGCCGTAGCCACATTTAAACTTTCAGTTTCTTGAAGATTTCCAAATTGTGGAATGGTTATTCTATTAGAAATCCTTTTTTCTAAAGCTTTCGAAATACCATTGGCTTCATTACCCATTACCAGAATAGCCTCCATAGGAAGTTGCACTTTATAAACGTTTTTTCCACTCATAAAGGCCCCAAAAATAGGCGTATTTCTATTTTCATCCAGAAATTTTTGCACATCAACATAATATACGTTAACTCTTGCTATAGACCCCATAGAAGCTTGGATTACCTTAGTATTATAACTATCAACCGTTGAAGGCGAACACACTAAATTATTTATACCAAACCAATCACAAAGGCGAATTATAGTTCCTAAATTTCCAGGATCCCTTACTTGGTCTAGTACAAGGGTAACCCCCTTTTTTTGAAAAGCTTTTACTTTAGGAATGTGAACAATGGCTAATGCATTATTAGGTGTTTTAAAGCCACTTATTTTCTTCAATTCCGCATCTGTAATTGACAGCACCATATCCTCAGGTAAACCCGATAATTTTTCAACAGAAAATATTTCATAAAACTTTAAACCAGCACGATACAATTCATCAATGACTTTTGTACCTTCGGCAAGAAATAAATGATGCTTTTCTCTATATTTTTTTTGTCGTAAAGACGTAATTAATTTTATTTGATTTTTGCTTACCATACAAATAATGTATTTTTGAACAATTTTAATTTCGCCTTTTGAAAAAGCTATTTACAAAAATACCACTATTTATATTAATTTGTGTGAGTATCCTGTCATGTGATGCTGTAAAAAAAGTAAAAGAAGGAGAATCTTTACTAACAAAGAACACCATACTTGTAGACGATGAGGAGATAAAAGATGCCGCGGTATATAGCCAACTTTTACAAATACCAAACTCCAGCCTTTTAGGATTCCCACTTGCCTTACATATTTACAATTTAGCCAATGAACATCCAGACTCTACCCACCAAGCTTGGCTAAACAAAAACCCAAAAAGAGAAGCACGACTCATCAAATTACTCTCAAAAAAGCAAGTAGATGAGATTCTTAACTATCGCGTGGGTAAAAGCAATTGGTTAAAAAATATGGGAGAAGCACCTGTAGTTATTAGCAATGACCGGGCTGAAAGATCTAGAAAAAGAATTGAAGAATATTACAAAAGCTTTGGCTGGCTAAATGCCGTAGCTACTTTTACAATGGACAAAGACAGCACAAAAAACAAAAGAGCTGCTATAACATATTCCGTTAAAAGGGAAAAACCTTATATAATAGATTCCATTGCTATTCAAATTGATTCTCCCGTTGTAGATTCCTTATTTAAAATCTCAGAAAACAAAAGTTTAATTAAAAATGGGCAACAATATTCGCGAAATGATTTTGCTAATGAGCGAGATAGATTAACCATTCAATTAAGAAACTCTGGTTTGTATTATTTCAATCAAGAATATATTTCATTTATTGCAGATACTGTAAATACAGATCATAAAGCCCACATTGAATACCTTATTGCTAACAGAAACATTCAAGTAGGAGATTCTACCTTTCAAGAACCATTTAAAATACATAAAATTAGTAGAGTTAATATTATTACAGATTATACTTTTGATAACAAAGAAAAAAAGTTTCAAGACTCAACAACCTACCATGGATTTTTTTTATACGGGTATGATGAAATTAAATACCGCCCAAAAGCAATAACAGATGCCGTGTTTATAGCTCCTGGAAGCGTCTTTAAAGACACCGACAGAACCCTGACGTATAATCATTTAAGTGAACTTCGGATTTTTAGATACCCCAACATAAATTACACTTTAGACCCAGCAGATAGCACCAAAACCGACTTGATTGCCACGATTCAACTTTCCCCAAGAAAAAAATATTCGGCAAGTGTTGATTTAGATGTATCTACCTCAACCATCCAAGAATTTGGCATAGGTTTTAGCACTTCCTTTTTAACTAGAAATGTGTTCAAAGGAGCGGAAACATTAGAAATTTCAGCCAGAGGAAGTATTGGCTCCTCAAAAGATGCAGCAGATGGTAATAGTAACTTTTTTAATATTTCAGAGATTGGCGGGGATGTAAAACTTGCAATACCAAGAATTTTATTTCCTTGGAAAATTGAAAAAATAATTCCAAAATACATGTCTCCTTACACCAACATAAGCATAGGGGTAAGCAGCCAGCAAAACATAGGTCTCGACAAACAAAACATTAGTACTGTTTTTAATTACAAATGGAGCCCTTCCAGAATTCATACCTTCCGTTTAGATTTAATGAATATTCAATATGTACGAAATCTTAATTCAAATAACTATTTTAATGTTTATAGAAACTCTTTTAACAGGCTTAATGAAGTAGCACTTTCTAACAATCTGAATCCAGATATTACTTATTTTAACTTAGACGAAAACAACAACCCAATAGAATTAATAATTCCAGAAGGAGCAGATAGCTTTCTAAATGATTTTAACACAGATCAGTTAGGAAGTCTTAATGAAGAACAAAAACAAATTTTAAGAAATATCAACCAACAAAAAAATAGATTAACCGAAAATAATTTAATTTTTGCCTCTAATATTTCCTGGATAAGAGACTCCAGAAGAAGTGTATTTGACAATCAATTTACACGTACTAGATTAAAATTAGAATTTGCAGGAAACATGTTGTCCACCATTTCTTCACTAGCAGGAGTTAAAAGAAATGAAAACGGAAATTTTGAAGCATTGGGCGTTGCCATTTCACAATATGTAAAAGTAGAATCTGAATACATACGTTATTGGGAATTAGATAAAAATTCTGTTTTTGCCATGCGCCTTTTTGGAGGTATAGCAATACCCTATGGCAATTCAAATAGCATACCCTTTACCCGAAGTTATTTTGCCGGTGGGCCAAACGACAACAGAGGGTGGCAACCCTTCAAACTTGGTCCCGGAAGCAGCAACAGAGGCGATGAATTTAACGAAGCAAATATGAAATTAGCCGTTAATGGCGAATACCGATTTGGTATTTTAGGTGCCATTAAAGGAGCATTTTTTGTAGATGCCGGAAATATTTGGAATGCCTTTGATAATGTAACCGATGATACCTCTATATTTGATGAACTATCCGATTTAAAAAATATTGCTGTAGGCTCTGGTTTTGGACTTCGCTATGATTTCGGATTCTTTGTTATTCGATTAGACACCGGATTTAAAACCTACGACCCGGCGAGAATTGAAGGCGAAAGATGGTTTAAAGATTATAATTTTAGCAACGCTGTTTATAACATAGGTATTAACTATCCGTTTTAAGCCATTAAATTTGTTATTTTTGTATATTAATTATTCATAAAAAACATCCAAGATGATTCACCATATACAACCTGGAGTAGCTACCGGTAAAACCGTTCAAGAAATTCATCAATTAGCAAAAGCAAAAAAATTTGCACTACCAGCCGTAAATGTTACAGGCTCTAACACCATAAATACCGTTTTGGAAACAGCAGCTGCATTACACGCGCCTGTTATTATCCAATTTTCAAATGGAGGCGCACATTTTAATGCTGGAAAAGGACTTTCAAACGAAAATCAAAAAGGAGCTATCGCAGGCGGTATTGCCGGCGCAAAACACATCCATGAACTTGCCCAAGCCTATGGTGCAGTCGTTATTTTACACACCGATCATTGTGCAAAAGCCTTACTTCCTTGGGTAGATGGTTTATTAGATGCCGGAGAAAAACACTTCAAGCAATTTGGAAAACCTTTATACAGCTCGCATATGCTGGATCTTTCTGAAGAACCCATAAAAGAAAATATAGAAATTTCAAAACAATATCTGGATCGTATGAGTAAAATGGGAATGACTCTGGAAATTGAACTAGGTATCACCGGTGGCGAAGAAGATGGAGTAGATAATTCAGGAGTAGATTCTTCTAAACTATACACCCAACCAGAAGAAGTAGCTTATGCTTATGAAGAATTAAAAAAAGTAAGCGACCAGTTTACCATAGCAGCAGCATTTGGTAATGTGCATGGCGTTTACAAACCCGGAAACGTAAGATTAACCCCTATTATCCTAAAAAACTCACAAGAGTATATTCAGAAAAAATTTAACACAGGCGTAAACCCAATCGATTTTGTTTTTCATGGTGGAAGTGGCTCCACAGCAGCAGAAATAAAAGAAGCGATAAGTTATGGCGTCATAAAAATGAACATCGATACCGATATGCAATTTGCATTTACCGAAGGAATTCGTGACTATATGACAACAAATATCGATTATTTAAAAACGCAAATAGGAAATCCGGAAGGTGCAGACTTGCCCAATAAAAAATATTATGACCCAAGAAAATGGCTTCGAGAAGGCGAACTCACTTTCAAAAAACGACTAGAACAAGCTTTTAAA
Source organism: Bacteroidetes bacterium HGW-Bacteroidetes-2 (assembly GCA_002842575.1). Taxonomy (GTDB): domain Bacteria; phylum Bacteroidota; class Bacteroidia; order Flavobacteriales; family Flavobacteriaceae; genus Planktosalinus. The sequence continues at coordinate 6,152 of PHDJ01000052.1, forward strand.
GACCTGAACAATATCCATACCTTATAATCCATCTACAAATCAAAAATCATAAATCATAAATCATAAATCTTAAATCTTAAATCGTTAATCCCATGGCTTGGTTTAAAAGAAAACAAAAAGGAATACAAACCCTAACCGAAGACAAAAAAGATGTTCCAAAAGGTCTGTGGTATAAATCTCCTACCGGAAAAATAGTGGATGCCGAAGAACTTGCTAAAAACTTTTATGTAAGTCCGGAAGATGGCTATCATGTTAGAATTGGCAGTAAAGAATATTTTGAAATTTTATTTGACGATAACAAATTTAAAGAATTAGACAAAAGTCTTTCCTCTAAAGACCCTTTAAAGTTTGTAGATACTAAAAAGTATCCTGACAGACTAAAAGAAGCAGAAACAAAAACAAACTTAACCGATGCTGTAAGAACCGCGGTTGGAAAATCCATGGGTAAAGAATTAGTAATTGCCTGTATGGATTTTGCCTTTATTGGCGGCTCTATGGGTGCCGTTGTTGGCGAAAAAATTACAAGAGCAGGAGACTATGCCTTGAAAAATAAAATTCCATTTATTATCATCTCTAAAAGTGGAGGGGCTAGAATGCAAGAAGCTGCTTACTCATTAATGCAATTAGCAAAAACCTCAGCAAAATTAGCACAATTAGCAGATGCCAAAATACCGTATATCTCCCTATGTACAGACCCTACAACAGGAGGAACAACCGCATCCTTTGCCATGCTTGGTGACATAAATATTGCTGAACCAGGTGCATTAATAGGCTTTGCAGGACCTCGCGTAGTGAGAGACACAACAGGAAAAGAACTTCCTGAGGGATTTCAAACTTCTGAGTTTTTATTAGAACACGGCTTTTTAGATTTTATCACAAGAAGGAAAGATTTAAAAATGAACATCAATTTATATTTAGATCTCATTTTAAATCAACCCTTACGAGGACAGGCTTAAAATTAATTGTGTAAAGAAATAAAGTTTAGACGTTAATTATCAAAAATCCCCCTCAATTGGTAAAAGAACCGTTCTATCAATCTCAGATCTTCCGTAACAATTTCGGCAGTACCATGCAGTTCTTGGGTAAATTCAATTTCTTTGTTATAGGTTGTAATAAGTCTTTCAGGTAAGGTAACTTCTATGGCATAAAAGCCATCTTTATCAGGCAAAAACGATACTGTTTTAACTTTCCCAGTAAGCATTCCAAATTCTTCTTCCGGAAAGTTTTGTAAGCGTATCAATACCCTTTGGCCAATTTCAATTTTACCCGAATTTTGTGCAGGGGTTTTAAGTCTAGCCAAATATTTATTTTCAGCTGTTGGGACTATGGTAAAGAGTAAATCACCAACATTAATCGTTTGATATTCATTCCAAGCTTCTATAAAAGAGATTTTTCCATCTATATTTGCAATAAAAGCATATTGCAATTCCCAGTCCCGTATAGCCTTTTTGAGTTGGTTAAATGATTGCAATACACTTTTTAATAACAATAACTCTTCATTGGTCTTGTTAATTTCTGTCCCCAGAGTATTTCTTCTTGCATTGCTGATGCTTTCTTTTAACTGTGAAATGGAAACTTCCATATTTCTAAAATTTCTCTCTGCTTGAAGGTATTCCAATTGTTTCAATTCATATTCCTGAGAAGCTATGACTCCTTTTTCAAACAATGCTTCGTATCTATCCAGTTCATTTTTTTTAAAATCAAGTTCTCGTTGATTGATTCCTTTTTGATTTTCCATCATTGCCACCCTGCTTCGCAATTCACTTTCTGTAAACCGATTTGCTAAAGCTTCATTATTAAAAGGTTGTAATATTCTGTTTAAATCATATTGAATATAATTATTTTGAAATACGGCAAAATCTGTTTCTAGGTTGCCCAAAAAAAGGATAGGTAAATTTTCCATTGGAAAATAAAACGAATTTTCTTGGATGGATATCGTATCGAGAATATTTTTTAGCAGAAATACATCCTGATATTGCGCAGGGTTTTCCATAATTGCCAAAGGTTGATTATTGCTTACTCTACTGTTATTTTCAACTAGTAAATTAGCAATACGACCGGAAGTTTTCGCGAATTCTTTTTGTGGGGGTGATTTTGTGGTTACCAAGGCTTCAGAAGGAATCACATCAGGATATTTTATTAACCAACTGAGAAAAAACAACAGTAGAATGAGCGACAAAAGCAGAATATTGCCATACCGTATCATCCAGTGAGGGACAGCCGTAAGTATGTCTTGTACTTCTTCTGTTCTTAATTCTATTTTATCTATTTCTTTTGGCATAATTTTAAAATCGAATATTGAACCGCAGAATATTGAATAACGAAGTATTTTTTATTTCTTGATTCCGTATTCTTTTATTCGTTATTCTGTGTTCATTTAGTTCCCCAATTCCAATTGATTCTTCACTAATTCATAATATTTTCCTTTCAAAGCTACAAGTTCTTTATGATTTCCCAGTTCAACAATTTTGCCTTGATCCAATACCACTATTTGATCTGCATTTTTTACCGTGCTTAAACGGTGTGCGATTACAACAACGGTTTTGTTTTCGAAAAAACGGTGAAGTTTTTCCATAATTTCTTTTTCATTATTGGCATCCAATGCTGAGGTGGCTTCATCAAAAAATAAAAATTTTGGATTCTTATATACCGCCCGCGCAATTAATAAACGTTGCTTTTGCCCTGTACTTAAACCCACGCCCTCCATTCCAATTTTAGTGTTGTAAGACAATGGTAGGCTTTCTGTAAATTCCTTTATATTGGCAATATCAACAGCCTGCTTTAATTTTTCTTTATTAATTATATCAACCCCAATGGCAATGTTATTAGCAATGGTATCATTAAAAATATACCCTTCTTGCATGACCACGCCACAAAGGTCTCGCCATGTTTTTTGGGAAATATTTTTCAAATCCTGATTTCCAATGGATATTTTCCCGGTATTGGGTTCATAAAACTTTAATAGCAACTTCATTAAAGTTGTTTTCCCACTCCCGCTTACACCCACTATAGCGGTTATTTTATTGGCAGGTATGGTTAATGACAAGCTTTTTAACACTTCTGCATCAGAACCTATGTAGCGAAAAGCAACCTGCTCTAGTTTAATGTCCTGATTCTCATCTACATCATTTGTCTTATCTAAATTGTTAGAGTCTTCATCTTCTTTGTCGTGTATTTCTGCAAGGCGTTCTAGAGATATTTTGGCGTCTTGCAATTCTCTTAAAAATTGTATGAGTTGCGTGATAGGCGCATTGAGTTGCCCAACGATATAAGAAATGGCGAGCATCATCCCTAAAGTGATTTTTCCGTCAATAACCAGTATTGCAGCGAGTACTGTGATTAATATATTTTTCAATTCATTAATAAAATTGGAACCAACACTTTGGTACTGCTCAAGAGCCAGCCCTTCAACAGATACTTTAAAGAGTCTTGCTTGTAAATGTTCCCACCCCCAACGTTTTTGTTTCTCGGCGTTGTGCAGCTTGATTTCTTGCATGCCATTGATGAGTTCAATGACCTTGCTTTGTTCCTGACTTACCTGTGAAAACCGTTTATAATCCAGATCACGTCGCTTTTTAAAGAAGATGAGTATCCAAGCAAAATACAAAAAACTACCCACTGCAAAAATCCCAAATATGGATAGACTGTAATATGCAAGCACAAAACCGAAAATAACTAGGTTAAATAACGAAAACAATGTGCTTAAAGAAGAAGAAGTGAGTATGCGTTCAATACGCCTGTGATCATTGATGCGCTGTAAAATATCCCCGGTCATCCTAGTGTCAAAAAAAGCAATGGGTAAGCTCATTAGTTTAATGAAGAAATCTGAAACCAATGAAATATTAATACGCGTACTCAGGTGTAATAAAATCCAGCTTCTAATTACCTCAATAGCGGTACGACCCGTAAACAAAAACAGTTGGGCAAAAAGGATAAGGTACACAAAATGAACATCTTGGTTTTTGATCCCCACATCAACAACACTTTGGGTAAGGAATGGAAAGACCAACTGCAACAAACTCCCTGCCAGCAAGCCGATGATGAGTTGCCAAAGAAATTTTTTGTATTTCCAGACGTAGGTGGAAAGCATTTTGAAGCCGAAAGTCCTCCCCCCAGCCCCCTCCAAAGGAGGGGGAGTATCTTCGTAAAACTTTGGGGTGGGTTCAAGTAGGAGGGCAATACCTTCTACAGTGTTTTCATTGGCGTTGTTGCCTATCCAGGATTTTAGGAACTCTTCTTGGGTGTATTTTAATAGACCGTGGGCGGGGTCGGAGATTTGGTAGGTAGCGAGTTTTGGGTTGGAAGCTGGAAGATGGAAGATGGAAGTTCTTTTTTTACTACCCACTTCCTGCTTCCCACTCCTTGCGCCCCGCTTCCAGCCATAAAGCACCACATAATGATTTTTATTCCAGTGTAAAATGCAAGGAAGAGGTGCTTCTTGCAAGTCTTTAAGTGTTAGTTTAACACCCAGTGTACGAAAACCCATTTTTTCCGCAGCTTCGCTGAGGCCAAGCATACTGCTGCCGGCTCTAGTGGTTTCGCTTAATGCTCTAATGCGTTGTATGGGTATGGTTTTGCCATAGTGTTTGGCGATGATTTTAAGGCAGGTAGGACCGCAGTCTTTACCATCAGGTTGTTTGTAGTGGGGGAATTTCTTATACAATACCCTATTAATTTGAAATAAAGATAGAATCTAATTTTTTAGTTAGCTCAGTAATAGTTAAATCGATTTCAATAATTTTACCTTCAGGATCTACTAATAAATTAAAAGGGATTGCCCTTATTTTGTATATCGTTGCAGTATTCCCATTGAAACCAGTTGTATCTATAACATTTTCCCATAAAATATTCTCTTTTTCTATAAATTCCCTCCATCTATCATTATTATTATCAAGAGATATTCCTAAAATTTTAAAATCATTGGATTTATAATTCTCTTCAAGTTTTTTTATTTTAGGAAATTCCTTAATACAAGGTAGGCACCACGTTGCCCAAAAGTCAAATAGTACATAGTTATTTTTTCTGAAGAGTTCTGTTTCTATCAAATCTCCTTCAAGAGATGACAATGTAAAATCAACAAACATTTGATTTTTAAAGTTTTCGTTTTTTCTAAAAATATTATAATTTAATGCTTGGAGATTAATCGGGTTCTGAAAATTTAAATCAATTCTATTGTATAAATCGACAAGTTGTTTTTTGTTTAAAATTGTGTCATTTGAAATATCGTGTAAAAGACTTGCAGAAATTGGATGTTTAGAGTGTTTTTCAATAATCTTTTTTAATTCATCAAATAATTTACTGTTACTGTAAGAAAAATTATTCATATTTTTTCTAAACTCGTAGTATTGATTTTCAACGATTGAAGTTTCAGTACCCTTTACAGATTTTATTTCAACCCATTTTAATGTATAATTTTTAATTTTTTTTGATTCAATAAGGATTTCAACTTCAATCTTAGAATTATCAATAAAAAAATTTCTATTTGAGGCTGAAAATCCGTCAGTATGGATTGAAACTTCCATAGGTTCAGATAGGATACCTTTAAAAATAAAGGAATCATTTTTTATTTTAGTACTGTCAATTTTTTGACCGGCAGAGTATAAAAAAAGAGAATCCGTGGAATTATTAATTAGTTTGCCAAAAATAACAAATTCATTGCTTTTTTTTTCGGTACTACACGATAAAAAAATTAATATAAAAGCACATAAAAAATATTTCATTCTAAATAGTTTTTTAAAGGAGCTGTTTAAAAGATTAATCAAGATAATAAAACCCGTTATAATTAAATTTATTTTTCGAAAAAATTAATTATAAATCCAAAAAAACTACTTCATTAACAAAAGCTCATTAATTCTGCATTTTTAAACAGCTCCTCAATTAAAAATTACAAGCACTTACTACCAGATGGACAATTTGGATGACCAGTAGCACAAGCACCAGAACAACAATCCGAATTTTTATTGCAAGATCCACAAGCTCCCTTACATTTATCGTCAAATGGATCAGAAATAGGACCACCCCCTCTCAGAAGTACCTGTTCTTTTTTACTTAATTTTTGAACACCATTCAAATTTAAAATATTTTTTAACATAACCCGTTGGGTGAAATTAAATTATTTGAGTTTTAATATTGTTTAACGGTCTATCAAAAATAAACTTATTGATAAACTGAACTAAAGTTAGCGCTGT
>PHDJ01000053.1 GCA_002842575.1 Bacteroidetes bacterium HGW-Bacteroidetes-2
TCCTGGTACAACAGCTACAACAGCAACTGTTGCAGGACAAAGCTATTATCTGTTTGTATTAAATACAGGCGGAGAAAGCGATGTAGTAGTAGATTTAAGTAACGCTATATTAAGCACTTCAGATAATACTATAGAAGGATTTACTTTTTATCCAAATCCAACAAGCGATGTATTGAATGTAAAAGCGAATAGCACAATAGATACTATTACTATTTACAACACTTTGGGTCAACAAATTTTAAACAAAACTATTGGAGCAACAACTTCTCAGTTAAATGTTTCTAATTTAACCACAGGCGTTTATTTGATAAAAGTAATTTCTGAAGGACAAACAGGAACCTATAGATTGATTAAAAAATAGTCTAATTTTTTTAAATAAAGTAGAAAGCCATTCGTTACATGCGGATGGCTTTTTTTTTGTTCCTATATTTGTAGAATGAATTTGTACGTATCTTTTATAGTTCCTGTTTATAACCGCCCTGAAGAAATCCATGAACTGCTGGAAAGTTTCGTGATGCAGAATGAACCTTCAAAATATGAAATTGTTATTGTGGAGGACGGTTCTAATGAAACTTCTGAAAAGATTGTAGATTCCTTTAAAAACAAACTACAAATTAGTTATTACTTTAAACCAAATACTGGTCCGGGAGATTCCAGAAATTTCGGAATGAATAAAGCAAAAGGAAACTTTTTTATACTATTAGATTCCGATTGTATTTTGCCGCCTAATTACGTTTGTGCTTTAAATGAAGCCCTTTCTATAAAACAAATAGAATGTTTTGGAGGACCTGATGCTGCGCACAATAATTTTTCAGACCTACAGAAAGCCATAAATTACACCATGACCTCGTATCTTACAACTGGAGGAATAAGGGGTAAAAACAATGCAGTTCATAAATTTGAACCCAGAAGTTTTAATATGGGGTTGTCAAAAAAAGCATTTGAAGCAACAGGTGGTTTTGGAAAAATTCATCCTGGAGAAGACCCCGATTTGTCTTTACGTTTGCGTAAAGCAGGTTTTGAATCCCATTTTATCAAAGAAGTTTTTGTGTATCATAAAAGACGTATTTCTTGGAGTTCATTTTATAAACAGGTAAAAAAATTTGGATTAGTAAGACCAATTTTATCTTCTTGGCATCCAGAATCTGCTAAAATAACGTTTTGGTTTCCTTCTTTTTTTGTGTTATTTTTCTTCTTCAGCATATTTTGTTTATTTTTTGGTTTTTGGCAATTTATTCTTATCCTAGGAGTCTATTTTTTATTAATTTTTATAGATTCGTCTAGGGCTAATAATAATATTAAAATTGGTCTTCTTTCTGTAAAAGCTATCTGTTTTCAGTTTTTGGGTTATGGTTTAGCCTTTCTTAAATCCACTTTTTTTATTCGATTTCTAAAACAGGATCCAAAAAGAAAATTTCCTGAATTATTTTTTGACTAACTTTAATACTTCAATCCTTTAAATATTATACTTATCATTATGAAAGTTGTTGGTCTTACGGGCGGTATAGGTAGTGGAAAAAGCACTATAGCAGCAATGTTTAACAAATTAGGGGTTTCCATTTATATTGCTGATGATGAAGCTAAAAAGTTGATGCAACAAGACACTTCATTAAAACAAAGCATTCAACAACTTTTAGGGGAAGAAGCATATAAAGACGGAATTTTAAACAAAAAATTTATAGCATCCAAAGTGTTTAATAATCCAAAACACCTGCAGCAGCTAAATGCAATAGTGCATCCTGCCGTGGGTCAGCATTTTGAAAAATGGAAAAACAATCAATCCGGGGTTTATGTCATAAAAGAAGCTGCAATACTTTTTGAAAATGACGGTTTTAAGAAGTGTGATAAAACCATTTTAGTGGTGGCAACAATAGAAACTAGAATGCAACGCGTCCTTAAAAGAGATGCCATCACAAAAGAGGAAATACTTTCTAGAATGAAAAGCCAATGGTCAGATGAAAAAAAAAGTAAACTAGCAGATTTTGTTTTGACTAACGATAATTCTTTACAAAAAACACGTCTCCAAGTATTAAAAATACATCACCAACTCCTTAAAGAATTTCATTTATTAAATTAGTTTTGTTAAGATTTGGTTAAACCTTTAATTATCTAAATGTTAAAATCTTACTTTTGGGGTATGAGTAAAAAACTTTTTATAATCCTGATAGTATTCATGAGTCTTTGTTTACTAGGGATTATTTTTGTTCAAGGATATTGGATTAATAATTCATTTCAGAATAAAGAGGACCAGTTTGTTTACAATGTACGGCAAACACTCATGGCTGTGTCTAAAGAGATGCAGATAAAAGAACTAGAATATTATTACCGCCTTTATGCAGAAGTAGCAGATAGTATAGGTGAACCTGATAAATCTACTTTTAGAGAAATTGTGTACACAAAGGCAGATAACATAACTAATGAAACCTTTATTTACTCTAGCGGCATTTTAGAAGAAGACTATAAGCTTTCTTCCAATTTTTTAGAAGTAGATGTAGATAGTATTAATTTTAAAAAATTATATAATAGAAAATTCAGTACAACTATAAAAGCTAGTGTTGATGGGTCGTCATCTAATGTAGAATCCAGTGTTATTTCGGTTAAAAGACTACAAGAGCCTGAACAATATCAGTTACGAGAAACCTTTAAAGATATAGCACAACGAATACCTATTCACAAACGTGTGAATGAAGCTGAAATACAAAGTTTAATTAAGCACCAATTACAGCTTAGAGATTTAAAACCTGAATTTGAATTTGCAATATTTAGTAATGGTTTATCCACAAAGATAGCCTCCGAAAATTTTGTATATGAGCCCAAATCACCCTTGGTGTATAGCGTACCTCTTTTTTTAGATGAAAATAGAAATTATAAATATGAATTGCTAGTACATTTTCCCAAAAAACAACAATATGTTTTTTCTTCGGTATTATGGATGGGAGGACTTACACTATTACTAACAACTATTATTATTTTAGCGTATTATAGTGCTATTAAACAAATTATAAGACAGCGACAGATTTCTGAAATAAAAACAGATTTTATTAACAATATGACTCACGAATTTAAAACGCCAATTGCAACTATAAACTTGGCTTTAGATGCGATGAAAAATCCAAAAATTTCTGAAAACAAAGAAACGATGGAGCGTTATTTAAAAATGATTCGGGAAGAAAACAAACGGATGCATGCACAGGTAGAAAACGTATTGCGTATTTCTAAACTTGAGAAAAGAGATTTGAATATCAAGAAAGAACGATTAAAGCTGCACGACTTAGTAGAAGATGCAATAACGCACGTTCAGCTTTTAGTAGAAGATAGAGGAGGCTATATTAAAACTCACTTTGGGGCATTAAAATCCTCTGTTTTGGCAAACGAGTCTCATTTTACAAACGTGATTGTAAATATTTTAGACAATGCCATTAAATATTCGCCAGAAGCACCAAAAATTGATATTTTTACAGAAAATGTAAAAAATAGTGTTATCCTAAAAATTAGAGATCAAGGTAGTGGTATGGGAAAAGCTACACAGAAAAAAATATTTGAAAAATTTTATAGAGAACATACAGGAAATGTTCATAACGTAAAAGGTCACGGACTAGGTCTTTCTTATGTTAAGCGTATGATAGATGACCATCAGGGTCAAATTTACGTTGAAAGTGAGAAAGGTAAAGGAAGTACCTTCATTATTAAACTTCAATTAATATCATAAATTATGGAAACTGAAAATAAAAAAATTCTATTAGTAGAAGACGATCCAAACTTTGGTACCGTATTAAAAGACTACCTTATGATGAATGACTACAACGTCACACACGCTAAAAACGGCATGGAAGGCTTTGAAAAATTCAAAAAAGATGATTTTGATCTTTGCATCCTGGATGTAATGATGCCCTATAAAGATGGCTTCACTTTAGCAAAAGAAATAAGAGAAAAAAATGCCGATGTGCCTATTATCTTTCTTACTGCTAAAGCAATGAAAGAAGACGTTTTAAAAGGATATAAAGTAGGGGCAGATGATTATCTTAATAAACCTTTTGACTCAGAAGTCTTATTAATGAAAATTAAAGCTATAATTCAGCGTAAAGCTACCGATACTATTGCTGACAGCAAACTATTTGATTTTCAAATTGGCAACTTTCATTTAAATTCTAAATTGCGTTTTCTAACGTATAATGGAGGTACACCGGATAAACTTTCGCCAAAAGAAAATGAACTTTTACGTTTGTTAGCTTTGCACAAAAACGACTTAATGCCTCGCGAATTGGCACTTACTAAAATCTGGAGAGATGATAACTATTTCACTTCAAGAAGTATGGACGTTTATATCGCAAAATTAAGAAAATATCTAAGTAAAGATGATGGAGTAGAAATTATTAACATTCACGGCGAAGGGTTTCGGCTTGTTGTAAAAAGTGAAGTTGATAATTAAACTAGAATTATTGTATTAATTGAAGTTCTTAAAATCGAGAACAGCGATATTTTATGCTGTTCTTGATTTTATATATGCGATAATTTCTTCAAGTGGAGTTTGAAAATCAAACCACTTAATATCTTCCTGTTTTCTAAACCAAGTAAGTTGCCGTTTAGAATACCTGCGTGTATTTTTTTTAATTTCCTCTACTGCATTTTCCAAAGATATTTCTGCATTAAAATAGGAATATAATTCTCTGTACCCAACAGTTTGCAAAGCGTTTAAATCTTTCTTTGGAAGTAATTGCTCCACTTCTTTTAATAAGCCCGCGTCCATCATAGCATCCACACGCTGATTAATCCGATGATATAAAAGGTTTCTCTCTGCCGTTAATCCTATTTTTATACTTTCAAAATTTCGTTTTGTATTGTGTTTTTTTAAAAATGTGGAATAGGGCTTTCCGGTGCCAATACATATTTCTAATGCCCGTATAAGGCGCTGCGCATTTTGAATATCTGCTTTTTGATAGTACGCAAAATCTAGCTTAAGTAACTTTTCTTGTAAATAAGTAAGCCCTTTTTCTTCAAAGGTTTTAATTAATTCTTTTCTGATTTTTGAATCAATTTTAGGAAAAGTGTCAAGACCTTCTACTATTGCTTGTATATATAAACCCGAACCGCCTACCATAAAAAGCAGTTCATTTGTTTTAAATATTTTTTCTAAAAGTTGCAATGCATCTTTTTCAAAAGCACCCACATTATATTCCTGTTCCACTGAGAGATGATGAATAAAATGATGTGGAACTTCTAGCAACTCTTCTGGAGTGGGGATAGCAGTACCAATAGACATTTCCGAATAAAATTGTCTAGAATCTGCAGACAAAATTTCACTTTTAAAATGTTTTGCTAGTGCTATAGAAAGAGTGGTTTTCCCAATTGCTGTGGGACCAACAATAACAATAAGGTGTTTTTTTTTGCTAGTCAAATTTTGATTTATTATTAAGTTTTTCTCCACAGTTATAGCAAAAATCTGCTTCGTTTTTGTGGTCTGTTTTATTACATACCGGGCATATAGAAGAGTTTTTGGATTCTTTTTTTTGTTTTATCTTTTGTTTAGTGAATTCTGCGCTTACTATTCCTGTAGGAACAGCAATAATGCCATACCCAGTAATCATAATTATGGAAGCAATGAATCTTCCTAAACTTGTTACCGGTGTAATATCGCCAAAACCTACCGTGGTTAACGTCACAATACACCAATAAATACTAAGGGGAATACTAGAAAACCCACTTTCTTTACCCTCTATCAAGTACATTAATGTGCCCATAAGTACACAAATAATGACAACTACAAAAAGAAAAATTATAATTTTAGCTTTGCTATCTCTTAAAGCAGATTTCAGTTTATTTGATTCTCCTATATATTGTGTGATGTTTAAAATTCTAAATATCCTTAGTAATCGAAGGGCTCTTATACTGGCAATAACACTACTTCCAACAAAGAAAAACGATAAATACATAGGAAGTATTGCTACTAAATCGATTATGCCATAAAAACTGAATATAAATTTCCAAGGCTTTCTTGTTGAAAATATACGTAAAAGATATTCAATAGTAAAAAGGGAGGTGAAAATCCATTCAAAAACAATTAATTCCTTGTGGTATTTTAGATCAAAGCTGGAAACAGTCTCCAGCATCACGGCTAGAACACTTAATAAAATTAGGACAAGAAGAACAAGATCAAAGAGCTTGCCAGCTGGAGTACTGGTGCCGTAAATGACAATATAAATCTTCTGTCTAAGGACATCAATTTTACTTTTTGTTTCAGTTAGCATAGAATTAAAAATACTGTTTTTTTTTGTATTACTCAAAAATACACAACATCTTTTACATTTTCTATTTATGAAAGTTCAATAATCTTTAATACTTTATTTCTATGTAAATAACTTTGAATGATATGTTGGGCATCTTTGTTATTTTTCATTGGTGTTAAAATCGATTTTAATACCTCGGGATTGTTAATTTGGTAGTTTAAATTAAAGAAAGCAATTCCTCTAAAAACCCCGTTTTCTATATATACCACAGATCGCTCATCTATATCTCTTCCGTGGTCTATAATAAGCATGTGTAGTTTTTCATAACTGTTTTTTTTAATAAAAGCAGTTACTTTTTTGTTGTATTCTTCTGGAGTTTCTTTACCCAAACAGGCTCCTGCACATTGTTGTATGGAATGTAAAAAACAAGCACCTTTTGTTTTATACAAACCGGTTAATTTTTGACATAACCCGTAGGTTTCTGTTATTTTATAGAGTGTATTTTTAGCTTGTTGCAAATTAGTAAAGGTAATAATAGGGTTTTTTCCAGTGTCAGCTTTTGTGATTTTTAGTTGAATGTATCCGTTTTCATCTACAAAACTTTCTAGTTGATTTAGGTAAAGCGTTTTTCTAAGAGCTCGGTTGTAAATGGGTTTGTTCTCTTTTATTTCTTCACTTTCTTTAAGTTGAGCTATTAAATCACTTCCAGTTTTTTCATAGGTAACTACAGCAACTTCATCCTGAATTTTTTTTGATTTTCGGTTTTCTCCTGTAAAATGTTGGATAATTCGCTTTTTAATATTTTTGCTTTTGCCTATGTAAATAATTTTTCCATCTTCCCGATGTATATAATAAACACCTGTTTCTGAAGGAGTCGTTTCTATAATTTGAAGTAATTTGTTGTCTATTTGCTTTTTAGGCTCTAATTTAACGGCACTACTTACAATTTCTTTTTGGGTGTCTTTAGATAGCAGTAGCTTGAATAAAATAACGGTAGCTTTCGCATCACCCGAAGCTCTGTGTCTGTCACTCATAGGGATGCCTAACTCGCGTACTAGTTTTCCTAAACTATAGGATTTTAACTCTGGCAATAATTTTTTTGAAAGTTCTACAGTACAAAGACTTTCTCGACTATACTCAAAACCTAATCGCATAAATTCTGTACGAAGTATGCGGTAGTCAAATACTGCGTTGTGTGCCACGATTATGCAATCTTTTGTAATTTCTACAATGCGTTTTGCTACTTCGTAAAACTTAGGAGCATTACGCAACATATCATTGCTAATTCCGGTAAGGTTTACCACAAAGGGCTGGATGGGTTTTTCTGGATTTACTAGACTGATAAATTGATCTACAATTTCATGGCCATCAAATTTGTATATGGCGATTTCAGTAATTCCTTCTTCATTGTATTTTCCTCCGGTGGTTTCTATGTCAAGTATTGCGTACAATTAATGATAATTTAATAATTTCTTTCTCCAAAAATAGCACTTCCCACACGCACCATTGTGCTTCCGTTTTTTATAGCAATCCTATAATCGCCGCTCATGCCAATGGAGAGGGTATTAATTTTTAAGTTGTTTGTTTCTGGTTTTATTTTTAAAGAGTCAAAAAGGTTTTTTATTTCTTGAAATTCTTTTTCAATTTGATTTTTATTTTTTGTAAATGTAGCCATTCCCATTAAACCTATTACTTTAATATTTTGTAAACTTTTAAAAGTTTCTGTTTCTATAATTGTTGTTACCTCCTTTGCATCAAAACCAAATTTTGTATCTTCTTTTGCTATGTGTATTTGTAATAAGCAATGTATGATTCTATCGTTTTTTGCTGCCTGTTTGTTTATTTCTTTTAACAATTTTAAACTTTCCACTCCATGTATTAGGGATACAAATGGCGCCATATATTTCACCTTATTTGTCTGTACATGCCCTATCATGTGCCATTGAATGTCTTTGGGAAGTTGTTCCCATTTTTCGGTCATTTCTTGTACCTTATTTTCGCCAAAAATTCTATGTCCTGAATTATAGGCTTCTATTAAGTCAACTATTGGCTTTGTTTTTGAAACTGCAACTAAAGTTACATTCTCTGGAAGGGACTTTTTTATTTTTTGTAAATTTTCGGTTATACTGCCCATTAAAATGTTTTTCGCTATTTAATTACTCATCACTAAAACTCATAAATGGTAATGCCACTTCTAAGTTTGGGTTCTATGTAGGTGCTTTTTGGGGGCATTTTTAATCCTTGATCAGCTATGTTTTTTAATTGTTCGATAGTTGCAGGAACCAATCCAAATCCTATTTTAAATTCTCCACTATCCACTTTAGCTTTAACATATGCTAAATCATTTTTACCGTGGGCATATTCTATGCGGGTGTCGTTTCTTAAATCAGAAATACCCAAGATTGGTTTTAGGATGGTTTTATACAATAATTGAGCATCGAGATCATCTAAAGCATCTTCTTTAGTAAAATTTGTTTTCCGAAGGTAAAGCGAATAAAACTCTTTATCTAGGTACATACTAAAATGATGCGCTTTTGAAGGTTTATAATAAGAAAGACCTCGGTTTTCAATCCGAAAATTTGCATCCAATGCTATTAAAAACTCCTCTTTAGTCAATCCATTTAAGTCTTTTATAAGACGATTAAACTCATGAATTTTTAAATGGGATTCCGGAATGAGGTAACTCATGAAAAAATTATAGCCTTCCGTTCCTAAATGATCTGGATTTTCCTTTTTAAGATCCTGCTGTAATAAAAATGAAGAAGCAGAGCGATGGTGACCATCAGCTATGTATAAAGATTTCATAGCAGCAAACTCGTTTTGAATAGAAGTAATGATGCTTTCATCCTCTACTTTCCAAAGATAATGTGTATCGCGATAGGTTGTTGTAAATTCATATTCGGCACGGGTGGAAATAATTTTGTTTAAAATTTCTGAAATTTTATCATTATCGGGATAGGTAATTAACACTGGTTCAGCATTAAAACCTACTGTTTTTAAATAATCCTTAAAAGTTATTTCTCGAGATTCAATAGTTTCTTCATGCTTTTTGATTATGTTATTTTCATAATCTTCCGTGCTGGTGGCAGCTATAATGCCTAAAAATGATTGTTGCTCTCTATCCACTATTTTATAAATGTAATAGGACGGTTTAGGGTCTTGAATAAATGCTCCATCTTCTTTAAATTCTTGATAGCGATTTTTTACTAAGTCAAAACGATCTGGACCGAGTATTTCTTTTTGGTATTTGTATCCTGGATTTACTATGTGTAAAAACGAAAACGGGTTGTTACGCATTCTAAATTCTCGTTCTTCAATGGTATAACTTTGGTATGCGCGCGATGCTATAAGACTTACCTTATCTCTAGTTGGGCGTACTGCTTTAAATGGGTTTACTTTTGCCATTTTGTATTTTTTTTGGTAATTAGCAGACTAAGAGCCTAAATATTTTATTTCTATGGGCTATTTGAACAAGAAGCCCTCTTTAGTTATCTAAACATTGAAGCTACTTTCTCCGCTCTAGGCGTTTCTTTATAATCATAAAATCCTTCACCGCTTTTTATACCATATTTTCCAGCCATAACCATGTTTACAAGCAAGGGACACGGCGCGTATTTTGGATTTTTAAATCCATCATGCATTACATTAAGTATGGAAAGACAAACATCTAATCCTATAAAATCTGCAAGTTGTAACGGACCCATAGGGTGCGCCATACCTAATTTCATTACAGTGTCAATTTCTTCCACACCGGCTACGCCATTGTAAAGGGTTTCTATAGCTTCATTAATCATTGGCATTAAAATTCGATTTGCTACAAAGCCTGGGTAGTCGTTTACTTCTACAGGTATTTTGCCTAGTTTTTTGGAAAGCTCGGCCACGGTGGTGTAGGTTTCAGGTGAAGTATTGTATCCTTTAATAATTTCTACTAGCTTCATAATGGGTACTGGATTCATAAAATGCATTCCAATAACCATGTCTGGTCTTTTGGTAACAGCTGCAATTTTTGTGATGGAAATAGAGGAGGTATTGGTTGCTAAAATGGTGTCATCTGGACAAAATTTATCTAAATCTCTGAAAATTTTTAGTTTTAAATCTACATTTTCTGTGGCGGCCTCTACCACTAAACTTGCATATTCCACTCCTTCTTCCAAATGGGTAAAGGTGGTAATGTTATTTAGTGTTTTAGTTTTATCGGCTTCGGTAATTTTTTCTTTAGCCACCATCCGATCTAAATTTTTGGCAATGGTGTCTATGCCCTTTTTTAGGGAGGCTTCACTAATATCGATTAATTGTACCTTATAATCACTTTGGGCAAAGGCATGGGCTATTCCATTTCCCATCGTTCCGGCTCCTATTACTGCTACATTTTTCATACGTATTTTCCGCAAAAGCGGTTGTTTTTATATTAAAATTTTATTTATTTTTTAAATGTTTCTATAATTAATAATGCCACTCGCAATGCTTCAGTGCCTTGCTCTAGGCTTACAATAGGTGTAGAATTGTTTTTTATAGCATTAGCAAAAGCATTGAGCTCGTCAAGAATGGCATTGTTTTGTTCCACTTTGGGGTTGTCAAAATAAATTAGTTTTTTAATCCCTTCGGCATTTTGTAAAATCATATCAAAATCGCCTGGAGTTTCTGGAGCATCTTTCATTTTTACGACTTCACATTTTTTTTCCAGAAAATCTACAGAAATATAGGCGTCGCGCTGAAAAAACCGTGCTTTACGCATATTTTTTAAGGAGATACGGCTTGCGGTTAAGTTTGCCACACAACCGTTTTCAAATTCGATGCGTGCATTTGCAATATCTGGCGTTTCGCTAATTACGGAAACTCCACTAGCGTTAATGCTCTTTACTTTAGACTTTACCACACTTAAAATAGCATCAATATCGTGAATCATTAAATCCAAAACTACTGAAACATCTGTCCCACGAGGATTAAATTCTGCCAATCGATGTGCTTCAATAAACATCGGATTGTCAATCATATGATTTACCGCTGTGAAGCTTGGATTAAAACGTTCTACATGACCCACTTGACCTTTTACTCCTTGTTTATTGGCAAGGCGAATGATTTCATTTGCGTCATCTACTGAAAAGGTAATGGGTTTTTCAATAAAAAGATGTTTACCTGCTTCTAACACTTTTTTAGCACAATCAAAATGGGTAATGGTAGGTGTTACAACATCTACCATATCGCAAGCGGCAATTAAAGCCTCTATAGTGGCAAAAGAAGTATAGCCAAACTCTTGAGTTATTTTTTCTCTAATTTCTGGTGAAGGGTCATAAAAGCCTATTAATTGGTAATTTTCAGATTGCTGTAATAGTTTTAGATGAATTTTTCCGAGGTGGCCTGCACCTAGTACTCCGGCTTTAAGCATAGTAGTTCTTTTTTACAAAAATAAGTTTTTTTTAATAGAATGCAGGTAGAACCGAATTCAAAGTTTGCCTTTTTGAAATTGTTTTCTAAACAAATTATGCTGTTTCTTAAAAAAAATAGTATAGATTGTAAAACCTTACTTTAGGGGTTAAGAGGGCCAAGTTGTGGATTGAAATAATTAACTAATTAGTTGGACTAATGCGGTGGGGTATATTCTAATAACCGAAATAACTAAAAAACAACGTAGTACATAAGAAAAAATTATTTTTTTACACTATCAAACGACTAAAGTGAAAAATTGAAAAAAAAACTCCTGCATCCCTTTATTTTATTGGGATGTTCTTTTAAATTTCAAAACCTACCGCCCTATA
>PHDJ01000008.1 GCA_002842575.1 Bacteroidetes bacterium HGW-Bacteroidetes-2
TTCTTTTTCTTTATTTTGAAAAGCGAGTTCTTTATTTGCAAGGACTAGCTCTTCAGCTCTTTTTTCTTTTTCTTTATTTTGAAAAGCGAGTTCTTTATTGGCAACAACAAGCTCTTCAGCTCTTTTTCCTTTTTCTTTATTTTGAAAAGCGAGTTCTTTATTGGCAACAACAAGCTCTTCAGCTCTTTTTTCTTTTTCGTCGTTTTGAAAGGCAAGTTCTTTGTTTGCTTTTCTGAGGTTAATGGACCATTTTTGATCTGTTACGTCTCGTGCGGTTGCAAATATCCCAATCACATTTCCGGAATCATCTTTGTAAACAGAAGCATTGTAGGACAGGTCTGTTAAGTTCCCTTTTTTATGTTTTATGGTAAGGGGATAGTCTATAATATATCCTTTTTTAAAAACCTCAAGGCATCCCTTTTGTGCTCTTTTTGAATCGGTAAAGTAAAAAGAGAAGTCGGTATTTATCAGTTTTTTTCTTGATAGACCTGTAACTTTTATGGAAGCCTCGTTAACATCGGTTATTTTTCCATCTGGACCTATGGCTAAAAATGGATCTAGGCTAGCTTCAATTAGGTTTCTAGCGTATTGCAGATTGTTAATTTGTGGTGCTTTCATCGGTAATTCGCCTTATTAAAAAAGCTGTTTTTTAAGTATGCTTATCGGAACTAGCATCTGTTATAAATTGATTTCCAATTTCTTCAATAGGGTTTCTTCTTCTATCTTTCAATTGCTTAAAATGGGAAGGTGTGAGCCCTGTTACTTTTTTAAATTGGTTGGATAAATGTGCTACACTGCTGTAGTTTAATTTCCATGCAATTTCGGTGATATTTAATTCATCATAAATGATTAATTCTTTGATGCGTTCAATTTTATGGAAGATGATAAATTGTTTAATATTAATGCCTTGTACTTCTGAAAATAAATTAGACAAATAGGTATAGTCGTGTTGTAATTTTTCACTTAAATAAACAGAAAAATTTATTTGGATAGCCTCTTCTGAATGATGAATCATTTCTATAATAACATTTTTTATTTTTTCAATGAGCATTGCCCTTTTGTCATCCATTAATTCTAAACCGGATTTATAGAGTGCTAATTTTATTTGTTCTCGCTGTTCTTCAGAAATAGTTTCCATGATTTCCACTTCTCCTAAATCTACCACAATAAAATGGAGCCCAAGCTTTTTTAATGCTTCTTTCACCACTGTTTTACAACGGTTGCTTACCATATATTTGACGTATAATTTCAAATTATATTTTTTTACAAGGTACAACTAAACCCATTCTAGAATTACACTTAGTTGTTAAAATAAACTAAATATATTTTATTTAAATTATTGGTTATTTATTCAAAAACTGTAGGGTCTTTTCCTCACTATAAAACACATTTTTTTTAGCATAAAAACCTACATGACCGCCGTATTTAGGGGTTTCTAAAAAAATATTTTCAGAATGCTCGGCTAGATTTACGGGATAACAATCTTTAGATAAAAAGCTGTCATTTTTAGCATTGAGCAGCAATACTGGTATTTTAATTTGATGTAAAAATTGTAAACTACTGTTTTTTTTGTAGTAATCATACGCGTCTTTAAACCCGTGAGCTTTAGAGGTATAGATATTGTCAAAATCGAGAAGTGATTTTATATGCTTAAGATCGTTTTTACTTAATTTATCAGGAAATTGATTTATTTTTTGACGGTATTTTTTCTTTAAATCGGTTAAAAAGGAGGTGCGATAGACCCAATTAGATGTTTTTTGTAAAGCTTCTAAAGAACCTTTTAAACTTAAAGGCGTAGATATTGCCACTGCTTTTTTAATTTCAGAGTGCACTTGCTCTCTTTCGCCTAAATATTTCAACAACAAATTTCCACCTAAACTAAAACCGTTTAAAGCTATTTCAGTATATATATTTTTTTGTAATATAAACTGAATAACCGATTCTAAGTCGTCTGTTGTGCCAGCATTATAGGAGCGGTAAAGTTTGTTGGGCTCACCACTACACCCTCTGTAGTTTACTGCTATTGCATCCCAACCATTTTTATTAAGAAGGTTTGCTGCACCTAGAATGTAGGTGCGTTGTGCATTACCCTCTAAACCGTGAAGTAAAATAACGAGTTTTTCGGTTTTTATGTCAGAATAGGACCAGTCTAAATCTATAAAATCACCATCTAATAAATCAAGACGCTCTCTTTTTTGAATTAATTGTGGTGCAATCCTCATTTTAGCCGAATAAATTGTGGAGAAATGTCCGTTTCTAAAAATGGAAGGAGGTTGATAAAAAGATTTTAAAAGCGGCATAGGTTACGGATAATTTAAGAACCACAAAACTACACTCTTATTAAGCACACACAGCAAAATCTTTGTAGATTTGTAAAAAACAAGTAAATGTACATTAAAGAATTTGAAATTAGATGGAGTGATATAGATGCTAATAGGCATTTAGCAAATAGCGCATATATTAACCTTATGAGCCATACCCGAATGGGTTTTTTTATTGAAAACGGCATTGATCAGCGCGATATGGCAAAATACAATATTAGTCCAGTGGTGTTTTATGAACATGTATATTATTTTAAAGAAGTTTTTGCCGGAAAACCAGTAAAGGTTTCACTACAATTAAAAGGAGTTTCTGAAGATGGCATGTATTTTGAGTTTTTACATAATTTTTATGATGCTAATGGAAAAAATTTTGCATCTTGTGAAATGATGGGCGCATGGATTGATTTAAAAGAAAGAAAATTAACAGGTCTGCCAAAAGAGTTATATGCCAACTTTTCTAAACTGGAGCATACCGAAGATTTTCAAATACTTACAAAAGAGCATACCCGAAGGTTTGGAAAAAAACCTAAAGACTTAATGTAATATTTCTAGCATAATTTTTAGATAAACCAACAGACTTTTCAAACCATGGAATCCAGAAAAGTGTATAACATTTTTGAAGCACAGTCTAAAATGGAAAACTACTGTGCTTATCAGGAGCGATGTCATCAGGAAGTGACAAAAAAGCTAAGAGAAATGCAGCTAATACCTGAGGTTGTAGAAAAAATTATGCTGCATCTTTTTGAACACAATTTTTTAAATGAAACCCGTTTTGCTAAAGCTTTTGCAAGAGGAAAGTTCTCTATAAAAAAATGGGGAAAGAAGCGTATTGTTAATGAATTAAAACGAAGAAATATTTCTGACTACAATATCTATCAAGCACTTTTAGAAATTGAAGACCAAGGATATTATTCTGCGTTTGACGCTCTTGCAGAAAAACGCCTTGGTCAAATAAAAGAGACCGAAAAGTTTAAAAAAAGAAAAAAACTGGCAGATTATCTTTTATATAGAGGCTGGGAAAGCGAAATGGTTTATGAAAAGGTGTCACAGCTCATCCCTTAATAGACAATTGTTTATGTGTTTTTAGGATGGCTTTTTCATTTTTGTTATCAATCCAATTTTGCCCATATATTTTTCGCATTAAAGAATCATAATGTCGCATTACAAAAATATTATAAATAGCTTTACTTAGGTTTTTTGGGTTTCTGGCTATAGCACGCAAACTCATGCTAAATCCTGGGGTAATGTAACGCATATAATGCCAATATCCTTCTGGAATATACAGCATATTTCCGTGCTCTAAATGTGTGCTAAAGCCTTGTGCCTTTTTAAGAGCTGGCCATTTTTCAAAATTTGGATTGGAAAAATCAATATCTTCTCTGGTGATTAAGGAGTATGGCACTTTATACAAAAAGGGTGTTTGATTTTGATCAAAAAGAATAACTTGCTTTTTTCCTTGAAAATGAAAGTGAAAAATATTGGCTAAATCTATATCATAATGCATAAAGGTATAGGAATTTTCGCCACCAAAAAACAACATGGGCAAGTTTTTCATTAGGGAAATTCCAAAGTTAGGATAATCAAAATCTTTTTGAAGTTCGGGTACTTCTTTCAAAATATTCCAAAGAAAAATACGATATCTGGTAGGTTCATTTTTAAGCAAATTGATGTAATCACGCATTTTCATTTTAGCGTGTGACTCGTTAAAACCATCTTTATAATGTACCGGGCGGTCGTCATATAAAGGCACTATTTTGTCGCCCGCAACCATAGACATGTATTCTAGAGTCCATTTTTTAATGGCTGGCCAGTGCTCTACAAACCGTTCTATAACAACGGGTTTTTGGGGGTTTAGATATTTTTTGACAAACTCTTCTTTTGTAATGGAAGATACTCTGTCTATTTCGGCTAGAAACATAAATGAAATGGTTTTTAAAGTAAAGCGTATTTGGCATTAATGTAAAGTTAATGCAAAAAAAATCATTGTAACTAAATAATATAGGATTGTATTAGATTGTATTAGAGTGTATTTTCAAAAAAAGAAAGTAGAAAAAAGTTATTCCTTCCTATCATCTTTATTTTCATTTGTGTCTTCACTCGATAATTTGTGGGTCGTTTTTTTGTATTTTCCTTCTAAATCATCCATAACCGATTTTTTCCATAATTTAACACCTGTAAAATAAGATGCTCTCCCTATTAAATGTGCACTTACAGGAGCGGTTAAGAATATAAATAAAATAATAGCAAGCACTCTAGATGTAATGGAAAGTTCATTAAAATAGATAGCCGCAGCAATTAGAATTAATCCAATGCCTAAAGTTGCGGCTTTAGTGGTTACTGAAATACGCAAATAGGTGTCGGGCATTCTCACCAAGCCAACGGCTGCCAGTAAGACAAAAATAGTTCCTAGGGTTGCAAATATGCCAATTAAAATAGTACTCATTTTTTATTTCTTTTTTCTAAATAGTACGAGAAAGCAACAGTTCCTAAAAAGGCAATTAATGCTAAAATCATAGCAATATCTAAAAAGGTTGGTTGGTTATAAACGATGCTATAAATAGCAATAATTCCAATACAAGTTGTTATTAAAAGGTCTAAAGCAATTACTTTATCGACAATATTGGGGCCTATCAAAAATCGTATGAACAGCAACAAAACAGATACTGCTAAAATTGGTAATAAAATTAAATATAAATAGCTGTGTAAGGTCATCGCAATATTTCTAGTAATCGTTTTTCAAATCCATTTTTAATACCTTCTATAAATTTTTCTTTATCTGAAATATACATAGAGTGTACGTAAAGCACTTTTTTATCGTCTGAAACATCTAAGCTTAGAGTGCCTGGTGTTAAGGAAATTAAATTAGCTAAAAGGGTTATTTCCATATTAGTTTCTGCATCTAATGGCACACGAACTATTCCGGGGGTCATATAAAACTTAGGAGTAACAACATCATAGGCTACTTGTAAATTTGCCTTAATTAGTTCGTATAAAAAGAAGAAAATAAAGGCAATTAGTTTAGGCATAATTTTAAAATATTTTGCATCTCCGCTTCCTACTGTAATTACCCATAAAATTAAAAAGCTAACTACAAAGCCAAATAAGAAGTTTAGAAACACAAAGCTACCTGTAAGGGCTACCCAAATAAAGGTTAATAGAATATTGCTTAAAAATCTGCTTTTCATTTTCTTTTAATTTATTATAATTGGTTTCCCAAAACCGCCTGAATATAGTGTTGATTATTTAATAATTCCTTTGCAACTCTTAATGCTAATTGTTGAATGTTTTCAGCACAAAAACCAATGTATAAAGACACCAAAGCCAAAAACACTATGGGGCCAACGATTTGTATCTTCTTCTCTAACTTTAATTTTTCAAAATAACGAAAGTTATGCAATTTTGGAAGTATTTTGCCTTCTTTCCAAAAAACTTCTGACCAAATTTTTGCTATTAAATAGAAGGTAATAAATGTAGCAAACAAAACGGCGGCTATTAGCCAATAATTATCGACTTTAAAACTTTCTGTAATCAACGCTAATTTTGGCCAAAACCCGGATAGAGGGGGTATGCCTACCAATGAAAAAAATGGTATAACCATAAGCAACGAAAGCAAAGGATATTTAGCGTATAAACCTCCTAAATCGCGTATACTAAAGGTGCCTTTAATACGATAAATTAAGCCACTAATCATAAAGAGATTTGTTTTTACAATGATATCGTGTATTAGATAAAAAATTGCTCCAGCAATAGCAAGTTCAGAAGCCAAACCCAATCCTAAAATCACATATCCAATATGGCAAATGATGAGGTAGGAAAATATTTTCACAATATTATTTTGAACCAATGCTCCTATAGCACCGCTTATTAATGTTAATCCGGCAATAGTAAGAATCACATTTTCTAAAAAAACATCGCCTACAAAAATTAGGGTAAACACACGTATTAAAGCATAAACGCCAACTTTAGTCAACAAGCCGCCAAAAATAGCTGATACTGCAGGTGGCGGTGTATGATAAGAGGCGGGTAACCAAAAGTATAAAGGAAATAAAGCCGATTTAATACCAAAACCTATTAAAAATAAAATAGCAGTAACCTCTACCAACCCTCGATTTTCAATTGCGGCAACTTTTATAGATAAATCGGCCATATTTAAAGAACCTGTTAAACCATATAAAACAGCAACTGCGGTTAAAAAAATCATAGAAGCAAAAATGTTCAGTGTAAAATATTTTAAAGCTCCTTCTAATTGTGCTTTTTCGCCACCTAGGGTTATTAAAACAAACGAACTTATTATGATAACCTCAAACCATACATAGAGGTTAAAAATATCACCAGTTAAAAAAGCACCATTTAATCCTAACAATAAAAAGTGAAAAATGGGTAAATATCCAAACTTTAATCGTGCAGGTAAAATGGTTCCTACTGAAAAAACAGATACTGCTAGACCACTAATTGCCGTTAGCAAAACAAGTGTTGCAGCAAAAGTGTCAGACACAAAACTTATTCCAAAAGGAGCTTCCCAGTTTCCCGCTTGTATGGTTAATGTGCCTTGATTCCAGGTATTAATAAATAGCCAAATGGCAATGCCTAAACTTAAAAAACTTCCCACAACACTAATAACTTTTTGTAAGTGAACTCTTCTCCAGCAAAAAAGCAATACTACAGCTAAAAACACTTGTATTAAAATGGGATATAAAACGAGGTGTTGTATCATGAAAATTGGTCTGTTGAGTTCATTTGATCTAAATCGTCTGTTTTTACAACAGTATAGGCTCTTTTTACTAGTACTATTGCAAAAGATTGTAAACCAAAACTAATTACAATTGCTGTTAAAATTAATGCTTGTGGAATTGGGTCTGCATAAGCTCCTAAAAAAACGGGGGACTCTCCTGATATGATTGGAGGAAGTCCTTTGGTTATTCTTCCTAAAAGAAAAATCAAAAGGTTGGCGCCATTTCCTAAAAGTATAAGGCCAATTATAAGTTTAACTAGGCTTCTGCGCAGCATCATATATAATCCTGCTGCATAAAAAATTCCTATTAATATAGCTAAAATAAACTCCATAGGTTATGCCGATTCGGTTATAGTAAAAATAATAGTTAATGAAACCCCTACAACTACAAGATACACACCAATATCAAAAAATAAAGCCGATCCCACCATACCAACTACAGATAAGGGTTCAGGAAACCAGATTCCTGTCATAAATGGCAAATCTGAAAAAATAATTGGGGAAAAACCACTAAAAAGTGCCAATGCAAGACCCACAGGCATTAAAAACCCAGGGTGAATACGTAAAAGTTGTTTTGTATTTTCTAAACCATTTGCAAAAGCATGTAAAACAAAGGCAATAGCCGCAATTAGGCCACCCACAAATCCTCCTCCAGGTAAATAATGCCCCCGAAGTAAAATGAAAAATGAAAACAGCAACAGCAATGGGAGTAAATAATTTGAAGCTGTTTTTAAAATAACTGTTTTCATATATAAATTCTTGTATTAACCAACCTCTATTTTTTATTTTCTGTGGTTATTCTTTCTTTTGCAGTCATTCGCAACTTTAGAAGCGCAAAAACTCCTATTGCAGCAATGGTTAAAACGGCAATTTCCATAAAGGTATCGATTCCTCTAAAATCTACTAAAATAACATTAACAACGTTTTTACCTTTTGCTAAAAGATACGCGTTTTCTGCATAAAATTCTGATATTTCAGAACTCTGAGGTTCTGCTAATACTTCTAATGCAAGAATGGAAATCAATGCGCCAAAGGCTATAGATAAGATACCATCCTTTATCCGTGTTTTATAGTCGGATAAATTCAAGTATTTTGGAAGTTTATATAATACTAATACAAACAATATTACAGTTAATGTGTCAATA
Organism: Bacteroidetes bacterium HGW-Bacteroidetes-2; assembly: GCA_002842575.1. Taxonomy (GTDB): domain Bacteria; phylum Bacteroidota; class Bacteroidia; order Flavobacteriales; family Flavobacteriaceae; genus Planktosalinus. The sequence continues at coordinate 8,199 of PHDJ01000008.1, forward strand.
GAAAACTGTGTCATCGCCAAATCTGGCGCGCTATAATACACAAAGATTAAGCTTATGGTCAATCCTACTATTCCTAAAGCGGCAACAGCTGCAAGTCGTGATTTTGTAAATACTGTATATAGAATTCCTGCAATCATAATTGCAACAGTTATTACCTCATAAATGGTTAATGCCGTAAAAGAACTATAATCTAACCGATAACGAGTGTTTTTAAGTAGCGTATAGCCCATTACGGCAACTAAAAATAAAATAATTGTAGAAACATAATGTCTTAAATAACCATTTTGAAATAAATTTGTCCAAAGTGAGGAAAAATAATGAAAAGCGTCGCCAAATTTCTCTGTAATAGTTTTTGGAGAAATAAATTCCAGTTTTTCAATTGCTATTTCTACTTTTTTGGTTGGTTTAATTAAGAAATATAACATTATGCCAATGCCAATTGTCGTAGCGCTCAATGCTAAAATGGTATTAAAACCATGCCATAACTTTAAAAGTACATCACCACCATTTTCTCCAAGGGAAGTCACGGCAGGTTGTATTAAGGACTCTTGAATTATAGATGGAAAAATGCCAATAAGAATACCTAAAACGGCAAGAATAAGTGGCGGGATCCACATTAAAAAGCTTGGCATATGTACTTTAGAAAAGTTTTCGGGTAATTTTCCCGAAAACGGCTTTATTCCTGCCAAAAAGCCTGCATAAAGTAGAAGTATGTTAGTGATTATAGCCAACGCAGTAAGAAATATTGCTGAATTTCCAAAATGTAAAGTGGCTTCATAAATTAAGTCTTTTCCTAAAAACCCAAAGCTAGGAGGAATTCCGGCATTGGAAATAGCGGCTAGAAATCCAGCTATAGCCACAGGAAAAAGCACTTTTCGTAATCCAGAAAGAAGGGTAATGTCTCTACTGCCAGTTTCATGGTCGATAATTCCAGTAACGAGGAATAAAGTGGCTTTGTACAAGGCGTGAACTAAAATAAAAACGCAAGCGGCAAGTAGGGCTTCTTCGGTTCCTAGACCTATTAAAAACACAAGAATTCCCAAAGCAGAAATGGTGGAGTAGGCTAAAACTCCTTTTAAATCGGTTCTAAAAAGGGTGTGGATAGCCGCATAAAGCATGGTTACTGTTCCAACAATAATTAAGGTTGAATTCCAAAATTCTGTACTGCCTAAAACAGGTGTGAAGCGCATTAATAAATAGATTCCAGCTTTTACCATCGTAGCAGAATGCAGGTAAGTAGAAACAGGTGTGGGTGCTTTCATTGCTCCGGGAAGCCAGAAATGAAAAGGAAACTGTGCTGATTTTGTAAATGCAGCAACAAAAATCATTGCAACAATTATAATATAATGAGGGCTTTCTGAAATAAGGTCTTTGGAGATTAACATTTCGGAAATGGTAAATGTACCTGCCACAGAACCTAAAATAAGAGCTCCAGAAAGCAAAAACAAGCCTCCAAAACCGGTAATTACCAATGCTAAAATAGCCGATTTTCTGGACGATTCTTCTTTGTTATTAAACCCAATTAAAAAGAAAGAGCTAAGACTTGTTAATTCCCAAAATACAAATAAAGAAATAATATTATCCGATAAAACGATACCCAACATTGCCCCCATAAAGATACCTAAATAGCCATAAAACCTGTCAAGATATTCGTGTCCTTTAAGGTAGGCTGCTGTATAGGCAAAAACCAGAAAACCAATACCAGTTATCATCAAACAAAAAATGAGCGAGAGCCCATCTAAAGTGAAACCTAGGTTCACGCCAAATGAGGGTACCCATTCCACATTTTGAGAGATTATTTCACCATTAGCTATCGTTTCTACAAATTGTAAAAAATAGATAAACAAACCTAGTGGTACTAAAGCAGAAAGTATGGCAAGTTTGCCTTTTAAATATTTGCCAGCAAATACTAATAAAAGGGAAAATAAAAAACCTGTAAGTATTGCAGTGAGCATATGTTTTTTGGCTGAAAAGCAAATATACTAGGAATTCTGCAAGAATTGAAATTTTCCGAAGAGTTTACAATAGCATAAGCCCATCTTTAACATCTTCATAACATTTAAAAAATCAGAATTTACTAAAATAAAAAACCCAACACATTTTTTCTTGTATCGGGATGTTTATATACTAGTAAAAAAAATCTTAGTCGGCTAAAATAATTACTTTATTTGAGTTCATTTCAACAGTGCCGCTTTTAATAAGGAGCGTCCATTTGCCTTCTTTATTTTTTGTAAACTTGTTTTTTACAGTTTCTCCAAAAGTAGGATTTCCATCAAATTTTACAAGCCCTTCCTGTAACAAGGAAACTATAGGTGCGTGATTATTTAACATTTGAAATTCACCATCTACTCCAGGAACAGTGACAGAGGTTACTTCTGCACGCAATAAAACAGCTTCGGGCGATATGATTTCTAACTGCATAAGTTTAAATTTATAAATTTCCCAAGCCTAAACTTGAATTTTGTTAAGTTCAATATACATATTGATAGATTCCAAGTAAAACTTGGTTTATGCTTCTGCTAGCATTTTTTCTCCTGCTTCAATAGCTTCTTCAATAGACCCTTTTAGGTTAAATGCCGCTTCCGGAAGATGGTCTAATTCACCATCCATAATCATCGTAAAGCCTTTGATGGTTTCTTTGATATCCACTAAAACTCCTTTCAATCCTGTAAATTGTTCTGCAACGTGGAAAGGTTGTGATAAGAAACGCTGTACACGGCGGGCACGGTTTACGGCTAACTTATCTTCTTCAGAAAGTTCTTCCATACCAAGAATGGCTATAATATCTTGTAATTCTTTGTAGTGTTGTAACAATTCTTTTACGCGTGAAGCACAATCATAGTGCTCTGCTCCAAGGATTTCTTTGGTAAGAATTCTTGATGTAGAATCTAGGGGGTCCACTGCAGGATAAATACCAAGCTCTGCAATTTTACGAGAAAGTACAGTAGTTGCATCTAAGTGGGCAAAAGTAGTAGCTGGAGCGGGATCTGTTAAATCATCTGCAGGAACATATACTGCTTGTACGGAAGTTATTGAACCTCTTTTTGTAGAAGTAATACGCTCTTGCATGGTGCCCATTTCAGTGGCTAAAGTAGGTTGGTATCCTACAGCAGAAGGCATACGGCCAAGAAGCGCAGATACTTCAGAACCAGCTTGCGTAAATCTAAAGATGTTATCCACAAAGAAAAGTACATCTTTTCCTTGTCCTTCGCCTGAGCCATCACGGAAGTATTCTGCAATAGTCAATCCGGAAAGTGCAACACGGGCACGAGCTCCAGGGGGTTCGTTCATTTGTCCAAAAACAAATGTAGCTTTAGACTCTTTCAAAGCAGATTTATCTACTTTTGAAAGATCCCATCCGCCATTTTCCATGGAATGCATAAAAGCATCTCCATATTTTATGATACCCGATTCTAGCATTTCTCTTAAAAGGTCATTTCCTTCACGAGTTCTTTCACCCACTCCAGCAAAAACCGAAAGACCACCGTGACCTTTTGCAATATTGTTAATCAATTCTTGAATAAGTACTGTTTTACCAACGCCTGCACCTCCAAAAAGTCCAATTTTACCACCTTTTGCATAAGGTTCAATAAGGTCAATTACTTTAATTCCTGTAAAAAGAACTTCGGTGGATGTTGATAAGTCTTCAAATCTAGGGGCTTCCCTATGTATAGGTAAGCCAGCATTTCCTGCTTTAGGCAAGTTTCCTATACCATCAATTGCATCACCAATTACATTAAATAACCTTCCGTAGATATCATCGCCCACGGGCATTTGTATTGGTGCTCCTGTTGAAAAAACTTCTACGCCTCTGCTTAAACCATCGGTAGAATCCATAGAAATTGTTCGTACGGTGTTTTCGCCTACGTGTGATTGAACTTCAAGGATTAGCTTACCATTTTTGGTATCAATTTCAAGAGAATCATAAATTCTTGGCAATTCAGAACCGCTGTTAAATACAACATCCACAACTGGACCAATGATTTGAGCAACTTTACCTGTAACTTTTGACATAGTTAACTATTTATTGTTTAGCAAATTATATTATCTAAAACCTTTTTTTATTTACACAGAAAAAAGGATGTTTTTTTCACGGCGCAAAGATAGTTTTTTTAATTGAAAAAAATAATAGTGTTTTTGTGATTTTTTGACTTATAAAAAAATTAAAAATGAAAGAAAACCCAAAATAACAGCATTTTTATAAAAGTAAGCAAGGCATTAAATTTGAAATTCATCTATATCTTCTAAAAATTTTAATGTATTTCTGGTTTCTTGAAGGTGTAATTTTTCTAAGCAAACGATTGTTATTCCTTCTTTTTCTTTTAAATCTGGAGATACATTTTTGCCTAAAGCATCGTAAATGGCAGTATGACCGACATATTCATAACCGTTTCCATCAGTGCCTACACGGTTTACCCCCACACAATATACCATGTTTTCAATAGCTCTTGCTTTTAATAACGTATCCCAAGCGGTGATGCGCATTTTTGGCCAGTTTGCCACAAAGATTAAAACATCGTAGATTTCTTTATTTCGTGCCCAAACAGGAAATCGCAAGTCATAACAAATTAAAGGGCATAGTTTCCATCCGTGAAAATCAATAATTAGTTTTGCATTTCCGGCAGTGTAAACTTGGTTTTCTGCGGCAAGAGTAAAAAGGTGTTTTTTGTTGTATGTTTTTAATTCACCAGAAGGAAATACAAATAGTAAACGGTTATAATAGTTTCCATTTTCTTTTATTATAATACTTCCTGTTATTGCAGACTGCTTTTCTTTTGCTAGGTTCAACATCCAAGATAGCGTTTTGCCCTGCATGGTTTCGGCTAAAGGATTTGCATTCATGGTGAAACCGGTTGTAAACATTTCTGGCAGAATGAACACGTCTACAGCTTCTGAAATTGCAAGTATTTTCTTTGAAAAATAGTTTCGGTTAGAATCTGCATTTTCCCAAACTAATGGTGCTTGAATAAGAGCAATATGTAAGGAATCTTTCATAATTTGCTTAGTATATCTGTGGCTTTTTTTAGAGTTTCCTCTGTTTTTGCAAAACAAAACCTGAGTACTTTAGGGTTTTTGTTCGTGGTATAGAAAACAGAGGTTGGTATAGATGCTACTTTGTGTTCTATGGTAAGCCGTTTGGCAAAAGCAACATCACCTTCATCTGTAATGTTTTTATAGGATAATAATTGAAAGTAAGATCCGGAGGCGGGTATAAATTCCCATCGAGAATTTTTAATTCCTTCTAAAAACACATCTCGTTTTTGCTGATAAAAGGCGGCTAATCCTAAATAGTTTTTTTCATTTTCTAGATAAATAGCTAATGCTTGTTGTATGGGATGGTTTACACAAAATACATTAAACTGATGTACTTTTTGAAATTCTACCATTAGTTCTTTCGGTGCCACGCAATAACCAACTTTCCATCCAGTGTTATGAAATGTTTTTCCAAAGGAAGCGGTAATAAATGATCGTGCAGCAAGTTCTGGAAATAGGGCTATGCTTTGATGCTGTTTGTCATCAAAAATAATGTGCTCATACACTTCATCACTTAAAATAAGAATGTTTGTGTCTTTTACTAATTTTTGTAACTCATACAAATCTGCCTTAGAAAGTATGGTTCCACTTGGGTTGTGTGGACTATTAATAATAATCATTTTTGTTTTTGAAGAGATTTTTTGTTGTACTTCGTTCCAGTCAATTTTGTACTCTGGAGTTTTGAGAGAAATACTAATTGGAATTCCGCCGTTTAAAACTACCGCAGGTTCATAACAATCATAAGCAGGGTTGAAGAGAATAACCTCATCTTTTAAGGAAATAAAAGCAGAAATAATGGTAAAAATAGCCTGAGTTGCTCCGGCAGTTATGGTAATTTCAGTTTCTGGATGGTAGGTGCTTCCGTAAAGGTTATTTATTTTTTCACAAACCTTTTCCCGTAATGAAAACACCCCAGCCATAGGTGCGTATTGATTATGACGAGTGTTCATGGCTTTAGAAACTAAGTCTATTAATTTCTTATCACTTTGAAATTCTGGAAATCCTTGTGATAAATTTATAGCGTTTTGTTCTGTTGCTAGTTTGCTCATTACTGTAAAAATGGTTGTTTTTACAAGAGGAAGTTTAGAGGGAATTGAAAATGGCTTCATAGGTTAAAAATACAAAATATTTGTAAGCAAAAATTAAGTAATGTAAATAGACAAGTCCTATTTTACATCCCTATTTCTGCTATATCTAGAGCATGTTTAAAAAGCGTTTTTAGTTCAAAGAATTTTGAAATAAACCCCAAGCACCTTTTTTAACCAAACAAATAACTTACTACTTCTTCTATTTTAGCTACTTTTTGTATGAAAATGGCTGTATTTAACTTTGGAAATTTACAGTATTTAGAAACCATAATGGTGGCAAAACCAAGTTTTTCGGCTTCTAAAATGCGCTGTTCTATTCTAGCAACAGGACGAATTTCGCCTGCAAGACCTACTTCTGCGGCAAAACAGATGTCTTTAGGCAAGGCAATATCTTCATTGCTTGATAAAATGGCAGCAACAACGGCAAGGTCTATGGCGGGGTCATCTACCGTGATGCCTCCAGTAATATTTAAAAAAACATCTTTTGCACCTAACCTAAATCCTGCTCTCTTTTCTAATACAGCAAGAATCATATTTAGCCTTTTGGCATTGTAGCCGGTGGTGGTTCGTTGTGGGGTTCCGTACACTGCGGTGCTTACTAATGCCTGCACTTCTATCAACAAGGGGCGAATGCCTTCTAAAGTTGCTGCAATGGCATTTCCGCTGAGGTCTTCTTGGTGTTTAGAAATTAATATTTCACTAGGGTTGGGCACTTCCCGCAAACCACTACCCTGCATTTCATAGATGCCTATTTCGTTTGTAGAGCCAAAGCGGTTTTTATGTGCTCTTAAAATTCTATAAACATGATTTCTATCGCCTTCAAATTGCAAAACAGTATCCACCATATGTTCTAGAATTTTTGGTCCAGCTATGTTTCCATCTTTAGTTATATGTCCAATCAACAAAACCGGAGTTGCTGTTTCTTTGGCAAATTTTATGAGTTCAGTAGTGCATTCTTTTATTTGTGAAATGCTACCTGCGCTGCTTTCAATATTATCAGTATGTAGGGTTTGAATGGAATCAATAACTACAATGTCTGGTTGTAATTCTTCAATTTGCCTAAAAATATTTTGTGTTTTGGTTTCCGTTAAAATATAACAATTTTCACTGTTTTTGTGAATACGTTCGGCGCGCATTTTTATTTGTTTTTGGCTTTCTTCTCCGGAAACATAAAGTGTTTTATAAGGCAACTGTAAAGAAATTTGAAGCAACAAGGTAGATTTTCCTATGCCGGGTTCGCCTCCTAATAGGATTAAAGATCCCGGCACAATTCCACCTCCAAGTACACGATTAAATTCGTCATTTAGGGTGTTTAATCTCACTTCAGCTGAGGTGTCAATTTCATTAATTTTTAATGGTTTAGCTGCTTTGGTGGTTTTATTTGTTGTGGTTTTCCAATTTACTTTTTCGGGTTTTTCAATTACTTCTTCGGTTATGGTGTTCCACTCTTTGCAGGCAGTGCATTGTCCTTGCCATTTAGCAAACTGAGTGCCACAATTCTGGCAGAAAAAGGCAGTTTTTGTTTTACTCATTAGTATCCAAAATCGGCTTTAATTTTATCTGCACGATCCATCATCAAATCAATGGTTATAAATCCTACTTCTTCTAGTTGGTATGCTCCTTGGAAGGTTTTCATGGCTTTTTTTGGTTGGCCCGTTTCTTCATAAAATCTTCCCAAATAATAATCGCCTAAAACGGTAGTTGGATGTTCTTTTTTTGCTAGTTTGGCAACACTTTCTAAAGATGTCCATTCTTTTTTCTTTTCACAGGCAGTGGCAATGGCGATAATATCATTTTCACGAACGATACTTTTGAATCCAAATAGATTTTGGATTGTACTGTATTTATTGGTCAAATAATCAAAAATAGGGGTGTTTAATTTTAATATGACCTCAGTATAATCTTTTTTGCTTATAGGTCTATAAATGGAAAATATTTCCTCTAAAGCATCTGGTATTGCTTTTCCAACTAAAGAATAATGAGAAGCTCCTTCAAAATCATTAAATGAATAGTGCACGTTTTCTTTGGTATTTGTTTTAAGCCCTTCGTTTAGTTGTAAAGTTACATCCCTAATAGGTTTTAAATCGTTTGTGGCTGTTGCCAAATAGTAGAAAACTTTAGTGGATAATTTGTTTAGTCGAGCAGGGATTTTTTCTTCCATGGTAGGGGCTAAATCAGGGCTTAAACATAAATAGCCGCTAAAAAGTGGCGGGTCTTTAAACAGATAATAATTGATAAAATTTGCTGTAAATTCATGACCAACCGCCAAAATAAATTTTGCAGTTCGGTATTTACTGTCTATATGTGGTATTAATTCCAATCCGATAAACTCAAAAAATTTTGCGCCTTTTTCAGCCGGAAAAAAAGTAGTATCGTCATAGCTGCAGTCTAAATCTCTAGATTCTCCTTGCATTATGCCAACGATGATGGCCTCGGGCATTTCTTCCCAATATGAATAATAATCTACATTTCCTGCTACGGGTTCAAAAAGATAGTCGGCATCTAAAACTAAAATAATTGGGTAAACCTTATTGGTGTTTGTGTCGTAATTTCTTGGCAGTTGAATTTTTAATTTTCTGGATTCGCCAAGTTTGGTAGAATTAAAATTTTCATATAAAACTTGTGCCGAAAGACTTGTACATATAAAAACGCAAAATACAAAGAGGATGTTTTTTAAAAACATAAGAGATCAATTTTAAATTGGAATGTGAAAGGTATAAATTATTTTGCTTTATTTAAAACAGGAAGCAGAAGAAAAGACAATCCGCCAAAAAGAATAATCATTGCAGTTTGTGAGGTCCACATAATCCAACCAAAAGCAGTTCCGGCGGTTTCCGGAATACCGAAAAGAACTAAAATACCTGCAATAAAAAAAGGATAAGAGCCAAAACCGCCATTGGTAAATGCTATAGTCATACTCCCCACAACAAAAGAAGTGATGATTGCACCAAAGGTGATGGATGCTGTATCTTCTAAAGCAAATACCACAACATAATACATCAGTAAATACATAATCCAAATAAAGAGTGTATGAAAAATAAAAGCTCCTTTTTGTTTCATTTTAAAAATACTAAGGATTCCTACCTTAAGGCCAAAAAGGAAAATATTTATTTTTTTACTGATGGCAGAGTTCGATTTTTTTAAGTAAACAAACATGATACTGGCTAAAATTAGTAATAGTACCATTCCGAGGTGAATTTTGGAAGGGTCAACTTTTTCCATTAAGAAATTAGTTAATAAACTAAATTGTAGGCTAAGTGTTATGCCAATTAGCATAAGAAGAATCACAAAATCTGCAATACGTTCAGAAATGATTGTTCCAAAAGCTTTGTCAAAAGGCACATTTTCGTATTTATGGATAACCAATGCCCTAGAAACCTCACCACTTCTTGGGATAAATAAATTCATCAAATAGGTGATATAAACTGCCATTACATTATTTTTAAATTTTGGTTTGTAGCCTAGTGGTGCTAACATAAAGTTCCATCGGTAGGCTCTTGAAAGATTGCTTAAGGTGCCAAAAAGAATAGAAAGTGCCACATAACCATAATTAGCATCTTTAAAATAATTTTTTATTTCCTGAAGTTGCTCTGGAGTGAATTTGTTATAAGAGTACCAAATTAAAAATACCCCGAGAAAAAGAGGAAGGGCAATTTTTAGAAACTGAATAGTTTTTTTTTTCAATTTATTTGAGAAGGTTTGTTTCTTCATCAGGAAAAATGAGAGCGGGCTTAAAGGTTTTTGCTTTTTCGATCTCCATCATACCATAAGTAATCAAAATTAGCACATCACCTACAGCCACTTTTCTAGCTGCGGCACCGTTTAAGGTAAGTTCTCCACTATTTCTAGGTCCAGGAATAGCGTAAGTTTCAATGCGTTCGCCATTGTTGTTGTTTACAATTTGAACTTTTTCGCCTTGAATAATATTGGCCGCATCCATTAAATCTTCATCAATGGTGATACTACCCACATAATTAAGGTCGGCTCCGGTAACTTTTACGCGGTGAATTTTAGATTTTACAACGTGTACAAACATGGTGCAAAGATAATTAATTTAAAGCGATATTATCTATGAGTCGAACCTCACCTAAAAAAACAGCGATAAAAGCGCGATATTTTTTGTATTTTTCTATGTTTACAATGGGTTTCAGTGTGGTTTCATCAGCAATTTCAAAATATTCTAGGGCTACTGATTTGTTTTTTTTCAGCTCCTTTGCCACCCATTTTGTTATATCCTTGGCATTTTTTGTGCCAAAATCAATTTTTATCTGTGAAAGTATTTTAAATAAGATAGCGGCTTCTTTTAATTGTTCTTCACTTAGTCGTTTGTTTCTCGAACTCATTGCAAGCCCTGAAGACTCCCTAAAAATGGGGCAACCTATAATTTTCACAGGTAACTTTTCAATGGCAACAAGTTTTTTTACAATTTGAAGTTGTTGAAAATCTTTTTCGCCAAAATAGGCCGTAGTTGGTTGTAGAAGTTCAAAAAACGACTTTAAAACAGTGCCAACACCATCAAAATGCCCTAGTCTATATTTGCCTTCCATTTCGTTTTCAATGCCTCCAAAATCAAAATGCTTGGAGGTAATGCCAGTGGGGTAAATGTCTTTTGGCTGGGGCACATATACAAAAACATTATTTTCTAAATTAGAGAGCAAAATTAAATCTGCATCCACTATTCTAGGGTATTTTTCAAAATCTGCAGAATTATCAAACTGTGTAGGATTAACAAAAATGGATACAATCACACAGTTATTTTCATCAAGTGCCTGCTGGATTAGAGACAGGTGTCCTTGGTGTAGAGCTCCCATGGTTGGTACAAAGCCAAGGGTAAGTCCATCTCTTTTTTTTTTGGATAATAAAGGATGTAAATCCTGAATATTTTTAAAAACTTGCATTCTAGAAGTTTAAATTAGGGTGCAAACTTAATATATTACTGTCAATCTGCATAAATTTTCGTAATTTTGCGTGTTTTTAAAAGCCTAATAAAAATAAAGTTACATTTATGAAAGATAAAAGAGTCTTGTACGTGTCCTCAGAAGTAATTCCATACTTGCCGGAGACCGAGATTTCTTCCATGTCGTTTGAAGCACCCAGAGCGGTAAATAGTAAGGAAGGTCAAATCAGAATATTTATGCCTCGTTATGGAAATATTAATGAAAGAAGGCATCAATTGCATGAAGTAATTCGCCTGTCTGGAATGAATTTAGTGATTAACGATTTGGATATGCCACTAATTATTAAAGTTGCTTCCATCCCTAAGGAGAGAATGCAAGTATATTTTATAGAAAATGACGATTACTTCAAAAGAAAAGCAACCTATGCAGATGAGAATGGTGCCTTATATGAAGATAATGATGAACGTGCCATTTTCTTTGCAAAAGGTGTAATTGAAACGGTAAAAAAATTAAACTGGTCGCCAGATATTATTCATGTTCACGGATGGTTAGCCTCCTTTTTACCGCTTTATCTTAGAAATTATTACGGTAACGAACCCCTTTTTGAAAACAGTAAAATAATTACCTCTGTTTACAATCAAGGATTTGAAGGAACTTTAGATAAAGATGTCATTCATAAAATAGCTTTTGATGGTATTGAAGAAAGTGACATTGCAGAACTTGAAAATCCAACGTATAATAATGTAATGAAAATTGCCATTAAAAATTCAGACGCAATTATTGTAGGTTCTCAAGAAATTCCTGAAGAACTTGTTACCTATCTTAAAAATTTAGATAAGCCTGTGTTAAAGTTTCATAATAAAGAAGAATTTTCAGATGCTTATATAGATTTTTACACCTCAAAAGTATTAGTTTAAATTCCTTATATCTTATTTTTTAATGAAAATAGCAACTCCTTCTTTTTTTAAATACATAGCTATTGCTGCCTTTGCAGTATTTATTTCTTCTTGTGAAGAAAACTTTAATTCTGTGGGAAGCGATATTATAGGCGACCCAAATTTTAATTTTGATCTCTATGACGCCGCTAGCGTAGTGGGATATAGCCGAAGAGCAAACCCGGTTGAAACCACAAATTTGCCAGTTTACCAGCTTGGGGTGTATAACGACCCAATATTTGGCGTTACACAAGCGAGTGTTTTAGCACAAGTTACTTTAGACCAAGTAAACCCTACTTTTGGACTCAATCCAGAAATAGAATCTGTAATTTTAAGTATTCCTTATTTTAGTACTTCAACAGGTACAGGTGAAGAAATCACCTATACTTTAGACTCCATTTTTGGAAGCTCTCCAATAAAACTTTCTGTATATGAATCTAATTTTTTTCTTAGAGATTTTGATCCAAATTCCGGTTTTGAGGATGCCCAAAAATACTTCTCAAACCAAGGCCCATTGTTTCAATCTTTCTTAGGAGAATTGCTTTATGAAAATCTTTCCTTTACACCAAGCAATGCACAAGTAGTAATAAATCCCGGAGAAGATACTGAGGAAAAATTGGCTCCAAGATTGCGAGTAGAATTACCAATTGCCTTTTTTCAACAAAAAATTATTAGCCAAGAAGGGTCAGATGTTTTGCTTAACAATAGCAATTTTAAAAATCATTTTAGAGGTATTTATTTCATTGCTGAGTCAATAAGCGCACAAGGAAACTTAATTCTTTTTGACGTAAACCAAGCTAAAATTGAAATAAAATACACAAAAGATAATGAAAATCCCACCGGAGAAATAACAGATCCAAGACTAAATGCTACCCTAGGAATGTCCTTTAATGGAATTAAAGTAAACACTTTTATAAATAATTTTCCTACAGATATTGAACAAGTACTAAACAATCCTAATACCGCAGGTGAGCAAAATTTGTATATAAAAGGAGGCGCTGGAGCTTTTTCTGTCATTGAATTATTTGGCCCAGACACCGATGGTAATGGTGTGGCAGATGAATTAGACTTTTTAAGAAGTAAAAAATGGCTGATTAATGAAGCCGATTTAATATTACAAGTGAATCAGGATATTGTGCAAGGAGGAAATTCAGAACCAGAAAGACTATTTATTTATGACCTAAACAACAATCGGGTTATAGTAGATTATACTCTGGATAATTTAACCCCAGCGTCAGATCCTTTAAATTTCAAAACCAATCATTCTGGAAGGCTAAAAAGAGACGCAAGTGGTAATGGTACAAGTTATAAAATTAAACTTACTAACCATATAAGCCATCTAATTAATAGAGATTCAACAAATGTGCGATTAGGACTTTTAGTAACCCAAAACATCAATATACTTTCCTCACAACAACTTCAAAATACTACACCTCCAGGTATTGATAAAATACCCGCAGGCAGTGTTATTTCACCAGAAGGAACAGTACTTTACGGTTCGCAAGCAGTTGACCCAGAAAAGAGAATTAAATTGAATATATACTTTACAGAAATAAACAATTAGATTTTTAATGTATGTGTGGAATAGTCGGATATATAGGATACAGAGAGGCATACCCCATAGTATTAAAAGGGCTTAAGCGTCTAGAATACAGAGGATATGACAGTGCTGGAGTTGCCATTTATGATGGAAAAAATATTCAGCTTAGTAAAACCAAAGGAAAAGTAGCCGATTTAGAAAAGAAGGTAAACAAAAAACAATTACCAAATGGCACCTTAGGGATTGGTCATACAAGATGGGCAACACATGGTGTTCCTAATGATGTAAACTCACATCCACATTACTCTAATTCAGGAGATTTAGTGATTATTCACAACGGAATTATAGAAAATTATACCGCCATAAAAAAGGAACTTATAAAAAGAGGCTATGTTTTTCATTCAGAAACGGATACCGAAGTTTTAGTAAATCTTATTGAAGATGTAATTAAAAATGAAAAGGTTAAACTCGGAAAAGCAGTACAAATAGCTCTAAACCAAGTTGTTGGCGCATATGCAATTGTTGTGTTTGATAAAAAAAAGCCCGATGAAATTGTAGTTGCTAAATTAGGAAGCCCATTAGCCATAGGTGTTGGCGATGGCGAATTTTTTGTGGCCAGTGACGCTTCTCCATTTATTGAATATACCACCAATGCCATCTATCTTAAAGATGAAGAAATGGCAGTTATTCGCAGACATAAAGGGGTAAAAGTGAGAAAAATTAAAGATGATTCTATTGTTGTTCCCTATGTGCAAGAATTGAAATTAAACCTTGAACAAATTGAAAAAGGAGGGTTCGACCACTTTATGCTGAAAGAAATCTATGAACAACCTAGTGTTATAAAAGACACCTATAGAGGCAGACTACTCGCTGACGAGGGCATTATTAAGTTAGGCGGATTAGAAGATCACATTCAAAAATTCCTAAACGCGGACAGAATTATCATTGTTGCCTGCGGCACTTCTTGGCATGCAGGACTTGTGGCTGAATATATTTTTGAAGACCTTGCAAGAATTTCCGTAGAGGTAGAATATGCTTCAGAATTTAGATATAGAAACCCAGTAATAACCGAAAATGATGTTGTTTTAGCTATTTCCCAAAGTGGAGAAACAGCAGATACTCTGGCAGCAATAAAACTTGCAAAATCAAAAGGGGCATTTGTATATGGAATTTGCAATGTTGTTGGCTCTACCATTTCAAGAGAAACAGACAGCGGCACTTACACCCACGCAGGACCTGAAATAGGAGTGGCTTCAACCAAAGCATTTACAACCCAAATTACAGTTTTGACTTTAATTGCTTTAAAGCTTGCAAACATAAAAGGCACCATCTCCAGCACAGATTATATGAATTATTTAAGAGAGCTGGAGCTCATACCTCAACGAATAGAAACTGCTCTTAGAGCAAATGAACATATCAAAGATGTAGCTAAAGTATTTAAAGATTCAAAAAACTTTCTTTATTTGGGAAGAGGATATAACTTCCCTGTTGCTTTAGAAGGGGCGTTAAAATTAAAAGAAATTTCTTATATTCATGCGGAAGGTTATCCTGCAGCCGAAATGAAACACGGCCCTATTGCTCTAATTGATGAAGAAATGCCAGTTGTTGTTATTGCTGTAAACAGTAATCATTATGACAAAGTAGTAAGTAATATTCAAGAAATAAAATCCAGAAAAGGAGTTATCATCGCTATTGTAACCCAAGGGGATACTACCGTTAAGGCCATGGCAGATTATATTATTGAAGTGCCTTACACCTCTGAAAGCCTGACCCCCTTAGTAACCACAATACCACTACAACTACTAGCATACCATATTGCAGTTATGCTAAAACGCAATGTAGATCAGCCTAGAAACCTTGCAAAATCAGTAACGGTAGAATAAAAAATTACATAAAAAAATTTATCATATCTCATTAAAATTAGTTACATTGTATTCGCTAATTTATAAACATAAGATATGAAAACATTTTTCCCCTTTTTATTTTTTTTATTCTGTTTTTCTGCGTATTCTCAAACTACAATTACTGGGAACGTACTGGATAACAGTGGTTTGCCAGTATTAGGAGCAAACATTATTGTTTCAGGAACTTCAGAAGGAACCGTCACCGATTTTGACGGGAACTTTAGGTTAACCGTATCGACACAGCCCCCGTTTATTATTTCTATTACCAATGTAGGCTATGAACCACAGTCTTACCAAATAACTTCCAACAATCAAGTTGTAAATTCCGTACTAAATGAAGGTACTTCTTTGGATGAAATTGTGGTCTCAGCATCAAGAACCCCTGAAAGAATATTTGAATCGCCAGTAACTGTGGAACGATTTGGTATCAAGGAAGTTAAAAACACTGCATCAGCATCCTTTTATGGAGGACTTGAAAACCTCAAGGGCGTTGATATCAATGTAAATAGTTTAACCTTCCAATCTGTAAACACCAGAGGTTTTGCTACGTTTGCTAACTCACGTTTTGTACAACTTGTTGACGGAATGGACAATTCATCACCAGCACTTAACTTTGTTTTTGGAAACCTATTAGGAATGACGGAACTGGATGTGCATAGTATTGAACTACTTCCGGGAGCATCTTCAGCACTTTATGGCTCAAATGCTTTTAATGGTATACTATTTATGACCAGTAAGAGTCCATTTAATTTTCAAGGCATTAGCTCTTATTATAAACAAGGTATTACTTCACAAGAAGCAGCTGGAGACAACAGTTTTTTCGATTTTGGCGTGCGAGTTGCACATAAATTCTCCGAAAAATTTGCTGCAAAAGCTAACTTTGCTTATTTAAAAGGAACAGACTGGTTTGCAGTTAACGAAGTAGATGTATTAGAACCAGGCAGAGACAGATCACATCCTAATTATGATGGGTTGAACGTCTATGGTGACGAGGTGAGCACTAACATTAAGGGTGTTGGGCAAGCCCTGGCAAATGCAGGTCTTATTCCTGGAGGCGCAGTAAATTTATTGCCAAATGAAAACGTAAGCAGAACAGGATATAATGAAAGTGACCTTACTAATTATAACGCTGAGAGTGTAAAATTTGATGCTGCACTTCATTACAGACCACTTGCTAATGATTTAGAAATTAGCTACATCGGAAAAATTGGCGTTGGCTCCACCCTATATCAAGGAGCAAATAGATATTCTATTAAAAACTTTTTCTTACAACAACATAAATTAGAAATTAAAAACGACAATTTCTTTTTAAGAGGATATATTACCGATGAAAGTGCTGGAGATTCCTACGACACTAGATTTACTGCCATTAACATCAACAGAGCTTGGAAACCCGATGCAACCTGGTTTGGTCAATATGCAGGAGCCTTTATTCAAGGAACTTTAGGCGGATTAACTCCGGAGCAAGCACATGCTTTGGGAAGACAAACAGCAGATACCGGAAGATTAGAGCCTGGTACAGAAGCGTTTAATAATACCCTAGCCAGTGTAACAACAAACCCCGATCTGGCTTCTGGATCTCAATTTAAAGATGCTTCTCAACTAAGACATGCCGATGCCAATTACAATTTTACGCATATAACTTCCGATATTGCTGAAATTCAGGTAGGAGGATCTTTTAGAGAATATAAATTGAATTCCTTTGGTACGATTTATACCGATTTTGACGGACCTATTTATTACAATGAATACGGCGGTTATTTGCAAATTCAAAAAAAATTAATGGATGACAGAGTAAAGCTTACAGGATCTATACGTTATGACGAATCAGAACTTTTTGACGGAAGTTTTTCTCCAAGATTTTCGGCTACCTATACCGCTGGTGAGCAAAGAAATCACAACATTCGTGCTTCAGTGCAAACAGGTTTTAGAAATCCAACAACTCAAGATTTATTCATAGGACTAGATGCTGGTAGAGCAATTTTAGTGGGTTCAGCAGAGGCAAATTTAGACCGGTATGTTAGAACATTCCCCATAAGTGGAGCAGGTGCAGCAGCTACGGGAAGCCCAACAGCTACTGTGTCAGGTAGAGATGCGTATGAAAATGCATTCACATTAAATTCCGTACAAAGTGGTGCTCCAGAAGCAGCAAATGTAAGTATAGTGCAGCCTGAACAAGTTACCGCTATTGAAATGGGTTACCGGGCACGTCTTGGAAAAGTAATAGTAGATTTAAACGGCTATTATAACATTTATGATAATTTTATTTCCAATGAAACCGTTCTTGTTCCTCTATATGGAGTAGTTGGAGATAATTCACTATCCTTGCTTGCACTACAACAAGGCGATTTTAAAGCATTCCAAACCTATACAAACTCAGATGCTGATGTGAAGTCTTATGGAGGTTCTATCGGATTAAGCACAAAAATTCTTGGAAACTTTGATCTTGATGGAAATTACACCTTTGCAGACGAAGATTTTGATCAAGCCTCAGAACCAGATTTCAGAACCAGCTTTAACACACCAAAACATAAAGTGAAAGTATCTTTTGGAAATACAGAATTGATTAAAAACCTAGGTTTTAATATCAATTATAGATGGAGTGATTCATTTGTATGGCAAGCAACATTTGCAGATGGAAATGTGCCAGCATATTCTGTTGTAGATGCGCAAATAAACTACACCATTCCACTAATTAAATCTACCATTAAAGTAGGTGCAGCTAATATTGGAAACAACGAGTACTTTACCGCATTTGGCACAGGCCATATCGGCTCTCAATACTATGTTTCTCTTACTATCAATAATTTATAAATCTTGATACCAAGAAAATAAATTGTACTAAAAAATATTAATTTCAATTTAAAAATTTACAAATGAATATAAATAAATATAAATGGCTACTACTTCTTTTAGGAGGCATATTTGTAGCTTGTAATTCTGACGATGACAATACAACGCCAGAGGATGAGGTTATTGTTGTTACTTCTGGTTCAGCAGATTTTTCTAAATATGTTTCTTTAGGAAACTCTTTAACAGCAGGATATACCGATGGAGCACTTTTTATTGCTGGACAACAAAATTCATTTCCAAAAATATTAGCAACACAATTTGCTTTAGCAGGAGGAGGCGAATTTAAACAACCGCTAATGGCAGATAATGTAGGAGGTGTATTATTAGCTGGAAATGTAATTTTGCCAAACCGATTATTCTTTAATGGTTCTGGGCCAGAAAGACTACCCGGACTTCCTTCCACAGATCTTACTTCACCACTCTCAGGTTCTTTTAATAATATGGGAGTTCCCGGCGCAAAAAGCTTTCACCTATTAGCTCCCGGATATGGTAATATTGCAGGGGTGCCTACTGGTCAAGCAAATCCTTATTTTGTAAGATTTGCCAGCAGCCCTAGCGCTTCTGTAATTGGAGATGCTGTAGCTCAACAACCTACGTTCTTCTCTTTATGGATAGGAAATAATGATGTTTTATCTTACGCAACAAGTGGTGGAGACGGAGTTAATCAATCTGGAAATCTTGACCCTTCTACCTATGGTGGAAATGATATTACTGACCCAAATGTATTTGCTTCTGTTTATTCCAATTTAGCAGACGCTCTTACCGCAGGTGGTGCTAAAGGTGTGGTGGCTAATATCCCTAATGTAATAACTATTCCTTATTTTAATACCGTGCCTTACAATCCTGTTCCTTTAGATGGGCCAACAGCAGGAGCCGTTAATCAAGCTTATGCTGCATACAATGGCGGATTATTACAGGCGGAAGCTTTACAATTTATTAGTAGTGCTGAAAGAGCCGCAAGAACCATTAATTTTGCTGCAGGACAGAATTCTGTAGTTATGATAGATGAATATCTAACCGATTTAAGTGCTTTAGGATTGCCTTCTTTAAGACAAACAAAAGCAGAGGATTTATTGGTTTTACCTGGAGCATCTTTTATAGGTACCGTGGTAAACAATAACCCACAACTTATCAATGGCGTAACAGTGCCTTTAGCAGACCAGTGGGTTTTAGTACCTCAAGAACAACAAGAAGTTGTTAATGCTACTTCTTCATTTAACGCTACAATTCAAGCCATAGCACAACAAAAAGGCTTGGCATTTGTAGATGTAAACGCTATTTTAGATCAAGCGGCTTCTACAGGTATAACTTTTGATGAGTTTACTATGAATGCAAGTTTGGTTTTTGGAGGTACATTTTCACTTGACGGAGTTCACCCAACGGCTAGGGGTTATGCATTTATTGCAAACAAATTTATGGAGGCCATTAATACAACCTATGGATCTAATCTTCCTCCTGTTAAAGCAAGAAACTTTACTACCTTATACCCATTTGCCCTTTAAGAAGCATTTGAATTTTAAAATAAAAAGCCTATATCCATTAGATATAGGCTTTCTTTATTTTTCAAAACATAGGGCTTCAAAGAAATCTAATCTAAAATAAAGGTTTCGTTTAAAGTCCAGTTTGCTCTTATATCTATAAGTTTAGGGTAATAGATTATGACCTCAGGCTGAATGCGTTTTAAGAAATTTCCAGTGTCCCACTTGCCATTTGCATTGGTGTCATATACAATTCGGATGTAGTATTTTCCAGGGGTTAAATTAGCAAATTCAAAAGTGCTTTTTTCTGTGGAATACATTTCTTTACTAACTTCGCCTTTTTCAGTGACCAATTGTACAAGTATTGGAAAGGAAGCAATATGGTTTAAATATAAGGTTAAAAATCCATAATCTGAAGGTGTTCTTGTGCTTACTTTATAGTGAAGCGTGTCATTTGTCCCCCCAAAAAATTCTGTTATCGCTT
The DNA here is from genome assembly GCA_002842575.1 of Bacteroidetes bacterium HGW-Bacteroidetes-2. Lineage (GTDB taxonomy): Bacteria > Bacteroidota > Bacteroidia > Flavobacteriales > Flavobacteriaceae > Planktosalinus. The sequence goes on from PHDJ01000008.1 coordinate 28,413, forward strand.
CAGGGAATAATGTTATGAAGTAGTTTTGACGTTCTTTTTTTTCGAAATGGAGCTGTAAAAGATTCAAATAGGTATCTAAATGTGCCTCAAAAACCACGTTGATAGAATCTTTATCTTGTATGTGGATGTACTCTTTGTTTAAAGAAATCATGGGTAGGTTTGAAGAAATTTCAAAAGGCTCATCAAATGCTAAAATGCCAGCTTTTATGGGACTAAATTTTAAACTATCTAAAAGCAAATTCCGTATTCTAACTTGAACGGTATCCACATAAACACTATTGCTAACCTTAAAAGTTACAGAATCCAATTCTATTTTAGGCTTAAACCAATAGTTAAGGGTGTCTTTTTTCTGGACTTTAGTGAGGTGGTATCTAAAATCTTCTGGCATAGGAGTTAGTATTTCAAATTCTAATGATGTTGCCTCTCCTTCGTACCCAAAAACAATTTGATTCTGGTTAACAGCATTAGGCCTAGTAAGAGCATACGCCGGAGTTTCTTTAAACAAATTTAGGGTATAGCTTGTGTCGGCAGGTACAGTAATAAGATTTTCTATAAAACCAATTTTATCTATTTTTGGTTGAAAAGTATAATTGCTATTATTATCTTTTAAAGCAATCAGTAAATACTTCCCTTCTTTTAAATTTTCTATTTGAAAAGAATCTGGATTATTTTGTGTATTTGCTACATAAAGTGGTTTTTTGGTATAGATAATAGAATCGCTAAAATCAGAATTTACTTCATAGAGCATAACGGAAACAAATTCTTCGGGTTTAAGCAACTGAGCATCGGTTATTGTACCTAAAACCTTTAAACTATCAATATAACTTCCAGTTGAAAACACATATTTATAGTATTCATAAGGGTTTTCTTCATTATTATCTACAATACTATTTCCAAAGTTTATGGAATAGGTGGTGTTTTTTCTAAGAGTATCCTGAAATACAATTTTAATGTACTTAGAGGTACTTAATGGATAAAGAGTGGGTGGAATATCCATTGGTGGCGAAATAATCAAGTTTTTTTGAAGATTTTTTAATTTAATATATTCATTAAAATAAATACGAATTTCGTTTCCCTTAAAATTTATGGTAAAATTTTCAGGCACTGTACGGGTAATTACTGGAGGTATAGAATCTCTTGACCCTCCTTCCGGATTTCCACGCTTAGCACAATCCACAAAGGAGAAAGAAAACAAAATAAGAAAAATAAAATATAAAAAATTGCCCTTCATAGCACAAAGATGCAAAGATTTTTATTTAACAAGGCGTTGTTTTTCTGGTTTTTTAAAATTCTAGACATTTCCGGGTTTTTATTTAGTAATTGCGATCGTGGCAAAACTAAGTTTTACGCCTTTTATTTGTAATAATTTTTTTGAACAAGCCTCTAACGTTGCTCCAGTGGTGATGATATCATCTACTAAAAGAAGGTGTTTATTTTCTATTTTTGATGCCTGTTGAACTGCAAAAACTTCATCATTAGAAAAAATTCTGGAGATACGTTCTTTGAATACCTGAGAAGTGGTGGGCGTTATTTTTAGCAACACATCGTCTATATACGGTTTTTGAAGTGCATTGGCTATTTTTTTGCCAAAACCCTCCACTTGATTATACCCTCTTTGGCGCAACTTTTTTTTATGCAATGGAACCGGAATTATAGCGTCAACATCATGATATTCTTTGCATGCAGACAACTCTTCTCCCAACCAATCTCCAAAAATAACACCAATGTTTTTTGCTTTTTTATATTTGAGTGCGTGAACAAATTTTTGGGTTAAATTATTTTTTTTGAAATAGAAAAGTGCTGTGGCATGAACAACAGGAATTCTTCCATAAAATATATCTACCATTTCTGTACCGCCATTTTTATGAAAACTAGCAAGAGGTAAATTATGTCTGCAAATACTGCAAATATCTTTTTCCCCTTCAATAAGTTCCTTGAGGCAACCTCTACAAAAAGCGGGAAAAAATAAATTTAACATAATTTATAGAATATTTATCATTTATTAAACACTTTTGCAAAAATCTACAACTACATTAGCTAATTATTTACAAGATACAAATTAAACCTAAACCTAACATATTATGGAAGCAGAAAAAAGTAATAACAAATTAAAATGGCTCATAGGCATTCTCGCTGTATTGCTCGTTACATTAACAATTTTCACTGTAAAACTTTATAACGATTCAAAAGAAACTGCCTCAAATCTTGAGCTCCAAAAGATGGATATTGAGCAGGATTTAGAAGAACTTATAGCCAACTATAACATTGCAATTAGCGAAAATCAGTCGAAAGATAAAGATTTAATTGCCGCAAGAGAGCGTATTACCTTACTACTAGACTCTGTAAAAGATTCACAAGCAAATGTTGATTTAATAAGAAGATACCGTACCGAGGTTGGCAAACTAAAAAATGAAAGAACCGTACTGTTCCGAAAAGCCGATAGTTTACAAATGCTTGCTAACAGGCTTACAGTTCAAAGAGACAGCACAACAGTTGTTTTAGGTCAAGCCATTAAAGTAGTAGATTCCATTTCTTTACAAAACCTTGCTTTAGAACAAGTTGTAGCAAAAGGGTCTGCTCTTAAAGTGTCTGGTTTAAAAACGGAAGGTGTCATTGTAAGAAATAGTGGTAAAATTGTTAATACCGACAAAGCGAGTAGAGCAGACAGAATAAGAACCTGTTTTTCGCTTAACGCAAACGAAATAGCAGAAAAAGGAGACAGATTGTTATTTGTTCAGGTAATCAATCCTAAAAATAATGTAATAGGGGAGAAAGCAATAGTTAATTTTGATGATAAAGTACTTACCTATAGCGCAACTTCCAATGTATTTTATGAAAATGAAGCATTAGATGTTTGTGTTTTAATAAATGCATTAGAAGCAGAATTAATACCCGGAAATTATTCTGTAAATGTGTTTGATGGTCCTCGTTTAGTTGCCACATCTACCTTAAAGTTAAAATAATAAACATAAAATTTAAAAATAAAATCCACTACGTAAGTTTTCGTAGTGGATTTTTTTATTTTTGTCCTATGATAAATAAAGAAGAACATTTTAAAAGAGTCGTTTCCCACGCAAAGGAATATGGATATATCTTTGGGTCTAGTGAGATTTATGATGGCTTAAGCGCAGTGTATGATTATGCTCAAAATGGGGTAGAATTAAAAAATAACATTCGCACCTATTGGTGGAAAAGTATGGTACAAATGTACCAAAATATTGTGGGGCTAGATGCCGCAATATTGATGCACCCTACAACCTGGAAAGCTTCCGGACACGTTGATGCTTTTAACGACCCTTTAATTGACAATAAAGATTCTAAAAAAAGATATCGGGCAGACGTACTAATTGAAGATTTTGCAGAAAAACTACATCAAAAAGCCCAAAAAGAAATTGAAAAAGCTAGAATCCGATTTGGCGAAACGTTTAATGAAGCACAGTTTGTAGCAACAAACGAACGTGTAATTAAATACCAAACCCAACAAAGAGAAATCTTAGAACGCATGGCTAGGTCTTTAGAAAAAGAAGATTTAGCCGATGTGAAAGCACTTATAGAAGAATTAGAAATAGCCGACCCCGATACCGGCTCTAAAAACTGGACCGAAGTACGCCAATTTAATTTGATGTTTGGCACAAAACTAGGAGCCTCAGCAGAAAACGCTACAGATTTATACCTTCGCCCGGAAACTGCACAAGGCATCTTCGTAAATTTTTTAAATGTGCAAAAATCCGGGAGAATGAAAATTCCTTTCGGAATAGCACAAACAGGGAAGGCTTTCAGAAATGAAATTGTAGCCCGACAATTTATTTTTAGAATGCGAGAATTTGAACAAATGGAAATGCAATTTTTTGTTCGTCCTGGCGAAGAACTAAAATGGTATGAATACTGGAAAGAAAAACGTCTTAAATGGCATTTGTCCTTAGGCTTAGGAAAAGAAAACTACCGTTTTCACGACCATGAAAAATTAGCTCATTATGCAAATGCTGCTACAGATATTGAATTTGATTTTCCCTTTGGGTTTAAAGAACTTGAAGGCATTCATTCAAGAACCGATTTTGATTTAAAGGCGCACGAAAAATTTTCGGGAAAAAAATTACAGTTTTTTGACCCAGAAATCAATGAAAATTATGTGCCTTACGTGGTTGAAACCTCTGTAGGTTTAGATAGAATGTTTTTGGCGGTGTTTAGTAAAGCGCTCCATGAAGAAGCATTAGAAGACGGCAGTTCACGCATTGTATTAAAATTACCTTCTATTTTAGCACCCACAAAAGCCGCTATCTTACCCTTAGTAAAAAAAGATGGTTTACCTGAAATAGCGCAAAGCATTATAGACACTCTTAAATGGGACTTTAATGTCACCTATGACGAAAAAGATGCCATTGGCAGAAGGTACCGTCGTCAAGATGCGGTAGGCACTCCATTTTGCATCACCGTTGACCACGATACCAAGACAGACAATACCGTAACAATACGATACCGCGATTCTATGAAACAAGAACGCATTTCTATAGATAAAATATATGAAATAATACATCAGGAAGTAACCATAAAAAATTGGCTAACTTAATTTTAAAATGCCGTTTAAATTAAATTTAAACGGCATTTTTAGTTAAAAGAAATCCTAAAAAACACTTTTTTTAATTGGCTTTATGCATTTCAACAATTTCTATAGGATTTGCTTTTTCACATCGGTTCATCATTCGTAAAGGATGGTAGGTAAACCAAACCTGCATTCCTGAACTTTTGTAAGTTTCCTCTAAGTTTATTGGGTCTAACAAATTAGATTCACCTTCAACTTTTAAAGTGTATGGACAATCTCCTTTTACAGTAGAGGCTACAACCGTAGCTTTTTTAAAGCCGGCTTCTAGCATTTTAGCTGCGGTAACCGAATCAGACTCATTGGCAGATTCTATTACGGATTTTTTACAAGTACACGAAAAAGCCAAAACAATTAAAAGGATGGCTAAGGTTTTTTTAATTAGGAACATAACGATTTATTTTTATCTAAAAATACAAATAGTTCATCAATAATATAGAGTTAGGCAACTCTTTTTGACACTTTTTTTTAAAGAGAAATAAGGCGTATTTGGTTTTAAAAATAAGCCTTTAACTGTATGCTTCCAGTATGAATAGTAGAAGATGTTTCGCTCTTCCTCCCAAAATAAGAAAGATTAGCATCCAGATATTGCGTTATTTTTTTTTGAAATAACAAACTCCAAGTAAAATTTTTATCGGGTTGTAAACCTTCTAACATCTGAAAAGCAACAGGCGAAAAAGCACTACCTGAAAAATCATTTGAAATAAAATTAAATTCTCCATTAATCGAAAATTTTTCTGCATTATTATAAGTAAATGAAGTGCCTAAGGTTTGTTGGTCTAATACCTCTTTCTCGCCAATTGCGTTTTCTTTATTGGTAAAAGTATAAAAAACAGAAAACTGTGCGTTTTCTGATACTAAATAAGAAATTTTTGGCGCTAGGTCATAACTTTTAATGGTAAAGTTTCGGCTTTCAAAATTTTCAGAATTAATAGCATTTTCTCCTACTTGTGTTTTGAAATTTCCTAACCAACTTGTTGCAAATTTGTGCGTAAATTGAAGCTGATGGCTTAACAATCTATTTTTTTGTAAACCTACCGATAGTAAATTTTCTGAATTTGAGGTGGTATAAGTGTAACTTGTGGTATAACGTTGCTTTCCGCGATTAAAAAACAAGATATTCCTAAAATTTAAATTCAAGCCTAATTGGTTTTCTGTGTTGCTTACAAAGGGGTTGATGTCAAAATTGCCGCCTTCTCTTCGCGTTTTTCGGTCAATTAAATAGGAGGTTTGGTTATAAAATTTAGAAAGCACATTTTTTCTCTTTTCGTTTTTTGAAAAAAAATGTGGTTGGAGTGTAACTACTTGTCCAAATTTATTTTGATGAATTTTTACAAACACCTGATTGGGAAGTAACACGCGTATAAAAATACCCTCATCTGCAAATTGTGCTATTTCAAATTCTTCTAGTTCTTGAATGCCGTTGCTATTATAGTCAATCCAGGTGTGAGTGCCCTGACCGGGCTCTACTTGAACAAAAGTGAATTCCTGTTGTGGCAAAACGCCGCTATTGGTTTCAAAAGTGGTATTCCATTGTATTCCACCTTTAAAAAATCGTTGGTTATACAAGATTCGGCTGTTTAATGATTGTTCTTTTTCGCGTTGACTAAATGCATCTTTCAAAGTTCTGTAATTTGCAAAGACAGAAAGTTGCGTATTTTCACTATTCAATAATTGCGATTTTAAATATATGGTATTTGAACTGCTCACCTTTTGCAAGTGTGCATTTCTAAGGCTGTCGTTTATCCTATTGCGGTAACCCACTTCTACAAAAACATTGGTGCTATCTCCCAATCCTGTGAAAAGTTCATAGGATTTAAATTTTTGACTTATGGGTGTTAAACTATCGTTTGCCACAAAGCGTTGTTTATTATCTTCAGCAGCTACTTTTACGCCTAGCCAACTTTTTTCAAAACCATAAACCGAACGGCCATAAAATCGAAAAAAATCGGCGCTAACCGTCGTGCCAGAGTTGTTTAAAATGCTGGTATTTACATCGGTTTTTAATTTGCCTAATTGTATGCCAGAGTTTACCACATGCCGCACACCGTTAAACCCTTCTGAATAATCTAGTTTTTGAAATTCGTAATTAGTAAAACCAAGCGTAGGGTCTGCTAATTGTAGGCCGGCAATCCAAAAACTTTGATTACCCTCAGGACTGTTTAAACTCCAGTCTCTGTCAAACTCTATAGTATATAACCGTTCAATGGTATGAAAGTTTTTATCTACATAATCAAAATTTAAGTAAGCATCTAGTTGAAGACCGTGCTCTTTTTGAAGTATTCTTTGTTTGGTTTGAAGGCGTGTTGCAAATCCATTATTATCTTCATTGTCTATGTTTGAAAATAAATTAAGGTCTTGTTTGCTTGCAGCTACTTCAAAACCTAAGGTTGTTTTTTCGGAAGGTCTATAGGAGCCATTTACGCCAGCTACCTGAATGGTAGTAGGTGCAAAAAGTTGAATTACAGGAGCATAATTTCCTTGCGGAATGCCATTTATAGGGGAAATAAATTCAAAAATTCTGCTGATGGCAGCGGTATTTGTAAGGATGTAATCTCCCTGATTTTCTCCTACTAAGCTAAAACGCACCTGAAACAACTCGTCCTCTGGATTGTTTGAAAAAACAAAAATTTCTTCGCCATTAAAAATTTCTTTCCGGTATAAAATTTTATTTTCCGAAAAGGTATCTGCTACGGCCGATGGGGCTATCATTTGTGTTTTATCATCGCCGGCTTGTTGTAAAATTAATACTTGTTCTTCGGAAAGGTTTTGTTGTAAAGGTTGGTTTTTTGCATCACTTTCTAAATAACCATAAACCCCCAAATCTAACTTTTCACTCGTATAATTTCCGCCACTATAGCCAATAAAACGAGTGTAGTTTCTGTCAGAATATTGATATTCTACTAATATTCGCATGTCGGCAGTAATAGGATAGGTTGGGTTAAATTTGAGTTCGCCGGCATTATAGTCTATGACATATTCATTGTTTTCACCGCGTTCTAAAAGCAATCCGTTTACAAATACTCGTTCACTTCCTGAAATGATGAGTATAAATAATTCACCATTGGGGCCTATTAATTTATAAGGGCCTTGATTTCCTTCTTGTCCTACAAACGTACTTTTCGAAAAAACTCCTTTTACCACCGCCCCAGAAGCAAACATAGTAGTTTCTGAATTTTCTTTTTTTATTTTTCCTCCCATAGCAATGCCTTGTGCTTTTTTCTGAAATTTGGCAAAATAACTTGTCCTGTTTTCTAAATCAATGTCCCCTGCACGAATATTCCAAGCATCACTATAAAGTTCAATAAAAATTTGGTCAAATTCATCTAAACTCTGTGAATAACCACCCTCTTGAATAGGAATATTTGCATCCTGTATAGAAGCTCTTATACTTACTTTGTCACTAATCTTACCGGTAATTTGCAAATCTAATTGCGAATTTATAACGGCATTTTGGTTGTTTCCAATGGTAATACCCCTAGAAATACTTCCACTTGTGTTTAATCCATCAAAAGGTTTAAAGGTGTTTTCTCGGGTAGGTTGTTGAAGCGAATAAAATTTATCCATAGCCGAATTGTCTGCAGAAATAATTTTAGTGTCTAATAACGAATATTTTTTAGTTAAGAAACTCGGATATTTTACATAATTGATGGTCAAGGAATCTTCTACTTCTTTTATTTCAATAGCAAGATAGACTTCTCCTTTAGCAAAATTAACATGGTATTTAGACGTATCGATAGCTACGCCATTTTTGCCAAAAAGTTCAAAATGAAGCGGAGATATACTTGTAGAATCCACAGCAATAGTATCTTGAACAGCTACCTTAATGCTGCGGTAAATTTCGGAAACATCTTGCGAAAAAACAGACATTCCGAAAAGAAAAAAAAATACAATTAGGCAGTGCTTCATTTCCTAATAAAACTTAAAGTAGCATTATTTATTTTATCTAGTGCAGTATAGAAATATTTTCCTATTTCTATAGGTCGTAAATGTAAGGGAATAATTATTTTAGCACTTAATTTCCAAAAATCATTTCTGATATTATGAAGATTATTTCTTATAATGTGAATGGCATTCGTGCTGCATTAAGCAAAGGTTTTATTGAATGGCTGATACAAGCCAATCCCGATGTTATTTGCTTGCAAGAAACCAAAGCCCATAAAGAACAATTAGACCTTAGCCTTTTTGAGGCAGCCGGCTATCCTTACCACTATTGGTTTAGTGCACAAAAAAAAGGGTATAGTGGGGTGGCTATTCTTTCAAAAGTAAAACCAAATAACATACACTACGGCACCGGAATTGAACATATGGATTTTGAGGGGAGAAATTTGCGCATCGATTTTGATGCACTCTCTGTAATGAGCCTGTATCTGCCTAGTGGAACTAACGATGCCAGGCTTGGTTATAAATTTCAGTATATGGAAGAATTTTTAAAGTATGTAACCCAACTTAGAAACGAAATACCAAACTTGCTTATTTGTGGCGATTACAATATTTGTCATCGGGCAATTGATATTCATGACCCCATTAGAAACGCAAAAGTTTCTGGATTTTTACCTGAAGAAAGAGAATGGCTAAGCAGATTTATGGACAGTGGTTTTGTAGATACTTTTAGACATTTTAACAGTGAACCAGACAACTATACTTGGTGGAGTTATCGTGCCAATTCCAGAAACAACAATAAAGGATGGCGCATTGATTATCACATGGTCACTAACTCCTTACAAGAAAAACTAAAACGCGCCGTTATACTTTCAGAAGCAAGACATAGCGACCATTGCCCATTATTGGTTGAATTAGAATTAAATTAAAATAACCCTATGATATCTAAAACAGTAGCTTTTTTTTCTCTAATTTTTTTAATAACTTCTTGCGTATCTTCTAAAGTTTTTGAAGATTTAAAGCAAGATAATCAAGCCCTTAAAGCCGAAAACCAAGCCTTAATGTCACAGTTAGACGGCAAACAAGGTAATGTTGATTCCTATACATTAGCCACAGTACAAAAGCAATATGAACAACTAAAAACAGAAAGAGACCAACTAGCTTTAGACTATGCCGCTACTCAAAACAATTTAAAACGATTACAGGATTCTTACGACGCTCTAGAAGCAAATAGTTCTGAAAATCTTACTGGCAATTTAGCATTAAACAGAGAATTGCTTACCAAACTGGAAGAAAAAGAAAAAGCACTTGCCAGAGAAAGTGGCCGATTAGAAAAACTACAAAAGGATTTAGCAGCACGGTCTAACAGGGTTAATGAATTAGAAGGAATTTTAGCTGCTAAGGACGCGCAGATGCATGCATTAAAAGAAGCCATCTCTACAGCATTAACTAATTTTGAAGGCAAAGGACTTACCGTTGTGCAGCGCGATGGTAAGGTGTACGTGTCCATGGAAAACAAATTGCTTTTTGAAAGTGGAAGTTGGGCAGTAAACAACAACGGAAGACAAGCCGTTATGCAGCTTGGGGGTGTTTTAGCCCAAAACCCCGAAATAGCCGTATTGATAGAAGGGCATACCGATAATGTGCCATACGGCGGAAGTGGACCACTACAAGACAACTGGGATTTGTCCACAAAAAGAGCAACAGCCATAGTAACGATACTTTCAGAAAATAATGCCATATTAAAAGAAAACCTCACAGCAGCCGGACGTGGGCAATATGCACCAATAGCTAACAATAACTCTGCTGAAGGAAAAGCAAAAAACCGAAGAATTGAAGTGATATTAACCCCCAAGCTAGACGAAATTAGTAAATTATTAAATGAACTTTAAAACACTCCCAAATTCAGACCTAAAAATAAGTGAACTTGGTCTAGGCACAATGACCTGGGGTCAACAAAACAATCAGGAGGAAGCCCACGATCAATTAAATTTTGCATTAGAAAACGGCATCAACTTTATAGACACCGCCGAAATGTATTCCATACCCGGGCGAAAAGAAACGCAGGGCAGTACAGAAACCATTATTGGCAATTGGTTGGCTACATCAGGAAAACGAAAAGATATTATTTTAGCTTCTAAAATAGCTGGACCAAGCAGAAATTTTGATCATATCCGCACTAATTTAAATTTTTCTAAAAAATCCTTAAACGAAGCTATAACTAAAAGTTTAAAACGATTACAGACAGAGTATTTAGACCTCTACCAACTGCATTGGCCAGAGCGCAATACCAATTATTTTGGACAACGCGATTATCAGCACAATACCAAAGAACTTTGGAAAGATAATTTTGCAGAAGTACTAGATAATTTGAATCATTTTGTTAAAGAAGGAAAAATAAGATACCTCGGTGTTTCAAACGAAGGGCCTTATGGTTTAATGCGTTATATAGAAGAAACCCGTAAAAGAGATATCAAAATAAGTAGCCTTCAAAATCCGTTTAATTTACTAAACAGAAAGGACGAAATAGGGATAACTGAAATTTTGCATCGGGAAAACATAGGCTATCTTGCCTATTCCCCATTGGGTTTTGGGCAACTTACTGGTAAATATTTAGAAGAAACGCCAAAAAACTCCAGAGTAACCTTGTTTCCTAATTACAATAGATACCATAAGGAAAATGGCTTTAAAGCAACTAGAAGATATAATGATTTGGCAAAAGCACACGGAATATCACTTACCCACATGGCATTGGCTTTTATAAGACAACAGGCGTTTGTTTCGAGTACAATTATTGGGGCAACCTCTATGAAGCAAATAAAAGAAAATATAGAAAGTAGTAACGTAATGCTATCGGAAGTAATTTTAGATGAAATTCGTACCATTCATGAAGCCATACCCAATCCAGCACCTTAAAAGTTACTAGAAAAAATTTGTGTATCTTTGAACGTTAACCACTAAATTTAACCAATGAAAAAACCTCTTTTAGTCTTGGTGTTTACCGCCCTAATAATTTCTTGTACGTCCAAGCCCAAAGAAGAAGCAGAAATTATGCCGGCACCACAAGAAACAAAAATAACGGAAGAAATTAAAAACACAGGGGCAAAGGAATTTTGGAAAAATTTAAAAGCTCTTTGTGGAAAAACATTTGAAGGCAAACTCCTAAATGCTCCAACAAATGATGATTTTGCAGGAAAAAAATTAGTGATGCACCTACTTTCTTGTGATGACAAAACCATTTTAATTCCCTTTAATGTGGGAGACAATTTATCTAGAACCTGGATATTTACCTATAAAAAAGGACGAATTGAGCTAAAACACGATCACCGCATGCAGGATGGTACAAACGATGAGGTAACCATGTATGGTGGCACTACTACAAACTCTGGAATGGCTACCATGCAAATGTTTCCAGCAGATCAAGAAACCATTGAGGTCATTCCAGCAGCGTTTTCAAATGCTTGGTGGGTTACTATAGACAGCACTGCTTTTACCTACAACTTACATAGAATGGGTACAGATAGAATATTTACGGTTTCATTTGATCTTACTAAAGAAATAGAAAAACCCGCACCATCTTGGGGGTGGGAAGATTTTAGAAAAGAATAATGTTTTAAAATTGCTTTAACCCATTTTCAGAGAAACTTACATTAACACATCCATCAAGTAAAGAATCACTTCTCGAAAAAAGTTCAGGACATGCTATAGTTCCTAGCCACAAAATCATACATTTCCACTCCAAACTCGTTTTGTAACTCTTTGCCGTTGTACTTGTACTTATATAATCCTATGATACATTACTGATTTTCACTTTTTTTTATTTTTCTGCGGTCATAGATTTGCATAGTTATTAACGTATCTAAATCCTTTCTCTTCAATTTCAAATCAAGTGTGCCTGATTTTTTTTATAAGGTATCACCCACTTCTATAAATTCATATAATCCTCTCATAACAAAACTAAAAATTATAGTGTGTTCATTATTTTCTTGTTTAATAACCACAGTCCGGTAATCGTGTTGCTTTTTGTCAATAAATTTATTAATTACATCACCAGAGTATTCATCTTTCACATAATAATCAGGTGGATCTATACTTGTTATTTCTAAAACTTTATTTGTAAATAAATAAATAAATTATAACGGAACCTATCAAGATTATTATAAATATAATAAATTAGATATATGCTTTTTTCATAATGAAAAAAGGTATTCACTTGAATTCATTTTTTTTCCCACGCGGCAGGCTGACTCTTTCGCTAAAACAGCCCACGGGGCTTGTTGTTTATAAAAACTTTTTCAATAATAATTATAAAGTAAGAAGCTCTCCTGTAAAATAGGAGAGCTTAAATACCAAAACATGGTTGTTAGATAAAAGTAAATTAAAAAGAAGCCATTTTTATGGCTTCTTAAAAGTTATCGTAATTTAGAGTTACCAAATTCAAAATACGATGAGTAAAAGTACTTATTTTTCCAGTAAATCTGTTTTCGGCCAGCTGATTTCATTAATTGATAACAAAAAAATAAAAGATGCAGTTAAAAAACATGATTCTGACAGGTATGTAAAGCGTTTTAAAAGCAACGACCACTTGATAAGTATGCTTTTTTGTTCGTTTGCCAAGTGTAATTCTCTTCGTGAACTTTTGGGTGCTATGCTTGGATTGTCTGGTAAAACAGAAAGTTGTAAGTTGGGTCATATTTCAAAACGAAGCACTTTATCTGATACTAACAAGAATAGAAAGGTTGCGTTTTTTGAAGATATTTATAATATACTATTGTGAGAGTATGGTTTGGTTTTGTCGGACAGCCGAATTGGGGATGTTCTAAAAAAACAGGTAAAAATTGTCGATAGCACCACAATAAGCTTGTTTAAAGATATTTTGAGTTGCGTTGAAAGAAAATCAAAAGACGGAAAAAGTAACGGCGGAATTAAAGTTCATACCGTTATCAATGCTGATGAAAAAGTTCTACGTTTAGTATGGTTTAGCCTAGCCACAACAAACGACCATAACTTTTTAAAAAAGTTAAAATGTGATGATAATACTATTTATGTTTTTGAAAAAGGATACAATGATCATAAGGCTTTCAAGCATTTTACAAACAATAAAACAGGATTTGTAGCCCGAATAAAAGACAATGCGGTTTACAAAGAATTAGAAATTAAAGAAGTTTCTGATAATATTCACAATGGTGTTTTGCGGGATGAAATTATTGAAATTGAGGTTAAAGAAGGATTAATAATCTCAAAATTGAAAGTCAGAAAAGTAAGTTTTTACGATAGAGAAAAATAAAAGAGAATTTGAGTTTATCACTAATTTATTTGAATTAAGGGCTGATTTAGTAGCTGCTCTGTATAAAATAAGATGGCAAATTGAGTTGCTTTTCAAGCAGCTCAAACACAATTTTCCTTTGAGATATTCTCTAGGAGACAACGAAAATGCCATCAAAATACAGATATATTGTGTTTTGATAGTCAATTTGCTGATAGCCGTAATAAAAAAGAGGTTAAAAGGAGTTGGGCATTTTCAAACGTGGTTATTTTTTGCAAAATCCATCTTTTCAATTATATTCAATGGATGAAATTTTTAGAAAACCCAGAAAAAGACTATATTATTGATAAAGCTGAAATAGAACAACTGTCATTTTTATGATGCCTTGTTTTAAAAATTGAGAAATTGAAAAAAATTAAATAACTGAATAACAATTAGATAAAAAATAAAAATAGCTATTTTTATTTTTTATCGGATATTAATGATTTTCTATCCTTTCAAACTGGCACTTAAATACTCGCGATTCATTCGGGCAATATTTTCTAGTGAAATACCTTTAGGACACTCTATTTCACATGCTCCAGTATTGGTACAATTACCAAATCCTTCATCATCCATTTGTCTCACCATATTTAGCACCCTGTCAGCGGCTTCTATTCTTCCTTGTGGTAATAAAGCAAACTGCGATACTTTGGCAGAAACAAATAACATGGCAGATGCATTTTTACAGGCTGCTACACAAGCGCCACAGCCAATACAGGTTGCGGCATCAAATGCCATATCTGCATTGTGTTTGTTAATAGGAATTGCATTCGCATCTACGGTGTTGCCAGAGGTGTTTATGGAAATAAATCCTCCTGCATGCTGTATTCTGTCAAACGCAGATCTATCTACTACCAAATCTTTTATTACTGGAAATGCTTTTGCTCTAAAGGGCTCAATAAAAATAGTATCGCCATCTTTAAACATACGCATATGCAGCTGGCAAGTGGTAATTCCTGTGTCCGGACCGTGGGGTTCACCATTAATTTGTAAGGAGCAAGATCCACAAATTCCTTCTCTGCAATCATGGTCAAAAGCTACGGGATCTTCTCCTTTATTATTTAATTGCTCATTCAGCATGTCTATCATATCCAAAAAGGACATATCGGGAGAGACGTCATCGATTTTATACGTTACTATTTTTCCTTTTGTTTTGGCATCTGCTTGACGCCATATTTTGAGTGTAAGATTCATTTTTTTTAGATTTTAATAAGGAGAAGAAAGCAGGTGGATTTTAGCACATCTAACCTCTATCTTTTCCAATCTTATTTATAGCTCCTAGTAACCAATTTAATGTTTTCAAAATGTAATTCTTCTTTATGTAAAATCGCCTCGCTTGGTTTTCCTTTGTATTCCCATGCGGCTACATAAGCAAAATTTTCATCGTCACGCAATGCTTCGCCGTCTTCGGTTTGATACTCTTCTCTGTAATGACCGCCACAAGATTCATTTCTATGTAATGCATCTTTTGCAAAAAGTTCGCCTAATTCTAAGAAATCAGCTACCCGCAATGCTTTTTCTAATTCCTGATTAAAACTATTTGGGTTTCCTGGAACTTTTACGTCTTTATAAAACGCTTCTCGCAATGCGGCAATTTCAACGATAGCTTCGTTTAATCGTTCTGCATTTCTTGCCATTCCTACCTTATCCCACATTATTTTCCCTAATTTTTTGTGAAAATAATCTACTGTTTTAGTTCCTTTGTTATTGGATAAATGTTCAATTTGCGATTTTACAAGGTTTTCTGCGGCTGCAAATTCGGGTAAATTTGTCGAGATTGGCCCGGTACGTATGTCGTTGGCTAAATAATTTCCAATGGTATATGGCAATACAAAATAGCCATCTGCTAAGCCCTGCATTAGTGCAGAGGCTCCTAGTCGATTTGCTCCGTGATCAGAGAAATTTGCTTCGCCTATGGCGTAGCAGCCTTCCACTGTGGTCATTAAGTTGTAATCTACCCAAATACCACCCATCGTGTAATGCACAGCTGGATAAATCATCATGGGGGTTTCATATGGATTTTGATCTACAATTTTTTCATACATCTGAAAAAGATTTCCATACTTGTTTTCTATGACTTCTTTGCCTAATTTTTCAACTAATTTGGTGTCATTTTCATCCAAATGCCGTATTCTTGCCTGCTCTTTTCCATACCTCACAAAGGAAGTTGCAAAATCTAAATACACAGCTTCACCTGTTTTGTTTACACCAAATCCGGCATCACAACGCTCTTTTGCGGCTCTTGAGGCTACATCACGAGGCACCAGATTACCATAGGAAGGATAACGTCTTTCTAAGTAGTAATCTCTATCTTTTTCGGCCAATTCTGTTGGGTTTAATTTTCCTTCGCGAATGGATTTAGCATCTTCTAAATTTTTTGGCACCCAAATTCTTCCATCGTTTCTTAAGGATTCTGACATCAACGTCAATTTTGATTGATGCTCTCCAGAAACTGGAATACAAGTTGGATGGATTTGTGTATAACAAGGGTTGGCAAAATAAGCTCCTTTTTTGTGAATTTTCCATGCGGCTGTGGCATTGCTTCCCATCGCATTTGTGGATAAGTAAAAAACATTTGCATAACCACCAGAGCCAATTACTACAGCGTGTGCAGAATGTCTTTCAATTTCACCAGTTACTAAATTTCTGGCAATAATGCCTCTTGCTTTGCCGTCAACAACTACTAAATCTAGCATTTCATGACGGTTGTACATTTTTATTTTTCCGCGACCTATTTGTCTGTTCATCGCAGAATAGGCGCCTAGTAATAACTGTTGCCCGGTTTGCCCTTTGGCATAAAAGGTTCTCGATACTAGCACACCACCAAATGAGCGATTGTCTAATAATCCTCCATACTCTCTGGCAAAAGGAACCCCTTGTGCTACACATTGGTCAATGATATTTGCCGATACTTCTGCTAAACGATATACGTTAGATTCGCGTGAGCGGTAATCTCCTCCTTTTACGGTGTCGTAAAAAAGGCGGTAATTTGAGTCACCGTCTCCTTGATAATTTTTTGCTGCATTTATTCCTCCTTGTGCTGCTATGGAGTGCGCCCTTCTTGGTGAGTCTTGAAAACAAAATGCTTTTACATTGTAGCCTAATTCGGCTAATGTGGCAGCAGCAGATCCTCCTGCAAGTCCAGTGCCTACTACAATAATGTCAATATTTCGTTTATTGGCAGGATTGACTAAGTGGATTTTATTTTTATGGTTGGTCCATTTGTCTGCAAGGGAACCTTCGGGAATTTTTGAATCTAATGTTGCCATACTGCTTGTATTACTGATTAAAATGATGAAAAAGGGCGATAAACACAAACCCTAATGGAATAAGAATAGCAAATGCTACCGTAAATCCTTTAAGCCCTTTAGAGTATTTATTGTTAAAACCAACAGATTGAAAAGAGGAGGAGAAACCATGGAGTAAGTGTAATGATAATAAAACAAAGGAAATTACATACAATCCTGTGCGCACCGGACTTTCAAACTTAGCTACCATTTCGCCAAAATAACGGGTGGTATCTTCAGGATGCGATTCTACATATTTGTGTACAATTTCAGGTATCCAAAAGTCATAAAAGTGAAGTCCTAAAAATGCTAATATCACTATGCCAGAATAGATCATGTTTCTGGACATCCAAGAGGAATTTGCCGAACCATTATAGCTGGAATAGGAAATGTCTCGAGCATTTCTATTTCTAATTTCTAAAATAAATCCCATTATAAAATGAAATACTACACCAAAAATTAAAATAGGTTGTGCCACAAATTGCACTACTGGGTTTGTTCCCATATAATGAGAAATGCTATTAAAGGCTTCTGCACTGAAAACCGAAGTAATGTTGATAAAAAAATGTTGTGCTAAAAAGAGAACTAAGAAAAGTCCTGAAAGAGCCATTGCCACTTTACGGGCAATAGAAGATTGAATCATTCCGCTCATTGGAAGTTATTTAAAAATATGTACACAAAAATACAAGGATACAAGATGAATAGCAAACTTTAGCCGTTGTTTAAATCCTATTTAGAATTGATATAAAAAAGTATTCTTAATCTGTTTATAGTTTTTATCGTTTTTTTCAAAATTTCGAATAAAGGGTTAAACAAACTGTATTCTTATTAATACGGTTACTCTAATGCAATTTCCTTTTTTTCTGTGTTCCCATTAATGGATACTTCTACGGTATAGTTTCCTTTGGGTAAGTAATATTTTGTATTTTTTTTCTTTTCGATAACTACTGTTTTGTCTTCCTTAATAAGTGCCGTTTTACCGCTTTCTGAAAGACTCAAATCATAAGTAAAAGAATTAAAGCCTTTTTCTACATCTTGTTTTTTGGTAAATAAAACAATCCCTTTATTGCTTTTTATGGAAAGTGTTGCTGCTCCAGGCTTAGAGGTGTAAAAACCGACAGAAATTTCCGGTTCAGATGGAACACGCCACTTACTCCAGCTTGTTCCCCAACGACTAGAATGACGCACTTTTTCCATTTCAAATATAACCAGTGCTTCCTTTAACTTTTGGGGTGTCATTTCCTGTAACATTCCTATGTTTGTTTTGTAAATGGATCGGCCATGAGTTCCTAATACCAAGTCTTTTGCTTCTGCCTGTATGCGTATGTCATGCACGGCTACATTTGGTAAATTAGCTGAAAATCGCTCCCAACTTTCCCCACGATTAAAAGAAACATAAGCACTGTCGTCAGTTCCTATATACAAAATGTCTTCATTAGCAGGATCTTCTCTAATAACATTTACAGCTGAAAGGGGAAGGTTTGCTCTTATGTTTTTCCAAGTTTTGCCAAAATCGTCACTCTTATATACATAAGGTGCAAAATCATCCCAACGATATCCATTTAAGGTTACGTAAACACGTTCTTTTTCATGTTGTGAAGCAATAACTCGGGATACCCATAAATCTTGTGGGAAGGTGTTGGATATGTTTTCCCAATTGCCGCCGCTGTTTTTAGAAATATAAACTAATCCGTCATCACTACCGGTATATAGTAACCCAAACTGAAAGGGAGATTCACTTATACTCGTTATGGTGCCGTAAGCTACATTTCCCATTTTACCGCCTTTGGTTAAATCGGGCGAAATTGCTTCATAATCCTCGCCTTGATTTAAAGAGCGCATAAGTTTATTTCCTCCGTAATATAAGATGTCTTGGTTGTGTTTAGATAACAAAATAGGCGTTTGCCAGTTAAATCGATAAGGCGATTCGCCCAAAACATGTTTGGGTTGGATGTAGGTGGTTTTATCGGTTGCTCTGTCTATCCGGAAATAATTGCCAAACTGAAATCCGGTATATACTATTTTAGGATTTCGGGTATCTACTTCAATTTGCATACCATCTCCGCCCATTATTATTTTATACGGATAATCGCCTGTGCTTTGCCATTCTACAGATGGTTTGTAGTCATTTGGACCAACCCAAACACCATTATCCTGCGCCCCGGCATACACATTATATGGTTTTTGATTGTCCACTTGCAAAGCATATACTTGCATTACAGGAGTAGAATTGCATTTCAACCAGTTTTCGCCATCGTCAAAGGTGATGTTAACTCCGCCATCATTGCCGTTTATTAGATGTTTCGGATTCTTAGGGTTTAACCACAAGGCATGGTGGTCCACATGCACGTTATCGGCATCCATAGAAGCAAAGGTTTTTCCGCCATCTTTCGACTTTAAAATGGGAACTCCAAAAATATAAATGGCTTCGGGATTGTTTTGTTGTACACGAATTTCGCCAAAATAATAGCCATAGGAGTAATAAATATCATCCAGATAATCGTCGTGGGTTTTTTTCCAAGTTTTTCCACCATCTATAGTTTTGTAAATTTCTGCACCTATTACTGGAGTATCAAACAGCATCGTGTTTG
Organism: Bacteroidetes bacterium HGW-Bacteroidetes-2; assembly: GCA_002842575.1. Taxonomy (GTDB): domain Bacteria; phylum Bacteroidota; class Bacteroidia; order Flavobacteriales; family Flavobacteriaceae; genus Planktosalinus. Next base: position 48,078 of record PHDJ01000008.1, read on the forward strand.
CGTCTTCTAGATATTTAGCTAAATCTACAGGTTTTACTGTCCCGCCACTCACCATTTGTTTTACGTTTTCGGCGCGGTATTTTTCCTGAAAATTATTTTCACGTAAAAAACGATTCAGTGTACTGTTTTCTATAGCCATAAATTGAGCAACCGTCATGGTTTTAAAATCGTCTTTGGTGAGAATGCCTTCAGCTTTAGACTTTTTATCTGCGGGACGTAAATCCTGATTGTCTAATAAGGCATATACGGTATTTGCATCATAAACGGCTAAACCAATACGTCCAACTCCTTTTCCTGTGGGAAAACCATTTCCTTCTCCCGAAATTTTTGCCCATGTGGCACCGGCATCTGTGCTTTTATAAATTGCCGAGCCTTCGCCACTGCCTTCAAAATGCCAAGCTTTTCTATCTCGCTGCCATGAGGAGGCATATTGAAGGTTAAAATCATTTGGGTCTGCTTCCAGATCGATGATGCCACTTTCCGCATTTACATATAGTGTTTTGCTCCAACTTTTACCACCGTCTGAGGTTTTATATATACCTCGCATTTCGTTGGTTGAATATAAATGACCCACGACAGCTACCACAACCTCATCAGGTTTATTAGGATTTATTAGAATACGCCCAAAATGATGCGCATCTTCTAAACCCATGTTTTGCCAGGTTTTTCCTTTATCGGTTGATTTTAAAATACCAATTCCGGCGTAGGAAGAACGTGAAGAATTATTTTCACCCGTGCCTGCCCACAGAATTCCGTTTTTCCAATCTACAGCGATATCGCCTAAGTTTTGCGTGGGGGCAGTGTCCATTAAGGGTGTAAAACTGGTTCCGTTGTTATTGGTGTACCATAATCCGCCGCTAGCATAAGCTACATAAAATTCAGCAGGATTATCTGGATTTGCATCAATGTTAACTACCCGTCCACTCATAACCGAGGGACCAATATTGGTGAACGTAATGTTTTTTACAATGGAATTTTTAGTTAGCTTTTCTTTTTGTTCTAAAGATGCTTTTAATTCAGCAGCAGTAGTAGCTCCAGGCTGGGAAAAAGAAATAGAAACAAGAAAAAGGAGGAAAATAGTGGAAAAGAGGAATTTCATGGGAGTTCATTTTTAACATGTTGAAAGTAAATAAAGTTTATGGAGTTTCAAAATATTTATAAAGAGTTTAACTGCTTTTGCCGAGAATTCTTTTAATTTTGAGGTAATTTAAAAGAATTTCTAATGAAATGCCCATTAACGGATATATCAAACAAACGGATTTATTCAAAAGGCATTCCACCTGCCTACCGGCATAGGCAGGTCTGACCATTAAAAAACAAAAAATTTGAACAGATGAAATATCACACGATAAACAATGCCCTTTACATCAAAAATCGAAAAAACTTTATGGCGCACATGATCCCTAAAAGTCTTGCTGTTTTTAATTCAAATGATATATATCCCATTAGCGCAGACAGCACTATGCCATTTCAGCAGCATCGTGACATCTTGTATTTAAGTGGTGTGGATCAAGAAGAAAGTATATTGGTGCTTTTTCCTGATGCTCCTGAAAAAAAACATCGCGAAATCCTTTTTCTAAAAGAAACGAATGCGCATATTGCCATTTGGGAAGGTGAAAAACTAACTAAAGAACGCGCTTTTGAGGTTAGTGGCTTGTCCACCGTTTATTGGTTACAAGATTTTGACAAAGTGTTTTTTGAGCTGATGACACAGGTTGAAACCATTTATTTTAACACCAATGAACACTATCGGCAGTCTGTAGAAACGGAAACCCGCGAAGACCGTTTTATAAAAAAAACCAAAGCAAAATTTCCTGCGCATAATTGGGCAAAAAGCAATCCTATTTTGCAACGATTACGTAGCGTAAAAGACCCTATTGAGCTTGCTTTACTACAAACTGCCTGTGACATTACTGAAAAAGGACTGCGCAGAATATTAAATTTTGTAAAACCCGGCGTGATGGAATACAGTATTGAAGCTGAATTTATGCATGAGTTTTTAAACAACCGATCGCGTGGTTTTGCCTATACACCAATTGTTGCCAGTGGAAATAATGCAAACGTGCTGCATTATATTGAAAATAACCAAGAATGCAAAGCAGGCGATTTAATTTTGCTGGATGTAGGTGCTGAATATGCTAATTATTCTAGCGATATGACAAGAACAATTCCAGTTTCTGGAAAATTTACCAAACGGCAAAAAGAAGTATATAATGCGGTTAATCGTGTAAAAAAAGAGGCTACCAAAATGTTGGTTCCAGGAGATTTTTGGAAAGAATACCACATGGAAGTTGGAAAACTGATGACCTCAGAATTATTGGGCTTAGGGCTTATTGACAAAGCGGATGTGAAAAATGAAAATCCGGATTGGCCAGCATATAAAAAATACTTCATGCACGGCACTTCCCACCATTTAGGATTAGACACACACGATTACGGCATCCTTTGGGAGCCTTTTAAAGCCAATATGGTTTTTACTGTAGAACCCGGAATTTATATTCCTGAAGAGGGTTTTGGTATCCGTATAGAAGATGATGTTGTTATACAAGAAAATGGAGAACCTTTTAATTTAATGCGAAATATCCCGATAGAAGCAGACGAAATTGAAGAATTGATGAATAGGTAGGGTTCCGTACCAGTAATTAGCTATTTATAAAAAACAACTTCTTAAACGGGTTGTTTTTTTCTTTCCAATAGATTTCTTATAAGAAACACAACAGTTGAAGGTAAAAGCCAACCTAGTTTGTAAATTCCTAATGGCAACCAATCTTGAATTGGGGCAAGTAACTTAATTCCTACTGCAACACCTACATCAGGAATTGTAAACAATAGCGACGTATAGATTACTGCCTTGAAAGTACTTCGCGATACAAACGCATTGGGAAGTGCATGTAAGAAAATCATAGCAACCGTGATGGGATATATAAGAAGAAGCACCGGAATAGCAATCATTAAAATGGCATTAACATCAAGTTGACCAACCAGAACACCGATGATGCAACACAAAATGACTGTTAATTGATATGCCCTTAGAGAATCATGGAAAAGTTCTTTGATAAAATCTGATGTTCCCGTTATAACCCCCACTGCAGTGGTGAAACACGCCAAAGTAATAAGCACACTTAAAAACGCTTGACCATAAATCCCTAAAGTTAAAAAAATAATTTTTGAAAGAATTTCTGTTCGTGTGGCATTTTCTTCAAAATTTCCCTGAAGCAACGCACCTATATATATCAATCCTACAAAAACAATCAATAAACCAATTGCGGCAACAAAGGATGCTTTTAAAATAAATTTTTTTTTCTCAGCAAAACTCAAATCTTTTTGCTTTTTTAAAGTAACAATAACTACCGCTCCAGATAACACAGCAGCTATTGCTCCAAAAGTTTGATATCCTTCCAGAATACCAGCAGATAAAGGGTTTGAGATTTTTGAAAGCGTAAAACTACCCCCAGAAATATAAGAGCCTAAAAATATAACCACCAAAAGAATAATTACAATAAGGGGTGTTGCATATTTGCCAATCCAGTCAATTATAATCGAGCGGTTCCACACAAACAATAATACTAAAGCAAAATAAATTGAACTGGTAACCAAGGGGCTTACATCAAAATATGGAATAATTGCCAGTTCGTGAGTTACTGCAGCAGTTCGAGGTGTTGGTAATACCACAGCAATGAGATAAACAATAACACAAAACACCAAACTGAACTTTCGTGAAATGGGGTTGGCAAAATCCAGCATCGTTCCCTGCAATTTTGCATGTGCATATAATCCTATTAATGGTATTGCAACAGCCGAAATTACAAATCCTAAAGCTACCCAACCCCATTCAGCACCGGTTTGAAAACCCAGAAATGGAGGTAAAATTAAATCGCCTGCGCCAAAAAACATGGCAAACAAAGCAAAACCGGTTATAAGAATTTCTTTCGTTTTATTCATCTGTTCAATTACCTTTGCAATATAGAATTTAGTTATGATATTTAAATTTAAAGAATCCAAAATATTTTATACAATCCAAGGTAGCGGTAATGCAGTAGTTTTACTTCATGGTTTTCTTGAAAACGCATCTATGTGGGATTTTTTTTTGCCTACTTTAATAAAAAACCACCTCGTGATTACTATCGATTTATTGGGTCATGGAAAAACCGATTCCTTAGGCTATGTACATACTATGGAATTAATGGCTGAAATGGTACAAGAAATTATTTCCAAAGAAAAAATCAATAAAGCAACATTTATAGGACATTCTATGGGCGGCTATGTAGCCTTGGCTTTCGCCGAAAAATACCCAGAAAGAATGAATGCTTTAGTACTTTTAAATTCAACTTCCGAAGCCGATTCAACCGAAAAAAAAGAAAATAGAGACAGAGCCATTCAGTTAGTAAAACAAAACAAAAAAGGATTTCTTAGCATGGCCATAAGCAATCTTTTTGCAGAACAAAATAGGTTAATTTATAAAAAAGAAATCCATCAACTAAAAAAAGAAGCACTTGAATTCCCCATACAAGGCATTGTAGCCACTTTAGAAGGAATGAAAATAAGAAAAGACAGAACCTCCATTTTGAAAAACCTACTAATACCTAAATATATAATTACTGGAATTCAAGATCCAATAATGCCCTTTTTGCAGCAAAAAAAATTAACCAAGAAATGTGGTTGTAGCTTTATAGAATTAAGCGGAGGTCATATGAGTACCATCGAAAATAAGGAGGAAATGTTAAATTTTGTGCATTTCATCGAATAATCAATGTATTTTATCGAACTTATTGTATTTTAGATTAGGTTTATGTTAAGTAATTTAAAAACCCGACTTATGCCAAATGCTACCCCTAAAGCAACCTCACCCATCGGAAAAATCGTGTGCTCTACCTTTGGGCACAGGTTTATAGAAACCCAAAAAATCACCAATAACATTTCAGAATACCGCTGCACCTGTTGTGGTGATGAAGTATCAGAAAGTTTAAATGGGAATTTACAACCGCTCACTCCAAAAATAAAAGACATTAATTCTTGTTTGTCTTCTTTTTTTGAAAAAAAAACGAGAAGGGTTTATTCAGAAGTTTCTTGAAACGAATTCCAGCCTCTTGCAATTATTGGAATCTTTGTATTTGCTCTGGTAATTAGGTGAATACCTTCAGTTACATTAGTTATATGACCAATAACCGACAAATGAGGGTTTGCTTTAATTTTCGAAAAATCATTCACTGAAATTGTAAATAACAATTCATAATCTTCTCCACCGCTTAAGGCAATGGTTGTGCTATCCATATTAAATTCTTCGCAAGCTGAAATTACTTGTGGGTCTAGTGGAATTTTATCTTCATAGATGTTACATCCCACTTTGGAGCTTTTGCATAAATGAAGTATTTCAGAAGAAAGGCCATCACTTATATCTATCATGGAAGTAGGCTTTACATCTAGATCACTTAAAAGTTTTTTGACGTCTTTTCTGGCTTCGGGTTTAAGCTGCCGCTCAATGAGGTAGGTGTATGGCTCTAAATCGGGTTGGTTATTCGGATTTACTTTAAAAACTTGTTTTTCTCTTTCTAAAACCTGAAGCCCTAAATACGCCGCTCCTAAATCACCAGTTACCACTAACAAATCGGTTTCTTTTGCACCACTTCTGTAAACTAATTCTTCTTCTTTAGAATAGCCTATAGCAGTAATGCTTATTACCAAACCTCTTGTAGAAGAAGTCGTATCGCCCCCAACTACATCTATGGCATATGTTTTTGCTGCGGTTTTTATTCCGGCATATAACGCTTCAACAGCTTCCAGAGGAAATCGGTTAGAAATAGCGATGGATACTGTTATTTGTTTTGCCACAGCATTCATTGCATATACATCCGAAAGATTCACCACAACTGCTTTGTAGCCTAAATGCTTTAATGGCATGTAACTCAAATCAAAATGAACACCTTCTATAAGTAAATCTGTGGTGATAACCATGTGTTGGTCTTTTTCAAAAATAACAGCCGCATCATCGCCCACACCCATTTTTGTAGAGGTATGTTTTATATCAAAATCTTTGGTTAAATGGTCTATTAACCCAAATTCTCCCAAAGAAGAAATATCTGTTCTTGCGCCTTCGTTTTCTTTAAACATCTAATTAATAAATTTGAATGCAAATTTAGGGGAATTTTCTAGAACCATTTTGTAGTTTGAACATGGCAATAGTTAAATTAATACTAAAATAGTATGGAATAAATTTATTTTAACAGTGTAAAATTAAAAATAAGAAGGAAAAATTGTAGTATTGTTGCCTAAAATAATAAAAAATAGTAAACCATCATGAAGTCAAAGCTACTCTCCATTTTAACTTTAATTGCCTTTTCTGCTATTGCTCAAACACCATGTGTTAATGGATTTGCAGGTTCTTTTCCTTGCAATGGTTATGATTTACAAGCACATTTTAATTTAAACTTTTTAAATGCTAGCGAAGGCAATGATTCCTGGGGTTGGACTGACCCTGATGACGGTAAAGAATACGCCCTCATTGGGCTAAACAACGGCACTGCTTTTATTGATATTTCTGACCCTATAAATCCTGTTTACCTAGGAAAACTGCCCACACAAACCTCTAATAGCTCTTGGAGAGATATAAAAGTGTATTCTAATTATGCCTTTATTGTTAGTGAGGCTGGAGGTCATGGAATGCAAATTTTTGATTTAACAAGATTACGAAATGTTCCAAATCCACCAGCAACTTTTACTAATGATGCACATTATAGCGGTTTTGGTAACGCCCATAATATTGTTATTAATGAGTTGAGTGGTTATGCTTATGCAGTAGGAACAAATACCTTTAGCGGAGGCCCACATATTGTAGATATCCAAAATCCTTTAAACCCGGTATTTGTTTCAGGATATTCTGCCGATAATTACTCTCACGATGCTCAAGTGGTTACGTATAGCGGTCCAGATGCAGATCACGTTGGTCAAGAAATATATATTGGAAGTAATGAAAATGAAATAGTTATTCTAAATGTTACAGATCGTGCTAACCCAATATTTATAAGTAGTCTTGGCTATTCTAATATAGGTTACACACACCAAGGATGGTTTACAGAAGACCAACGCTATTTTTTATTAGGGGATGAACTAGACGAAACTTCCTTTGGATTTAACACCAGAACAATAATATTTAACTTTGAAGACCTTGACAATCCTTTCCACCACTTTGATTATACTGGAGTAACTCCTGCCATTGACCATAATGGATATGTAAAGGGCAACAAATATTTTCAAGCCAATTACAGAGCGGGTCTTCGTGTTATGGACATTTCTGATATTGATAACGGCAATGTAACCCAAGAAGGGTTTTTTGATACCTATCCCGCTAACAATAACGCAAATTTTAATGGCGCTTGGAATGTATATCCTTATTTTGCCAGCGGAAACATAGTAATTAGTGATATCGATAGAGGATTTTTCTTAGTAAAAGACCCAAATTTTTTAGCTACCCCCGAGTTTCAAGAAGACAATTTCACTTTTTTCCCAAACCCAGCTGAAAATTTTCTTACCATCTCTTCAAAAAACAAAACCATTTTTTCGATTATTTTGTATAATACTTTAGGGCAAGAAGTGATGGCTATAAACAATCCTAACACACTTTCTAGAACCATAAACATTTCAACCCTTTCTAAAGGAATGTATTATGTAAATATAAATGGAAATACGTCTAAAAAACTCATAAAAAGATAGTAATGTATTTTAAAATGCCCCACTTAAAAATTTTTATTGCCCTAACCTTTATTATAACGCTTTTCTCTTGTAATAAAAGCGAGAATGAAGTAATCCTTGATGACTCACCAGTTGCAGAATTTACTGGGGAAATAGATTGGGCTAAAAATTTTGGCGGCAGTAATGAAGATGACGCAGTTTCTATGGCGATAACTCCCGATGGTGGTTTTGCCATAGCAGGTTTTACCCTTAGTACAGATGGCGATATCAACGATAAAACCACTACAGACGCTGATTTTTGGGTATTAAAACTCGCCGCTGACGGCACTAAACTTTGGAGCAAAACCTATGGCGGAACTAATGACGATAGAGCAACTAGAATCATTAATACCAATGACGGAGGCTTTGCCGTTTCAGGATTTACTCGAAGTACCGATGGCGATGTTTCTGTTAATAATGGGTTTTATGATTATTGGTTAATAAAATTAGACGCCTCTGGCAACTTGCAATGGGAAAAAACCTATGGATTTGAAGGAAATGATCAAGCACAATCGGTAATGCAAACCTCAGATGGCGGCTTTTTTGTTACTGGTTTTCTAGACGTAAGTGCTAGCGGTGGTCAAGGAAATGATTTTACCAGAGAAACCCTTCACGGTGTAGGAGAATTCTGGGGAGTAAAAACCAATGCACTTGGTGAAATACAATGGCGTAGATTTTTTGGAGGCACAAACAACGACAGAAGTTATGAAGTGGTGGAAGCAAATGATGGAGGATTTTTAATGATCGGAAATTCAGAAAGCAATGATTTTGATATTACAAACCCCAAAGGCAGTTATGATTTTTGGGCAGTTAAAATAAGTGCCATCGGCGATTTACTTTGGGCCAAAAACTATGGTGGTTCTGAAATTGAAATTGCTTATGCAATGACAAAAACAACTGACGGCAATTATCTAATTGTAGGCGATACTAGAAGCAATGATAAAGACATTACAAATCCAAAAGGTAATGCAGACGTTTGGGCGATAAAAATTAATGATTCAGGAACACTTATCTGGCAAAAAACCTTTGGCGGCTCACAATTTGATACTTCAAGATCGATACGAGAATTTTCTGACGGAAATTTACTCATAACCGGAAGTTCAAGAAGCGTAGATCAAGATGTAAGTGCTAACTATGGGTTGAGTGATTTTTGGACCATTATTACAGATCCAAATGGAAACACACTTTTTAAAAAAAACTATGGAGGAAGTAATTTAGAGTTTGGCAATGCAGGCGTAATTACTCTAAATGGAAAAATTGTTATGGCAGGAAGTTCACTAAGCAATGATTTTGATGTCTCCGAAAATAAAGGAGCAAAAGATGCTTTAATTATAAAACTTAAATAAATAGTAATGAAAAAAATAATTTTCTTTCTTCTTGCAACGCCATTTTTAATTGCTTGTAGCAATGATAGCGTAGATAATGTAAATATAAATTTTAAATTTTCCCAAAATTGGGATGGTACACAAGTTACCAACGCCGATTTTAATACTACACTTTATGTGAATGAAATGGGCCGAGAACTCAACATATCTAGAATGCGCTATTTGCTTTCCCGGTTTGCATTAACTAACCAAAATGGCGATGTTTTTACCACAAATCAATTTAATCTGGTAGATATGGCAAATAATGCAACCCTCACTTTTAATTCTGATTTGGTCGTGCCCGAAGGCACCTACACCTTGTCTTTTATTTACGGCTTTAACCAAGAAGATAATATAAATGGAGCCTACCCAATTTTAAACTCCGCTTCCTGGAACTGGCCAGAAATGCTTGGAGGCGGATATCATTTTATGCAATATGAAGGTAGTTATGATGTGAATACAGTACCCAAACCGTATAATTTACACAACGGAACAGCTAGAGTAAGTGATGGAGTTTTTGAACAAAACTTTGTAACAATTACATTAACAAACCCATTAGTAATAAAGACGGGTAGTGAAATAAATATCAAGATGAATATTGCAGAGTGGTTTAAAAACCCCGATTTATGGGATTTAGACCTCTATAATATTACCCTAATGCCTAACTTTGCAGCACAAAAATTAATGCAAAGAAACGCAAGAAGTGTTTTTAGCGCAACCATTAATTAATTATGGTTATACGGTTTTCTATTTATATACTTCTTTTACTTCTGTTAGCATCTTCTTGTTCAACATCCGAAAACACAGAAGAAGTTTACATGGCAACTCCATTGGCTTTAGAAATTCCGCAATTATTTCAAGATAGAATTTTACCACCCGTTACTTCCCCCACAAATCCACAATCTGTTGAAGGGGTTGCATTAGGGAGAAAACTTTTTTTTGACCCCATCCTTTCTGCAGATGGAACACAGGCCTGCGCAAGTTGCCATAATCCACAAAATGCATTTTCTGATGAAAGAAGATTTAGTGTTGGGATAGATGGCTCTATAGGAACACGAAATTCCATGCCTCTTCATAATCTTGCATGGAATTATAATCAAAAATTCTTTTGGGATGGAAGAGCAATTACTATTGAAGAACAAATATTTGGACCCGTTACAAATCCAATAGAAATGAAAAATACCTGGCCTAATGCGGTTGCCAGTTTACAAAATCAAACCACATATCCTGAATTATTTAGAGAAGCTTTTGGCACAACAACCATCGATTCGGTTTTAGTAAGTAAAGCCATTGCACAATTTCTTCGAACTTTAATTTCTGCAAATTCAAGATTTGACAGGCATTTAATGGGAGAAAACATACTTACCCCTCAAGAGCTTAATGGCATAGATGTTTTTATGAACGAAAGCAAAGGCGATTGCTTTCACTGCCACGGAAACCCATTTAATCCACTTTGGACAGATAATACCTTTCATAACAATGGCTTAGACGAAACCTTTTCTGATTTAGGCTTAGGAAATGTATCTGGAGACCCACGAGATAACGGAAAATTTAAAGCACCTTCCCTACGTAATTTAGCGTTCACAGCTCCCTATATGCACGATGGACGTTTTGAAACCCTTGAAGAAGTCATCAACCACTACAGTGAAGGACTGGTTTTTTCTGAAACTATCGACCCATTAATGAAAACCATTGCTCAAGGCGGTGTCCAGTTAACGGAATCGGATAAAGCCGATTTAAAAGCATTTCTTCTTTCCCTTTCAGACTCCGGGTTTATCAATAATCCTGATTTTCAGAATCCAAATTAACTTTTCAAACAAGATCAAATAGCCTTCTTTTCTGTCAAACATTTTACTAGGTTTAAAATCTTAACACTATCATAAAAAGCTATTGTGAAATGCAATTTTATAATGCAACCGGATGGTAAAAACATTATAAATATTGTATATTTGCTCACTATTTAGAACAAATCTATTTAAGATGATAAAAGTTAGTGATACTGCTAAAGTAAAAATAGCACAACTTATGGCTGAAGAAGGCTTTAGTCAAGAGCAAGATTTTGTGCGAGTTGGCGTAAAAAGCGGCGGTTGTTCCGGGTTGTCTTATGAGCTTAAATTTGACAAGAACTCTCAAGACGAAGATAAAGTTTTTGTGGACAACGCCGTAAAAATAATTATTGATAAAAAAAGTTTCCTGTATCTAATAGGCACTGTATTAGAATATAGTGGAGGCTTAAATGGAAAAGGATTTGTATTTAACAACCCAAATGCAAGCAGGACTTGTGGTTGCGGGGAAAGTTTTTCGCTGTAAAAGCCCCCAAACCCCCAAAGGGGGCTAAATATGCTAACTAATTTATCAATATAGAGTTTAAAAATAAAAAACATTAAAAGGTTCAAAATGGATTTATTTGAATTTTTAGATTAAATAATATGACAAAATTCACAGAAAACGATTTACAAAAAGAACTCGAAACCAAAGAGTATAAGTACGGGTTTTATACCGATATCGCATCGGATACTTTCCCAATTGGTTTAAGTGAGGAAATTGTAATTGCAATATCAAAAAAGAAAGAAGAACCACAATGGATGACCGATTGGCGTCTAGAAGCCTTTCGCTACTGGAAAGAAATGACAGAACCAGAATGGGCAAATGTACATTATAAAAAACCTGACTTTCAAGCCATTTCTTATTATTCTGCACCTTCAAATAAACCAAAATATGAGAGTCTCGATCAGGTAGACCCAGAATTATTAGACACCTTTAAAAGGTTAGGAATTTCTCTTGATGAACAAAAAGTGCTTGCCGGCGTAGCAGTAGATATTGTTATGGATTCAGTTTCTGTAGCCACAACTTTCAAAAAAACATTAGGCGAAAAAGGCATTATTTTCTGTCCCATTTCTGAAGCTATTAAAGAACATCCTGAATTGGTTAAAAAATATTTGGGAACGGTTGTGCCACAACGTGATAATTTTTATGCAGCTCTAAATTCAGCAGTATTTAGTGACGGTTCTTTTTGTTATATCCCTAAAGGCGTAAAGTGCCCGATGGAGCTTTCTACGTATTTTAGAATCAACCAAGCTGGCACAGGTCAATTTGAAAGAACTTTAGTAATTGCCGACACAGGCAGTTATGTAAGTTATTTAGAAGGATGTACCGCCCCATCTAGAGATGAAAATCAATTACACGCAGCGGTTGTTGAATTAATTGCTTTAGACGATGCCGAAATAAAATATTCCACAGTTCAAAATTGGTACCCTGGAAATAAAGAAGGAAAAGGCGGCGTGTATAACTTTGTTACCAAAAGAGGTCTTTGCGAAAAAAACGCAAAAATATCCTGGACTCAAGTAGAAACCGGAAGCGCAGTAACTTGGAAATACCCAAGTTGTGTGCTAAAAGGGGATAATTCCATTGGCGAATTTTATTCCATAGCGGTAACTAATAATTTTCAACAAGCCGATACCGGCACTAAAATGATTCACCTAGGAAAAAACACAAGAAGTACCATTATTGCCAAAGGTATTTCTGCTGGAAACTCCCAAAATTCCTATCGTGGACTTGTAAAAATTAGTCCGAGAGCTGAAAATGCAAGAAACTTTTCACAATGTGATTCACTCTTAATGGGAAATAAATGTGGAGCACACACCTTTCCTTATATAGAAGTAAACAATAAAACTGCTAAAGTAGAACATGAAGCAACCACCTCAAAAATAGGTGAAGACCAACTGTTTTATTGCAACCAAAGAGGAATTCCAACGGAAAAAGCCATAGCACTAATCGTAAATGGTTTTAGTAAAGAAGTGCTTAATAAACTCCCAATGGAATTTGCCGTAGAAGCCCAAAAATTATTAGAAATTAGCCTAGAAGGCTCTGTAGGATAAATGTATAATCTAATCAACTAAACAAAAATGAACAAATTTCTTATTTTATTTTTAAGCGCCCTTATCTTAACTTCTTGTAAAAACAACGAAAAAGAATCAACAGAGGCTGTAGAAATTAAAGCAGATTTTATCTATTTTGACGATGCAGCAGTACTAAAAGGAAATGATTTTATTTATGGTGTTAAACTTGATGCCAAAGCTAAAGAGCTTGCAGAAAAAGTAAAACTTGTAAAAAAAGATGAGTTTGACATGGTAGCTGTTACCGTAAAAGGAACCATCAACCCAAAACAAGGAGATCAAGAAGGCTGGGAAGAAATTGTTACCATTAATGAAATTATTTCAGTAAGCGATAAACCATCAGAAGCCGATGTAAAAATTCAATAAAATAATATGTTACAAATAAAAAATTTACACGCAGGTATAGATAATGAAGAAATTCTTAAAGGAATTAATCTAGAAGTAAAAGCCGGTGAAATTCATGCCATAATGGGCCCTAATGGTTCTGGAAAGAGCACTTTAGCATCGGTTATTGCCGGAAAAGAGGAGTTTGAAGTTACACAAGGAAGTATTTCTTTTGAGCATGAAGACATCGCAGCACTTGCGCCAGAAGAACGCGCACACAAAGGTATTTTTCTTTCATTTCAATATCCAATTGAAATTCCCGGAGTATCTGTAACTAACTTTATTAAAACAGCCATTAATGAAGGCAGAAAAGCCAAAGGAATGGTGGATATGCCCGCCAGCGAAATGCTGAAAATGATTCGTGAAAAAGCGGAACTTTTAGAAATGGACAGAAAATTTCTTTCCCGCTCTTTAAATGAAGGATTTTCGGGAGGTGAGAAAAAAAGAAATGAAATTTTTCAAATGGCCATGCTCGAACCAAAGCTAGCCATTCTTGATGAAACCGATTCTGGATTAGATATTGATGCTTTACGAATAGTTGCTAACGGTGTAAATAAACTAAGAAACGATAAAAATGCAATTCTTGTAATCACCCATTACCAACGTCTTTTAGATTATATAGTGCCCGATTTTGTTCATGTTCTTTTAGATGGAAAAATAGTAAAATCGGGCACTAAAGAGCTAGCCTATGAGCTGGAAGAAAGAGGCTATGATTGGATTAAAGAGGAAGTTAAAATAGTTTAACTTGTTTCTATATTCTATGCCATTTTACCCTTAAAATTCAAATATATTAAGAGTTGCATTTTGAACATTAAACACTGAACAGATTTACGATTATGAGTTTAAAAGATAAATTAATTACCTCCTATTTTGCCGTCGAAGATTATATCGATGCAGATTCACACATTCACGATTTGCGAAATACGGCTATAAAATCGTTTGAAGAAAAAGGATTTCCCACCAAAAAAGAAGAAGCTTGGAAATATACCCCGTTAAATGCCATTTTAAAAGAAGACTATTGTGTTTTTCCAAAAAAAGAAAACACCATAGAATTTAAAGATGTAAAAAAATACTTTCTACACGAAATAGATACCTATAAAATTGTGTTTATTGATGGTATTTACAGTTCTTTTCTTTCTGAGACTACCCATGATAAAGTAGATGTCTGCCTTTTGTCTGCGGCACTTAGTAAACCCAAATACAAGGCTGTGATTGAAAATTATTTCAATAAAGTAGCTAAAGACGATAGTTTAACATCCCTAAATACCGCTTTTGCTAAAGAAGGAGCATACATTGTTATCCCAAAGCATCGCGAGGTTGAAAAACCTATTGAAATTATTAATTTTGCAACGGGTAATGAAGCCGCTCTTTTTTTACAACCCAGAAACCTAATTGTAGTAGAAGAAAACGCTCATGTACAAATCATAGAAAGGCATCAAAGCTTAACTTCTAATCCAGTTTTTACTAATGTAGTTACAGAAATATTTACCGAAAAAAATGCATCGATAGACTATTATAAAATTCAAAATGATAACCATTCGGCTTCATTAATTGACAGCACATTCCTATTACAAGAACAAGGAAGCAATGCTTGTGTGCATACCTTTTCCTTTGGAGGAAAATTAACACGAAATAATTTAAATTTCTATCAAAAAGGAGAACGTAATAACTCCACTTTAAAAGGAGTTACCATTATTGAAGAAAACCAATTGGTTGACCACCATACCCTAGTAAACCATATAGCACCAAACTGTGAAAGCCATCAGAACTATAAAGGTATTTTTGCCGGAAAATCTACGGGTGTTTTTAACGGAAAAATTATTGTAGAAAAAGAAGCGCAAAAAACCGATGCTTTTCAACAAAACAACAATATATTAATTACAGATAATGCCACCATTAATTCAAAACCACAATTAGAAATTTTTGCAGACGATGTTAAATGTTCCCATGGTTGTACCATTGGTCAATTAGATGAAGAAGCAATGTTTTATATGCAAACTCGTGGCATTCACAAAAAAGAAGCACAAGCCCTACTGATGTTTGCCTTTGCAAGCAATGTGTTAGAAAGTGTTAAAATACCCGAATTAAAAGCAAGAATTACCAAACTTATTGCAAACAAAATTGGCGTTGACCTAGGGTTCAATCTGTAATAATTTATTGTATCAACAAAACCAACAAATGGAAACGGGCATAAAACATATTTCTTTTGATGTAGAGAAAATACGCAAGGACTTTCCCATTTTAAAACGAATGGTTAATGGCTACCCATTAGTATATCTAGACAATGCCGCAACTTCTCAAAAACCACAAGTTGTCATAGATGCACTAGTGGATTATTATTCAAATTACAATGCCAATATTCATCGCGGTGTACACAGTCTTTCGCAAGAAGCAACTAACGCTTATGAACAATCAAGAGCAAAAATTCAAAAGCATTTCAACATTAAAAACGCCCATGAGGTAATCTTTACTTCGGGCACTACACATGGTATAAACATAGTTGCCTCTGGGTTTAGCGAATTTTTAAAACCTGGCGATGAGCTTCTGGTTTCTGCGATGGAGCATCACTCTAATATTGTGCCTTGGCAAATGCTTTGCGAGCATACAGGAGCAGTTTTAAAAGTAATCCCGATGAATCAAGAAGGCGAGTTAGAAATGCTTGAATTTGTTAGTTTGCTTTCTAATAAAACAAAATTGGTTTTTGTTAATCACATTTCCAATGCCTTGGGCACAATCAATCCCATTGAAGAAATTATAGAAAAGGCACACAAAGTGGGTGCGGTTGTTTTAATTGATGGCGCTCAAGCATGTTCTCATCTAAAACCAGACTTACAGGCTTTAAATGTAGATTTTTATGTGACTTCTGCACACAAAATGTGCGGCCCTACAGGAGTAGGAATGCTTTACGGAAAAGAAGAGTGGTTAACCAAACTTCCTCCTTACCAAGGCGGCGGTGAAATGATAAAAGAAGTAACTTTCGAAAAAACTTCCTTTGCCGGATTGCCTCATAAATTTGAAGCAGGAACCCCAAATATAGCTGACGGCATTGCTTTTGGAGTAGCTATAGATTACTTAAACGCTATTGGTTTTGAAAAAATTGCTGCTTATGAAAACCAAATTTTAGAGTATGCAACTAAAAGATTATTAGAAATAGAAGGATTAAAAATTTACGGCACCGCAAAAAATAAAACATCTGTAATTTCTTTTAACATAGGAGAAATTCACCCTTATGATATTGGCACTATAGTGGATAAACTTGGTGTTGCAGTGCGCACGGGGCACCATTGCGCCCAACCCATCATGGATTTTTACAAAATTCCAGGAACTGTAAGAGCTTCATTTGCCTTTTATAATACTTTTCAGGAAATAGATACATTAATCAACGCACTTCAAAAAGCAAAACAAATGCTAACTTAAAACAACTCATTATGAAAACAATTTTTTCAATAGTAGCATGCTCTATATTATTAGTAACATCCTCTTGCGATGAAGCCCAAAAAGCAATAAACACTGCAAGTAACGTGCAGTTAAATGGTAATTATACCATTAATGAAGTAATTGGAAAAAGTTATTCTTCCAAAGGACTTGTCATAGGATTTGATGCCCTAAACAAATCGTTCAATGCAACAACCCAATGCAATAACTTATTTGGCACCTACACCCTTGACCTATATGTAATAAAATTTAGCGATATAGCGTCAACAAAAAAATATTGTGAAGGCAAAATGGATGCGGAAAAAGAAATTACAGATGCCTTAGTAGCTTCAGGTTCTTACAGTATTGAAAATGGAATACTTAAATTATTTTCAACAAATGATAGAAGCCTTTTATTGACGGCTACAAATGTTAGAGAAGTAAATGGAAATTAAAGACATACAACAAGAAATAATAGAAGAGTTTGCTTTTTTTGACGATTGGATGCAACGCTATGAGCATATGATTTCTATAGGTAAAACAATGCCTTTAATAGAAGAAAAAAACAAAACAGAAGATTTTCTTATACAAGGCTGCCAATCTAAAGTATGGGTGTATCCAGAACTTAAAGATGGAAAAATAATATTTACAGCAGATAGTGATGCCATTATAACAAAAGGAATTGTAGCCATTTTATTGCGTGTATTTTCAAATCAAACACCTGAAGATATACTTAAGGCAGACACAATATTTATTGATGAAATAGGGCTAAAAGAACATTTATCACCCACAAGAGCAAATGGTTTGGTTTCCATGATTAAACAATTAAAAATGTATGCATTAGCCTATAAATCGCAACAAAATTAAAGCAACATGGAAGCAGAAGAAAAAATAGATACCGTAGCATTAGGAGAAAAAATTGTAAAGGTGCTTAAGACCATTTATGATCCAGAAATTCCTGTAGATATATATGAACTTGGGCTTATTTATGATGTTTTTGTAAATGAAGATTACGAAGTAAAAATAATAATGACCCTTACAACACCCAATTGTCCTGTTGCCGAAAGTTTACCAAAAGAAGTAAAAGACAAAGTGGCTTCCTTAAAAATGGTAAAAGACGCGGAGGTAGAACTCACTTTTGACCCTTCTTGGTCACAAGATTTAATGAGCGAAGAAGCAAAATTAGAACTAGGAATGCTTTAAAAATGTTTTGTATGTGCCCGCTAGCATTAATTCTTATCTATTAGTTTTCAAAAAAACAATCGGTAAACACAATTTATAAACCCAAAATATCGTGGAAATCACAAATAAAGTAGCAAACAGCAAACTGATTACCATCAATCTAGAAGATTATTATCTAGAAGGACAACGAGTGATTTTTGACATTAAAGATTGGCTGTTTAATAATCAGGTTTTAAAAGAGAAAGAGTTCAGAGAGCATGTTAAAAGTCATGATTGGAGCCAGTTTAAAAATAAATATGTTGCACTTACATGCAGCACAGAGGCAATAATTCCTGGGTGGGCTTATATCCTTATTACCATTGAGCTTGCTCCTTTTGCAAAAAAAATAGCTGTAGGATCTCTAGAGGATTTAGAAACGATACTATATGCAGAAACCATCCATAGCACCGATTTTTCTGACCTTAAAAACGGCATGCTAATCATTAAAGGATGTAGTAAAAAACCAGTTCCCCCAAATGCATACCTCTTACTTTCCCAGAAATTGCAACCTATTGCCAAAAGCATCATGTATGGAGAAGCTTGTTCTTCTGTGCCTCTATACAAAAAGAAGTAATGTGTACTATGGCAGAAGTAATAAATTCCTAAAAAAAATAAAACAATCAAGTTCCTAGATTTTAATATATAAAACACTTGTACTATTTTTGTGCCCAATTATTTTTAAAAAAAATTAGAAATGAAAAAAATGGTATTTAGTTTTTCCGTTTGCATAATAACTTCTCTTGGTTTTTCACAGGAAGCTGATAAAAAAGAGGGGCCAAAGGAAGGCTGGAATCGATCTGGAAATTTTTCACTGCTTTTTAATCAATCTGCTTTTAATGCAGAGTGGACAGGAGGCGGTACCTCAAATATTGCAGGAAATGTGTCTTTAACCTATGACTTGAACTACCGCAAAGGAAAAGTGTCTTGGGACAATCGATTTATGGGAGATTACGGTCTTACAAAAATAAACGGAGATGAATTTGCAAGAAAAACAAATGACCGTGTAGAGGTCAATACCATTGTAGGCTATAAAATAGATGAAAGCTTATGGTCGTATTCCTTTTTTGTAAACTTTAGATCTCAATTTGCAAAAGGTTATGAATTTAATGAAACCACAAACCCTATAACTAGAGTAGAAACAACCCGTTTTATGTCGCCAGGTTATTTGCAATTTGGCCCAGGTTTGTTATGGAAAAAGAATGATAATTTTAAGATAAACATTGCGCCAGCAACATCTAGATTGATTTTTGTTCATAGTAAATTTACAGATGTAGGCACTAATCCTTTAGCCATTGAGGCGTTTAATGAAAACCCCTACTTTGGCGTAGAAGCAAATAAAACTACTCGTTTTGAATTTGGAGCTTCGGTTTCAGCATATTTTAAACAAGAATTAATGGAAAACGTAACGATGGAAAACGTTTTAAACCTTTACTCAAACTACCTAGAAGACCCTCAAAATGTAGATTTAGATTACACAATGAATCTAGTGATGACCATAAACAAATTGCTTTCGGCAAATTTGGTTTTTCAAGCCATTTATGATGATAATGCCACAAAAGGATTTCAAATTAGAGAAGTCTTTGGTTTAGGAGTAAATTTTACTATTTAATTAAAAATACAAACGAAACCAAACCTTATAAAAAGGAGTTACATTTTTTTTGTAGCACCTTTGTCGTTTTATAAAGATTTTTTTGAATAGGGTAGTAGTATGTTTAAACAGTGAATTTTAGTATCTTGCACCCCTAAAACATTCTTATTGAAACAAACTATTGGCAGAATTGACAAAGTGGATTTCCCCTCGTTAGATTTGCATGGAATTGCCGTAAAAATTGATACCGGTGCTTATACATCCTCTATTCATTGTAAAAATGTGAAAGAAGAAAACGGTGTTTTAAAATGTGATTTTTTAGATGAAGAACATCCAAACTATCACGGAAAAGAAATAATTTTCACCGATTTTGAAACCACTAAAGTAAAAAGCAGCAATGGCATTGTGCAAACTCGATACAAAATTAAAACAGAAATTGTCCTTTTCAATGAAACACATGAAATTTTACTAACACTTTCCGACAGAGAGGAGATGAAATTTCCAGTTTTACTTGGACGAAAATTTTTAAATAAAAAATACATAGTAGATTCTAACTTAGCTAATTTATCTTTTAAACGACAACAAATAAAATGAATATAAAAGTTCTATCTGGCAACGCAAACCTATACTCTACAAAAAGACTAGTAGAAGCAGCAAAAAAAAGAGGTCATGACGTGGAGGTGATAGACCATGCAAAGTGCGATATTGTAATTGAAAAAAAGAAGCCTTGCATTTACTATAAAGGCCACGTAGTAGAAGATACCGATGCTATTATTCCTAGAATTGGGGCTTCCGTTACTTTTTATGGTACAGCGGTAGTACGACAATTTGAAATGATGCGTGTCTTTACTACCACTGAATCACAAGCTTTAGTGCGCTCCAGAGACAAATTAAGAAGCCTTCAAGTGCTTTCAAGAGCAGGTTTAGGACTACCAAAAACGGTTTTTACAAACTATTCACGTAATACAGAAGATGTAATAAAACACGTTGGAGGCGCACCTCTTATCATAAAATTACTAGAGGGTACTCAGGGCCTTGGTGTGGTTTTAGCAGAAACTAAAAATGCTGCCGAGTCTGTTTTAGAAGCATTTAACGGATTACAAGCACGTGTGATTGTTCAAGAATTTATAAAAGAAGCTGGCGGTGCTGATATTCGCGCATTTATAGTAGATGGTCAAGTAGTAGGAGCCATGAAACGGCAAGGTAAAGAGGGAGAATTTCGTTCAAATTTACATCGAGGAGGCACAGCAACAGTAATTGAATTGACTGACGAAGAAGAAAATGCCGCAATAAAAGCAGCAAGAGTTATGGGGCTTGGGGTGGCTGGAGTAGATATGCTCCAATCTTCTCGAGGACCTCTTATTTTAGAGGTAAATTCTTCGCCCGGATTGGAAGGAATTGAAGCCGCCACCGGAAAAGACATTGCAAAAAGCATTATTCGTTTTATAGAAAGAAGCATATAAAAATAGAAGTATTTGAAGATTTTAGGACAAAAAATAGAATTAGGAGAAAGTAAAACAATACAGTTTAATACGGCAAAATTGTACACCACCACTAAAGTGGAAGTGCCTATTATTATTGAAAGATCCATACATCCTGGCCCAACAATACTTATAACCGCAGGAATCCATGGCGACGAAATTAATGGGGTAGAAATTGTACGCCAACTTATTTCAAAAAAAATAAACAAACCTGCAAAAGGAACCATTATTTGTATCCCCATTCTTAATGTGTTTGGATTTTTATCTATGAATCGTCAGTTTCCTGATGGACATGACCTAAATCGTGTTTTTCCAGGAACAAAAACGGGTTCGCTTGCAAGCAGAGTGGCATATCATTTTACCAAAGAAATACTTCCTCATGCAGACTATTGTTTAGATTTTCATACCGGTGGTGCAAGTAGATTTAATGCAGCGCAAATTAGGGTAACCCCAAACGATTATGTAGCTCTTAAATATGCTAAAATATTTAACGCCCCTTTCACAGTGCATTCTAAAATATTAGATAAATCCTATAGACAAACCTGTGTAAAAATGGGAATACCGTCTTTGCTCTTTGAAGGAGGAAAAGCAATGAGTAGTGACCGTGATATTATTGAATATGCCGTTGAAGGGGTGCTTCGATTTTTGAATCATTTAGAAATGTTATCACCCAAATTTACTGCCCCCATAAAAACCGATGAAACTATTATTATTGAAAAAAGCACCTGGATAAGAGCAAACAAAAGTGGGTTATTACACGTAAAAATTTCTTGTAACAAACAGGTTAAAAAAGGAGAAGTACTTGCCACTATTACAGATCCTTATGGCACCATGAGATTTCAAGTGAAAGCACCCAATGAAGGACATATAATCAATGTAAATCAATCACCCATTGTGCATCAAGGTGACGCAATTTTTCATATTTCTACGCTTTTAGCAGATATTTAATATGACAAAATCTGAGATTCGAATTAAGTATAAAAAATGGAGGTCAGAATTAACCTCTAAGACAATAGAAGATTCTAGTTTGTCTATTGCTAATCAAGCGCTACTGCTTCCTATTTGGAATTTTTCTTTTTACCATATTTTTCTTTCTATAAAAGAAAAAAATGAAGTAAATACCGAGTATTTACTTCACATATTAAATGGTAAAGACAAGAATTGTGTTCTCTCAAAAAGTAATTTTAAGGATCTAACAATGAAGCATTATTTACTTACCGATAACACCATCATTAAAAAAAATTCTTGTAACATTCCCGAACCTGTAGATGGAATAGTAGTACCTACTGAAAAAATACAAGTAGTTTTTATTCCTCTTCTTGCCTTTGATGTAGTGGGAAATAGACTTGGTTATGGTAAAGGGTTTTATGATAGATTTTTGTTAGAATGTAAAAAAGAGGTGGTAAAAATTGGGGTTTCATTATTTGAAGCCGAAGAAAATTTAATGCCTCACGACCCCTTCGATATTCGAATGGATTTTTGTATTACTCCAGAAAAAATATATAGGTTTTAATGCTAGGTTTTATAAATTTTCTTCTTCTTTTTTTTCTGTTTTAATTTCTTCCTTAGGAAAAGCGCGTTTGTTGAACACAATCAGCAATCCAACTCCTGTGCTAATTGCCATATCGGCTATATTAAATACAGGGTCAAAAAAGGTGAAATAATCACCCCCCCAAATAGGGAGCCATTCTGGTAAATAGCCTTTCCATAAAGGAAAATGAAGCATATCCACTACTTTTCCATGAAAAAAAGTGCCATAACCACCACCTTTAGGAAATATTGTGGATATGGTGTTGTGGCTATCTTCAAAAATAACGCCATAGAAAACAGAATCAATTATGTTTCCCATGGCTCCTGCAAAAATAAGTGCTACGGCAACGGTTAATATCTTCGAGGTTTGTTTTTTTACTGAATCCCATAGCCAGTAACCTATTCCAACAATTGCTATTAATCGAAATAGGGTAAGAAACAATTTGCCGTTTTCGCCGGGAATTTTTGCTCCCCAAGCCATTCCTTCGTTTTCGATAAATAATATTCGAAACCATTCAAAAACATGAATTTCTTCGCCAATAATAAAATGGGTTTTTATATAAATCTTAGAAATCTGATCGATTAATAATAATATTATAATGAGAAATATTGCTTTTTTTAAAGTCATTTTGAGGTTTTAGCGGCACAAAAATAGGGATATTTTAGTTAACCCAACTTTTTTTAGCAAGCTGTTAGTCTTGTGTCAACTTTATTTTAACAAAAACCTGCTTTGTTTTTATTAAACTAAGCAGGTTTTAATGTTAAAATAAGTTTATATAAAACACCTATTTATCTTGCATATTTTTTGCCTCAATACTCAACGTTGCATGGGGCACTAACTTTAATCGTTCTTTACTAATTAACTTTTGGGTAACTCTGCAAATACCATAGGTTTTGTTTTCTACACGTACCAATGCATTTTTTAGGTCGCGAATAAACTTTTCTTGACGTATAGCTAATTGTGAATTGGACTCTTTGGACATTACAGAACTTCCTTCTTCAAAGGCCTTAAATGTAGGTGAAGTATCATCTGTACCATTGTCACCATCATTCATATACGCACTTTTAATTAATTCTAATTGTTCCTTTGCTTTTATAATTTTATCTTGAATTAATATTTTAAATTCTTCAAGCTCTTTATCGCTGTATCTTGTTTTACCTTCTTCGTTCATAATTTATAATTTTTTAATTACCAATTTGGTTTCGACATCGTCAAATTTTATTTCCAAACCATTTACTATATGCTCTTGAAATTGAATGGTTATAGTTTGTGTTTCTTCTTGAATATATTTTTTATTTTTTGCTACAGCCAACTCTATAGTAGGGTGGTTTTGAAATGTCACCTCTATTTTATCGGTTACTTCAAATCCAGAATCTTTTCGCAAATTTTGAATTCTATTTACTAACTCTCTTGCTATGCCCTCACTTTTTAATGCTTCTGTAATGTTAACGTCTAATGCTACAGTCAAAGTGCCACTATTTGCTACTAACCAACCTTCAATATTTTGAGAACTTATTTCTACTTCTTGGGAATGCAAAGTAATACATTTTCCGTTAATTTCTAAAGAAATTTTTCCGTCTTGTTCTATTTTATTTATTTCCTTTTGTCCGAAAGTATTTACCGCCTCTGAAACTTGTTTCATGTCTTTGCCAAAGCGAGGTCCAAGCACTTTAAAGTTGGGTTTTATTTGTTTAACTAAGATGCCAGAACCTTCATCAATTAGGTCGATTTCTTTTACATTTACTTCCGATTTTATTAAATCGGATACGGCGTTAATTTCTTCACGCTGTTGTGCATTCATCACCGGAATCATAATTTTTTGTAAAGGTTGGCGTACTTTTATTTTTTCTCTTTGCCTTAACGATAATACTAAGGAAGAAATAGTTTGCGCTTTTTGCATTTTTCTTTCTAAAAAAAGATCTATAAAACTCTCATCACTTACAGGAAAATTTGATAAATGTACCGAAGCTTCACCTTTTGTAACAATGCTTTTGGTTAAATCTTTATAAAGCCTGTCCATAAAAAATGGGGCAACAGGAGCGCTGAGTTTTGCAACTTCTAACAAACAGGTGTACAACGTTTGGTATGCCGAAATTTTATCTTGTTCATATTCTCCTTTCCAGAAACGTCGTCTGCATAAACGCACATACCAATTGCTTAGGTTTTCCTGAACAAAATCAGAAATTGCTCTAGTAGCTTTTGTGGGTTCATAATCTCCATAAAAAGCATCTACTTTTTGAATTAAGGTGTGCAATTCAGAAAGTATCCAACGATCAATTTCAGGCCGTTCTTCTAAAGGTATGTTTTCTTCGGAATAATTAAAATTATCTAAATTAGCATACAAACTAAAAAAGCTATAGGTATTGTAAAGCGTGCCAAAGAACTTTCTGCGAACTTCTGCGATGCCCTCTAAATCAAATTTTAAATTGTCCCACGGATTGGCATTGCTTATCATATACCATCGCGTTGCATCTGGTCCATAGGAGGAGATAGTCGTAAAAGGATCAGCGGCATTACCAAGCCGTTTGGACATTTTTTGTCCATTTTTATCTAAAACCAAGCCGTTTGAAACTACATTTTTATAAGCTACATCATCAAAAATCATAGTTGCAATAGCGTGTAGGGTATAAAACCACCCTCTAGTTTGATCTACACCTTCGGCAATAAAATCGGCTTTTCTCCAAATTTTTTCTACTTTTTCTTTGTTTTCAAAAGGGTAGTGAAACTGGCTATAGGGCATGCTTCCGCTATCAAACCAAACATCAATCAAATCAGATTCTCGTTTCATGGGTTTTCCACTTTTTGAAACTAAAATAATTGGATCTACAATGTTTTTATGGAGGTCGATAGTGTCATAATTTTCATCGGTCATAGTATCCACTTCAAAGTCGGCAAAAATATCCTCCTTCATCATACCGGCTGTAACGGCTTTTTGCATTTCAGCTTTCAGCTCTTTTACCGAGCCTATAATGATTTCTTCTTTACCATCTTCGGTGCGCCAAATGGGTAAGGGAATTCCCCAAAAGCGAGAGCGAGAAAGATTCCAGTCGTTTGCATTGGCAAGCCAATTTCCAAAACGACCTTCGCCGGTAGATTTCGGTTTCCAGTTGATGCCAAGGTTTAATTCATGCATTCGGTCTTTAAAATCGGTTACTTTGATGAACCATGAATCTAATGGATAGTATAAAATAGGCTTGTCTGTACGCCAGCAGTTGGGATAGCTATGCGTGTATTTTTCTACTTTAAACGCCTTGTTTTCTTCTTTAAGCTGAATGGCAATCTCCACATCAACGGAACGTTCTGGAGCTTCGCCATCTTCATAATATTCATTTTTTACATACTTACCTGCATATTCGCCCATTTCGGGACGGAATTTGCCTTGTAAATCTACCAGTGGAACCAAGTTGCCATTTTCATCTTTCACTAGCAATGGAGGTACTTCAGGCACAGCTTGTTTTGCTACCATAGCATCGTCTGCACCAAAAGTTGGTGCGGTATGTACGATTCCTGTACCGTCTTCAGTAGTTACAAAATCGCCTAAAATAACACGAAAAGCATTTTCCGGTGTGTCATTTGGCATGGCATAAGACATCAATTGCTCATAACGGATGCCTTCTAAATCTTTTCCTTTGCATTCGGCGACGATGAGATAAGGAATTTTTTTATCTTCCGAAGTGTACGTTTGTAAACTTTCTAAAGACTCGGCTTCTATAAATTTGCCGGCAAATTGTTTCCCTACCAAATTCTTTGCTAAAACAACATTAGTTGGTTTAAAAGTATATTGGTTAAATGTTTTTACCAATGCATAGTCTATTTTTGGGCCAACAGTTAAGGCTGTATTGCTTGGAAGAGTCCAAGGGGTTGTTGTCCAGGCGAGGAAATAAAAATCCTCCCCTAACCCCTCCAAAGGAGGGGGACTTATTTTAAATGCTTTTGTTATCGAGTTTTGAACTCCCCCTCCTTCGAATGGGGCTGGGTCGCTTACGCTCAAAAGCTTCAGCGACGGAGCGGGGAGGACTTTAAATTGCGCCACAACAGTGGTGTCTGTAACATCTTGATAGGTGCCGGGTTGATTTAGCTCGTGAGAGCTCAATCCTGTTCCTGCTTTTGGCGAATACGGTTGAATAGTATAGCCTTTATATAATAAATTTTTATTGTAAATTTCTTTAAGTAACCACCAAACCGTTTCCATGTATTTGGGTTTGTAGGTAATGTATGGATCTTTCATATCCACCCAGTAGCCCATTTTTTCGGTAAGGTCATTCCATACATCGGTATAACGCATTACGGCTTTTTTACAAGCGGCATTATATGCTTCTACACTTATTTTTTTTCCAATGTCTTCTTTGGTAATTCCTAATTCTTTTTCTACACCGAGCTCAATGGGCAAGCCATGAGTGTCCCAACCTGCTTTTCTTTCTACTTGAAATCCTTTTTGGGTTTTGTATCGGCAAAAAATGTCTTTTATGGAACGAGACATTACGTGATGAATACCTGGTAGTCCATTAGCAGAAGGAGGCCCTTCAAAAAAAATGAAGGGTTCTTGGCCATCTCTTATGGAAATGCTTTTCTCAAAAATATGTTCCTGTTTCCAAAAATCTAATACCTCATGGCCTATTTTGGCCAAATCTAATTCTTTATATTCAGGAAATTTTGTGCTCATCGGGTGCTACATTTTTATAAGGGTGCGAATTTACAAAAAATTAAAAAGCTTAACCTATAATTATCATAGAATGTGTAACCTAACAGTTGGTCTTTATCGAAAAAAACTTAAACTTTAAGGAAAAATTAATATATTAGCAATATTCGTTATCTAACCAATCAAATTACAACCATCATGAAAAATTTACAAACATCTAGTTTACAACACCTTACTCCCCCCCCCACACTTACCTTCTATTTTTAAAATTATCTCAATTCTTTATTCTTATCATTTTTTTATTTAATGGGCTTTTTATTGTAGCTCAAAATGTAAATAGCCCTGAACCAAATGATGAATTTTGTGGAACTCCTGATTCAGAAGATTATGATTTAACAGGTGTTTTTAGCAGGTCTGTTGATCCAAATTACCTTAACAATTTTGATTTTAAATATTTAAATGTATTTTATTGGAATATTGTTTTGGATGATGGTACAAGCACACCGCAATTATCACATGAAGATTATTTAAGAGCGCATCATGAAATGAATGAAACCTATGGAAATTACAACATTTGTTTTAATTTATATGGTTATGAAACATACGAAAACAGCACCTATGAACAATGGCCGTCTACAAATTTTAATCCACTAGTTAATCATATGAAAAGTATTGGAAAATATAAAGATGACGCCATAAATGTATACTTGTATAGGTCTTCTGCAGCAGCAGGTGTAAGTTCCACTAAAAATGCTATAGGTGTTTCAAAATGGCAATTCAAAAATGATCCCCAAAGTCAAGTTTTGATTCATGAAATGGGACATCAATTGGGATTATCTCATACTCATTTAGGATGGATTATAGAAAATTGTGAACATGTAACAAGAAATCCTAATGATACTAATTATAACGCAACGACTAGAGGGGATAATATTCTAGACACCAATGCTGTTCCTGATTTTAGAAATGAACAACGGGATCATGGCAGAAAAGCATTAAGAGATCAAGGGTTTACTGTTGCAGAAGCAGCTAATATAATAAATAATGATGCTGGTCAAGGTAACAATGGCTTTGCAGGTCATCCTCAAGAAGCTTTAATTGAAAGTATCTTATTGGATTACGGATTTACCTCAAATGAAATAAATCAAATTAAATGGTATGGTGCAACACCATTTGCCTATGTTAACTCGAATACTTGTTCATATATTCCTGATAGCAGAATTCAGGATCCCAATTCGCCGTTTTTTAAAGACTGTGAGAAAACAATATATCAAATTTCTTCAAGTGACTTACATAACCATATGTCTTATATGGATGTAAGTTGTCGAAATCAGTTCACTACAGGTCAAGGAATATTTATGCACGAATATATCGAAAACGATAACAGTGATTACTTTCTGGATCGATTTGTCCAACACCCCCTAGACCTCTATACAAGAGACCATGAAGGTGATATTGGCCAAGAACCCAACATACACACCGATATTTTTTGGCAAAGCTCTGATATTTGGGTAAGGAATCAAAATGATGGTTTATTAAACCAAACACACCAAAATCCTGAATATGATCCATCTAGTCCCAACTATGTTTATGTGAGGGTAATCAACAAAAGTTGTATAGCTTCTACAGGGACAGAAGAATTATTTTTACATTGGGCAAAAGCTGGTATCGGTGGTGGATGGCCAGCCTTATGGAATGGAGAAATTAATGATCCCGTGTTGATGGGTGATTTGATTTATGAACAAACTATACCAATAATTCAGTCCGGTGGTGAAGCAATATTGGAATTTGAATGGTATCCACCAGATCCTGATGACTATGTTGACTATAGCCCAAACAATGATCCTTGGCATTTTTGTTTGCTCTCACGCATTGTTACACCCAATGACCCTATGGCTTTCCCCGAGATTTCTGGAAATATGGTTAAGCGAAACAACAATAATGCATCAAAAAACGTAACAGTAGTAAGTAACCCCAAGCCCGGCAGCTTAGCTCCCGGTGGTGCTATTTTCATAGGAAATATTGTTGGACTCACTAGTGCAACTTTCAATTTTGAATTTAAAACACTAGAAGAGATTTCAAGCCAAATATACAATGAAGCGGAAATAGTTTTGACATTAAATGAAGATACTTGGAACAAGTGGCTTGATGGAGGCAGGCAATCTCAAAACATTGAAATCTATCCAAAAGGTGTACAACAATTAATAATTACCGATAATAATGCGTGGCTAAACAATTTAGTCTTTGGATCAGGAGAATGGGATGTGATGTATGTTAGCTTTAACTTCTTGACGAAAGAAGTCACCAACAAATCATTTTTTGAATATTTTGCTATCCAGCACGATGCTGTTACAGGTGAAATAATAGGTGGGGAAACTTATCATATTACAAGAGACATAACGCGCCCACATTTTGAGGCTTCCGCAATTGTGACAGAAGATATTGGAGAAATAAATTTTTCTGCTAACAGCATTGATGAAGCAGCCAAATACAATTGGTATGCGCCAGACGGCACCTTAGTTCATACTGGAATAGATTTCACATTTACAGGGAGTTTTGCAGGTGAATATACCTTAGAAGTCATAGCCGAAAACGATGCACATAAAGATTATTATTATTATCTTGTAGAATCAAAACAAAATGATGACCAAATTATAAGTTTGTCACCTAATCCGGCAAGTCTAAATGTACTTGTGAATTATCAGGTTAATATCGCTACAACTGCAAATTTACAACTAGTAAAGCTTTGTGATACTTTTTCAACTAATTTTACATTAGATATTAATGAAAATGAAATAAACATCAACTTAGCGAATTATCCTATTGGTATTTATGCTGTAGTACTTATTACAGATGGACAACCTGTTCACGCAAAACAACTTATTATAAACTAACTTATAAACTTACCAATGAAAAATACAATTATTATTTTAAATAAAAAATTATCCCTTTTTTTTATACTGTTCATTTCAATCTTCGGAAACGCACAAGAGATAGGACTAATTAACAATACTTGGTATGTACATAGTATGAGCATAAATAGCCAAATTATCGAAGCACCTCGTTTTCCGGAAATGACTGTTCAGGCCTTTTTTGGAAATAATGAAATGCTCAATGAGATGTGTTGTTCCGGACAATTAGAGTTGGAAATTACTTTTGACAACAATCAATCTACTTTTGAAGTTAATAATGTAGATACCGTTATTGAAAATTGTACCAATAATGATTTAAATAACTTTAGAGACTTGTATATTGACTTTTTTCAGGACAATACTGCTTCTGTTTTTGAATATGATATTCAAGAACTTATAGCAAATATGGGAAATTACCTTAGTTTGACAATCACAAACCTGGTAGGTGACACAGTTGAACTTTACAACTCTCCACATGACCCACAGGTAGATTACTACATTTTTAGTGAATATACTACATGGTATTTAACAGGTATCATTATTGACGGAACATCACATCAGATTTCTTATGAGACAGCATCTCAAACTGCTGTAACATTTTCAATAGACGGTAGTTTTAACAGCCAAATTTGTGGCGAGATTATTTCAAAAGCAGCTTTTATAAATGATGATGGTGGTGGCGCATTTGGCTCGGGAAATTTTTATATTCCTTGTGAAAATATAATTTTCATACCCGGAGATTGTGATGACAACTCTTTAACAACTATCGAGCAGCATTATTACAGTTTTTTGCAAAACCTTGTAAATGGAAATATCGCTATTTATCAAAGGGGACATGCAGATTTTTCAGATGTATGTGGTAGTATAGAAATCATTGAGTTATATGACTCGGAAACAAATTCATGGGTATTTTTAGCAGATTGTGTAGAACCTTTATCTACAAATACATTTATCCAAAATTCCGTAGTGCTTTATCCCAATCCTGTCAACGATATCCTTTTCATTCAAACAACAGATTGTAACCCCTGTACAGTGAAAATTTACACCCCAAACGGTAAATTGCTTTATAAGGAAAGCTTAAAGGCATCACAAGATAAAATAGATGTAAAAGAACTTAGTACAGGGATATACTTTCTTGTTATGGAAAATGATATAGGCACAAAACAATTCCAGAAATTTGTAAAAAAGTAATCCTGCTTAATAGGGCATACAACTTAGACGCTTAAAAGCTATACTTCAATGCAATAATTAGGTTTTTTCCCGGAGCTGAAATTCCGGAGGAATACGTTCTGTAACGCTGGTCTGTAATATTTTCAAGGGAAGCTGAAAGTTGCAAGGCGTTTTTCAACTGATATTGTGTTGCCAGATTAAGAGTGTACCAGCCGGGGGAGTACAAATTGCCATTGCTATTTACAGGATAAATCTCCGGCTTGTTGGCTTCTGAGGGTGCTAGATTTTTATAAGGGTGCGAATTTACAAAAAATTAAAAAGCTTAACCTATAATTATCATAGAATGTGTAACCTAACAGTTGGTCTTTTTCGAAAAAAACTT
>PHDJ01000009.1 GCA_002842575.1 Bacteroidetes bacterium HGW-Bacteroidetes-2
CATTGTGAGTAATCTCAAAAAATTTTATCATAACCAAGCGGTCTCGATACGATGATGCCTTTAGGCTCCCGCCTAAAGACATCACCACTCGACCTGACAGAAGTAAAAAGGCTTGCTTAATACCAGTCGGCGTGCCTTCTACCATCACCTAAATACAGCATCACGCCAAAACTAAGAGTAGCAAATGAACCTGTTTTATCTTGAAAATCAGGTGAAAGTAAGATTCCAGAAAAGGAATAATGCTGCTTAAAATTTACAATATAGCTGCCATCAGCATACAAAGCAAAACGCTCCGACAATTTTACTTGAGGTCGAAAGCCAAAAATAAAATTCCCTGTTTGTTCTGCACTTCGTAAGGCTAAAGGTTTCGCTCTAGCATATCCAAAACCCGCATGGGCAAGAACACCTACGTTTTCATAAATATAATACGGCAAAACATGTCTTCCTAGGTTATACACAGCCTCAACACTTACCCTATTATAATCAACGCCAGAATCGGCATTGTTTTTATCTTCAAAATGATTGTTGTTGTATGCGACTTTCAAACCAAGTTTTTGAGTGATTTGGTATCTAGCGCCAACTTCAAAATTTCCAAGACCTACAAAATTAGATCTACTGGTTTTATCGCCCGGAGATAACGGTGCGTGCAGACCATAGCCAATTTCAAAAGAAAAAGAGTTGAATTTATCATTTTGGGCAAAAGAAATACTTGCTGTAAGCAACAGCAGGGTAAGCAAATACATTTTCATAAGTAGGTTTTTATTTAATTGGGGTGTCAAAGATACTTAAAACGTAGTATTTTACAGTATAGTATGTACATTTTCTATTTAAAGTGTTAGTTAATTTGATGGAGTGATGGTTGGATGGATGTTATATGTTGCTGCGCAAAACGCTTCGGGCGTTATAGCATACTACCGTTACCATAGCTGTAGTGGTAACGATATTTTCGTTGACATTGGCAATGGTAAGAATGATGGTATTATCGCCTAGGTAGGCAAAGCTAAATTCTGTTTTATCGATAAAAAGAAAAACATCCAAGGAGCTATTACTGCTACCATTATCCACATCACTACGTGGGATATTTACTTGTACATTTTCGTCTAATTGAAGGTAAATAGAGTTTTACGCATAGCGATTGGCATTGAACGAGGTAATTGTTTGTGCACTATGGGTTATTCCTGCGGTACCAACATAAATGTAAAGATTTAATTGTCTGGTGACATGGGTTGGGCTTATGGCAAAGAAGTTATTTACAACTTTCTGTGCAAAAAACACTCTGAAAAAGCGACTTCAACCAAGCATATATGGTCTTTCAAAGTAATATCATTATTTTGAATATCCACAAAAACAATTGATAACGTAGTAGTTACACAATCCGTAACACCATCAAAATTTAGGGTGTTCTTTTGGATTTTCGTAAAATAAATGATCTGCAAAAAAAGGAAAATTCAAGGAATTAATAAATCGCCTTATAAAAAACATTTTAATTGGCACATCGTATAAAAATCTATCCGTTTATAGGTATTTAAAACGAGTCCATGTTTTTTCTAAACCATCCCTTACACTAAAGTGAGGTAGGTAATCCAATTGCGCTTTGGCTTTGCTAATATCTGCTAGAGAGTCGCGCACATCGCCGGCTCTACTTGGTCCATAAATTGCATTTAGTTGTATTTTAGATATTTCTTGCAAATCGTTCCACAAAGTATTTAAGCTTATGCGTTCACCAAAAGCAATATTATACACTTGATTTACGGCTTTTTCTGAAGCGAAAAGGGCTTTTATGTTTGCTTGAACAGCATTTTCTATAAAGGTAAAATCACGAGTTTGCCCGCCATCCCCATGAATGGTGGGTGCTTTACCCTGTTTTAAAGATTGCATAAACAGAGGAATTACAGCCGCATAAGCACCCGTAGGGCTTTGTCTTGGGCCAAACACATTAAAATATCTTAATCCGATAGTGGCGGTTTTGTAGGTTTTGTAAAACACATCGGCATACAGCTCGTTTACTAATTTAGTAACCGCATAGGGCGACAATGGTTTTCCAATATGGTCTTCTACTTTTGGCAATGAGGGACTATCGCCATAGGTAGAGCTAGAAGCGGCATACACCAATCGTTTCACCGTTGGACTTTCTTTTTGTGCTACTAATATATTTAAAAACCCGCTAACATTGACGTCGTTAGAAATAATTGGATTTTCAATAGATCGTGGTACAGATCCTAAAGCCGCTTGATGCGAAACAAAATCTATGTCTTCCATTGCTTTTTTGCAGGTATCTAAATCGCGGATATCGCCTTCTAAAAATTCAAAAGCCGGATGAAATTGAAAGGCTTCCATATTTGCCAGAAAACCGGTAGAGAGGTTGTCTAGCACACGAACTTTTTTAGCGTTATTTTTAAGCAGGTATTCTACAATATTAGACCCAATAAAACCAGCTCCGCCAGTAACTAAAAAAGCGAATGGTGAAAGGTCTTGTTCTTGGTATTTGTGAGCATACATCATAATCTGCCGTCAATTTTATCGATAGGTAAAAAGGATTTAACATCAAAAACAACAGCGTTTTCTTTGCAATAGTTTTCTATTTGAAAGTTGGCAAACTGGTGGTGGGAAACCGTCAGAATAACCGCATCATAATCGGTTTTTAATTGCGATTTTTCACGCACTAGCGAAATATTAAATTCGTGTGCTACTTCTTCGGCATTTGCCCAAGGGTCGTACACATCTATATTAAGGTTATATTTTTTGAGTTCGTCAATCACGTCGATGACTTTGGTATTTCGAATATCTGGGCAGTTCTCTTTAAAAGTAATCCCTAAGATTAAAACGTTGCCTCCTTTTACTTTAACGTCTTTTTGAATCATCATCTTCACCGTTTCCGTAGCCACATAACCACCCATACTGTCATTCATTCGTCTGCCTGCAAGTATGATTTCTGGATTGTACCCCTCCTCGACTGCTTTTTGTGCTAAATAATAAGGGTCAACCCCAATACAATGCCCGCCAACCAAACCGGGAGTGAACTTTAAAAAATTCCATTTGGTTCCCGCAGCTTCTAAAACTGCTTGGGTATCAATTTCAAGCAACCTAAATATTTTAGAAAGCTCATTCACAAAAGCAATATTGATATCGCGTTGAGAGTTTTCAATCACTTTTGCCGCTTCCGCCACTTTTATGGAAGGCGCTAAGTGCGTTCCTACAGTGATAATGGATTTATATAAATCATCTACTATTTTAGCAGCATCTGGAGTAGAGCCGGAAGTAACTTTTACTATTTTAGTTACCGTGTGTAATTTATCGCCTGGATTAATTCGTTCTGGCGAATAGCCTGCAAAGAAATCGGTGTTAAAAATAAGTCCCGAAACACGTTCTAAAACCGGCACACAAATATCTTCTGTAACACCTGGATATACCGTAGATTCATAAATAACTATATCTCCCTTTTTTAAAAAAGTACCAATGGTTTCACTAGCTTTTATTAATGGGGTTAAAATAGGCTGATTGTGTTTATCGGTGGGGGTAGGTACCGTTACGATGTATCGATTTGCTTTACCTAAGGTTTCAGGAGAGTCGGTTATTAAAAGACCCGTGTTTGATGTGCGCTTAAGTACCTTTTTTAATTCTTGTTCATCCACTTCCAGTGTAAAATCGTTACCCCCATTTAATTCACCTACACGCTTTTTGTTGATGTCAAAGCCAATAGTGGGATACTTTTTTGCAAATTCAACGGCAAGAGGAAGACCAACATAGCCAAGACCAATAATAGCAACATAAGGGTTGTTTTTCATAATTATTTAATTAAATAGATGCCTAAAAGAAGATAACAAAGGTAAAAAAATGAAATGGCAATGGGTTTGTTATTCCGATAAAATTGGCAATTAACCCTTCAAGGGTTTAAAACCCTTGAAGGGTTATACGGTTAATATAAAAGGTACATACGAGAAGAAGGGTTATTTTTTTTCTTTAAACAACACAGACAATACCACATAAAGAAAAATAACAATTGGGATAGCCACAAACCAAAAAGAAACCAATAATACAATGCTGAGCAATAAAAAAAGATACCGTAAGGAGTTTGCTTTAAAACTTTTGGTTTTAAATTTTAATGAAAACAAAGGAATTTCTGCATTAAGCAAATAACAGCTAAAAACCGTAAGTACCATCAAGAACCAAGGATTTAAGATAAGCTGAAAAGCAATTTCAGAAGGCTGATATATTAAAATAAGAGGCAAGCTAATTATAAGCAACGCATTTGCTGGAGTTGGAAGACCTATAAAAGAAGACGTTTGTCTTGTATCCACATTAAATTTTGCTAACCTAAATGCCGATGCTAAAACGATAAGCAGTCCTAATACTGGAAAAAAGTTAGCGGTATCTAATGCAAAATGAGCTTCATTCCATAGGTTTACTGGCGTAGGATGAACTCCAGACATAAAGAGCAATTGCACCATAAAAATGCCAGGGACAAGACCACTAGTAATCATATCGGCTAGCGAGTCGAGTTGTAGTCCTATTTCACTTTCCACCTTTAATATTCTAGCAAACATACCGTCGAAAAAGTCAAGAAAAATACCCAAAACCACAAATCCAGCAGCAAAAGGCAACTCCCCTTGCAGTGCATAAATAGTGGCAATACATCCACAAAGTAAATTACATAAAGTAATGGCATTTGGAATTTGTTTTTTCATGAGTAGCAATTTATTTTGTAAAAATAGCAAACTATTTTCGTCTAAGTCGAAAAGCAAACAATAACTAGGTAAAATTACAGTTTAATATTTGAAAAAAAATCGATATTTGCATCAAATCCAGCCCTTGAAAAAAAAGTTATTTTTACTATTATATTTAAGCACTTTCATGCTTAGTGCGCAATCCGTAAGAAAGTATTCTAATGAGTTTATGAATATTGGGGTTGATGCTCGTTCACTAGGGATGGCAAATGCCGTTACTGCAGGCACAAATGATGTAAATTCAGGGTATTGGAATCCAGCTGGGCTAGTGACTCTGGAAGACAGTCAACTCTCTTTAATGCACTCCTCCTACTTTGCAAATATTGCCACCTATAACTATGCCGCATTTGCAAAACCTTTAGACGACAGAAGTGCTATTGGTTTTTCTATAATTCGTTTTGGGGTAGATGATATATTAAATACCACGCAACTTATCGACCAGCAAGGCAATATTGATTTTAACCGCATTAGTTTATTTTCTACGGCAGATTATGGTTTTACTTTTTCTTATGCCCGGAAATTACCTTTAGATGGTTTAAATTATGGTGTAAATGCAAAAATAATTAGGCGGGTCATCGGTAAATTTGCCTCCTCTTGGGGTTTTGGGTTTGATCTAGGCATTCAATTTGTAAAAAACGACTGGATGTTTGGTGTTATGGCACGCGATATTACTACGACCTACAATATCTGGACTATCGATGAAAAAGAATTTGCAACCGTGCAAGCTGCCGTTGAAGGACAAAATCAGGAATTGCCTGAAACCACTGAAATCACTATTCCTAAACTGCAAATAGGCATGGCGCGAACGTTTAATTTTAGAGGAGATTATTCCTTACAAGCAGCTGCCAATCTTAATATGCGGTTTGCGCAAACCAACGACATTATTTCTACTGAAAGCGTAAGTGTAGATCCTGCATTAGGATTTGAGTTTGGATATATCGATTTAATTTTTTTACGAGCTGGTGTTGGTAATTTTCAAAATGTACGTCAACTAGACGGTAGCGAACAAGTTAATTTTCAACCCAATATAGGAGTAGGTTTCCAATACAAAGGCATTCAAATTGATTATGCCCTTACAGATATTGGAGATCAAAGCGTTGCTCTATACTCTAATGTGTTTTCACTAAAAGTAGATTTGAGTATCTTTAGATAGTGTATCACAAACCCACTATCTAACCCCTTACTCTACATTTTTTCTTTTCTTTACGGGATATCCACAAAGAAATTTGTAATTCACAAAACCTACCTTATCTTTAAGCCATAAAACAAGATTGCTTTTATGAAGAATATACTTTTAGCCATTGCCTCTGGAATACTTCTTTCCTTTGGTTGGCCTACTTGGGGTTTTCCAATACTTTTATTTTTCGGTTTTGTCCCCTTGCTTTTGGCTGAGAGAAGCATTCGCCTTTCAAATAAAAAACGAAAAGGAGGACGTATTTTTCTGCTTGCCTACCTTACCTTTTTTCTTTGGAATGTTATAAAAACCAACTGGCTTTGGTTTTCTTCTGAATTTGGTGCCGCTTTTGCCATACTCGTAAACTCTTTATTGATGGCAATTGTTTTTATACTCTTTCATCATTTTGCTAAACGAACCACCTTTTTTATCTCCTCGGTATTTT
Source organism: Bacteroidetes bacterium HGW-Bacteroidetes-2 (assembly GCA_002842575.1). Taxonomy (GTDB): domain Bacteria; phylum Bacteroidota; class Bacteroidia; order Flavobacteriales; family Flavobacteriaceae; genus Planktosalinus. Next base: position 6,344 of record PHDJ01000009.1, read on the forward strand.
TAGTTTGCTTGTGGATTTGCTTTGAAAAAATGCACCTAAACTGGGAATTTTCTTGGCCTTGGTTGAATTTGGGTAATGGTTTTTCAGAATACATTACTTGGATACAATGGTATGAGTTTACAGGAACTTTTGGTGGAACATTGTGGGTTTGGCTCGTAAATTTTGGTGTGGTAAAAAGCATAATTCTGTATCAAGAACACCATAAAAAAGAAATTCTTATTCGCGGAAGCATAAAAACAGCCCTCTATATCGCAGTGCCTATAGCCATTTCTTTGATACTATTTTACTCCTACGATGAACATGGAGAAAAAGTAAACATCGTGGTATTACAACCCAATATCGATCCGTATTCCGAAAAATACAATGTGTCTAATGACGAAATTGCAACGATACTTTTTGACCTTGCTGAAACAAAAATAACCACGGAAACCGATTTTGTGCTTGCACCCGAAACCGTTTTTGCAGCAAACGAACGTATTGAAGCATTTGAAAACGGTCCGTTAGCAAACCGCATTCGTGCATTTAACAGCAAGTATCCTAAATTACATTTTCTTTCCGGAGTATCGTTGTATAAGGTCTTTGATAACCCGGACGAGGTTACACCACAATCCAATCTTGCTAAAAGCGGAGTGTATTACAATACTTATAACTCTGCATTTATGCTTAGTGCCAAACCAAAAATGGATGTGTATCACAAATCCAAATTAGTGGTAGGGGTAGAAAGCACTCCCTACGTAAGTATTATAAAACCCTTATTGGGCGACATCATGTTAGATTTAGGCGGCACGGTAGCCATGAAGACCACACAAGAAGACCGTGGCGTTTTTTGGAGTGCTGACCAACGGTTTAAAACCGGACCAATTATTTGCTATGAATCGGTTTATGGCGAGTTTGTTACTGGTTATGTGCGAAATAATGCAAATTTTCTTTCCATTATCACTAACGATGCATGGTGGGGTGAAACGCAAGGGCATAAACAACATTTAAGTATCGCAAGACTTCGGGCTATTGAAACCCGCAGAGGAATTGCGAGGAGCGCTAACACCGGAATTTCTGCTTTTATCAATCAAAAAGGCGAAATTATGGAATCGTTAGCATACCAGACTACGGGGGCATTAGCAGGAAGTCTTTTTTTAAATGAAAAATATACTTTCTATGTGCAATACGGCGATTTCATATACCGTATTGCTTTATTTGTTTGGATAGGCGTTTTGTTGATTGCTTTTACAAAAAGACGTGGAGAAGTCCTAACGTAGCAAAATAAACTATATGCTTTATCCTATTCTATCCTACTTAAAATTCTTACTTACTTCTACAAATCAGCACGGCATACACTCTCCTTTTGTATTTGATTTTGTTACCAAATGCTTGTATGATACAAGAAAATATGCTGAATACAGCCATTTAAATGCCTACAGAAACTCTCTTTTAAAAAGAGAAGAAACCATTTTGATAACTGATTTTGGTACTGGCTCAAAAGTATTTAAAACCAATAAACGCAAGGTAAAAGACATTGCAAAACATGCTGGTATCTCTAAAAAAAAACAACATCTTCTTTTTCGAATGGCGCACTATTTAAATAGTAAATTTTCACTTGAACTAGGAACTTCTTTAGGTCTTGCTACCATAGCTTTAGCCATAAATAAAAATAACAAAGTTACCACAGTTGAAGGATGTAAAAACACCGCAGAAGTTGCTAGGAAACATTTAGATGCCGTGGAATGTACTTCCGTAAAAATTCAGGTTGGCGATTTTGAAAAAGTTATTAAAAAATTCGCCAATACTTCATTTGATTTGGTTTATGTAGATGGCAACCACAACAAAGAAAGTACCCTTAACTATTTTGAACTTTTATTGCCCTTTGTGCATAATGAAACTCTTTTTATTTTTGACGATATTTATTGGTCAAAAGGAATGACAGAAGCATGGAAAGAAATCCAAAATCACCCGAAAGTATCGGTAAGCATAGACGCTTATTATTGGGGTTTGGTGTTTTTTAGAAAAGAACAAAAAAAAGAAAGTTTTACCGTACGTTTGTAACATAGCTGTGCAAATTGCGTCCTATATGGCAATTCAAGCAATAGGTATTTACACTTTGCAAACCAACAATTACGTATGAGTTTAGTAATAAAAATAAGACAGATAACCCGTGATTTTAGAATGGGAAGTGAGATATTGCATGTATTAAAAGGCATTGATCTAGACATAGAACGTGGCGAATATGTAGCGCTAATGGGACCTTCTGGTTCTGGAAAATCTACATTAATGAACCTTTTAGGCTGCTTAGACACTCCAACTTCTGGAAGTTATGAACTAAATGGCGCTAATGTTAGTAAGATGAGTGATGACGAGTTAGCAGAAATAAGAAATAAAGAGATAGGCTTTGTTTTTCAAACGTTTAACCTATTGCCTAGAACCACTGCCTTAGAAAATGTTGCACTGCCAATGATTTATGCTGGAGTTGGTAAAGCAGACCGCATAAAACGAGCAAAGGAAGTTTTAAATGACGTAGGACTAGCCGATAGAATGGAACATAAGCCCAACGAACTTTCTGGTGGTCAGCGACAACGGGTCGCCGTGGGAAGAGCTTTAGTTAATAAACCATCCATTATTCTGGCAGATGAACCTACAGGAAACTTAGATTCAAAAACCTCGGAGGAAATTATGCTGCTCATTGATGCCATTCATCAAGCCGGAAACACCGTAATTGTAGTAACTCACGAAGAAGAAGTAGCACAAAGAGCCAAACGCGTTATCCGCTTGCGAGATGGTATGGTAGAAACTGACACAAAAATGGGGCAATAAAAAAACCTTTGCATTTGAATAGATAACACGACCCTATAATTATGCTTTCTATATAAATAACTATGCCTATGTTGCAACAAAACGAGAAGACCATTTTTGTTTGATAGAAAGGGCATTTTTAAAAAATGAATACCTCTATAAAAGAGGTATAACACAAATTCATTTGGATTAACCCATCATTTGTGGGTTATTTTTTAGTTTTTATTTCTTTCTTTCCTAATATTTATTTACAAAATACAATACTTTTAATTAATAAAATCGATGAAATAAACCTTTTACCTGTTGAAATACAAAAATAAAAGGCTATTTATTAGTAAAAGAGGTTTTAATTCATTATTTTTACTCTCCCTATATCCCCAAATCGTATCGTATGCACGTCTACACTGCAAAACGCAACCTAATTGTTGCAATGTTGTTATGTATCGCAACTTTATCTTTTTCACAAGTAGGGATTAACACCACCGAACCTAGAAAAACACTTGAAGTTGGCGGAGACATGCGTATTTCAGAAGATATAGACATCGGCATTATTAATGCTTTATCTAATGAGGATGCGGCAACTTTTCTAATTCAAAACAATCAAAACAACATCCAAGTATTAGATGTAAGCAACCCTACTGGTGCTGCATTAGGATATATTCAAGAATATGTTATTGTAAATGCAAATTTAGATTGGGTATTGAATTTTAATACACAAATTAATGCAGCCGAATTTGATTTAATTAGTATTTCTGCATATTATGATAAGGAATTAGTCCTAAGCAGCGCTTCTGAAAATTTTAGTTTGCCATATACTGCAGCATTTATACAAAATGGGACTTGGCGCATCATTGCCGATTTTCCACAAGCAGCAAATCAAGATACCAATGCCATTGGTACCTGGAGGATAAGTACCCTAATTTTTTCTAAAGATTTATCAAAACAATTTGGCGTTATAGAAATCCCAATGGGAAATCAAACCACTGGAAGTGCAACGCTTCCTATTATAAATTAAAAATTGTATGCTTTATAAAACTACATTATTTGTTACGGTATTTCTCACCTCCTTAGTTTCAGCGCAAGTGGGAGTAGGAACAGAATATCCAGTAGCAGACCTTCACGTGGCTGGGGAAATGCTAGTACAAGAAACCTTTAGCATTTCAAAACTGCCCTCGGTAACTAACAATGACGAAGATTTTAAACTGTTAACCAGAATTACAAATTCAAATCCGTTGGGAGAAATAACGGTTTTAGATGTTGATTCCTTAACGGTGGCTCCTGTTAATGTGGTGAATTACATTTTTACAGACATTGCACTAGACAATCTTTCGGATGTTAATTTACAATATGACGCCAATAAATATATCGTAGGTATTGCCAATTTTAGATACTTAGGTGATGCTATTAAAAAAAATGTTGTAGGAGACAAAATATCTATTGGCACTTTTGTAATCAGAACTTTTATAAGTGGTGGTCTTTGGCATTTAGAAATCAAAAATAGAGATTTAGACCTTGATGTGGGCGATGTACTTGAATACCACATAACCTTTATTATATATGACAAATCCTATTACAGAAATTTACCACCTATTATAACCAATTTAAATGGATCAAATACTGGCTCGGCATCCTCCATTCCAGATTTATATTAAAAACGACATGAAACCATTTCTTCACATTCTGTTCATTTTGCTCTATTTTCCTTTATGGAGTCAGGTAGGTATTCATACTACCATACCTTCAGCCACATTAGATGTTGTGGGTAAAGTAAAAATAAACCAAAGCTTATTTTTAGAAAATCCTGGAAACTATTTACAAATAAGAGGTTCAAGACTTTTAATACGAACAAAAGAAAATCAAATTATAAAATATAATATTGATGAAAGTAAATATGGCCCTATAAATTCCGCTCAATTTGTTTTTAGAAATACGTCCACAAACGGACTTCAGGATTATGACACAAAAATAGATACCTCTACCTATATAGTAACCGTGCAAGGCTATTATTTTACAGCGGCAAACAACGATACCAACGTACTATTACATAGCAATCTGGCAGATATCAATATAGAAGGCTATCAAATTTATGCGTATCCAAATACAAATACCGGAACATGGTTTTTAAGGGCTTTTATTAATGATTCTACATTTAGAAGTGGCAATGGCTTTGTGGACAATCCTATTGATCTTTTTCTGAATCTAATCATTTACAGAAAAGGGTTTATTGCAAAGACATTACAAAACATTACAGTTTCTATGGAAAATTCAGAAACAGGAATGGCACCATTACCTTTAGGGTTTTAAATAGTATTAGCCAAAATTATTACTCCATTTATTTGCTTTAAAACCTTGTATTAGAATTTTGGTGACAAAAAAATCCAAAGCAGCTGTTGCTTTGGATTTTTATTTTTGAGGAGTAGATACATTCTTTTGAGCTAAAAATTATTTTGAACTTTTTTCATAATCTAAGTATCCTTTAGCACCAGACGTATAAAAAGTATCTTTATCCCAGTCAGTAAGAGGGCTATTTTTTGAAAATCGTTCCACCAAATCTGGATTGGAAACAAATGGCTTTCCAAAAGCAACCAAATCGGCATCACCAGCTTCAATAACTGCATTTCCTTTTTCCTGATTAAATGCGGTATTAATTATTAAAGTACCTTTAAATATTGGCCTGTATCGCTTTGCTATTTGGATTACTGCATGCGGCACTTCAGAAACATCGGTAAAAGGTTCAGAGAGATGCAGGTATGCTAAAGTATAATTATTCAATTTATGGATAATATAGTCAAATGTAGGTATTGTTTCTTCGTCCATGGTCATTCCAAAAACCCCATGAAGCGAAGGATTTAATCGAAGTCCAATTCTGTTTTCAGGCATCACTTTTTTTATGGCGTCTATAGTTTCAAAAAGGATTCTTGCTCGATTTTCAATACTTCCACCATAAGCATCTTTGCGATGGTTAGAAGTAGCATTAAAAAACTGATGAAACAAATAGCCGTTAGACGAATGAATTTCTACACCATCAAAACCCGCATCCATAGCATTTTTAGCTGCGATTGCAAAATCATTGATGGTGGTTTTAATTTCAGCAACCGTCATTTCTTTTGGTGTTACTGTGTTTTTTAAGCCATCAGGGGTGAACGATTGTGCATTTGGATTAATGGCTGAGGGCGCTAAAGGCAATTCCCCTTTGTGAAAATCAGGATGTGACATTCGTCCCACGTGCCATAGCTGAATAAAAATTCGGCCATTGGCTTCATGAACTTTTTTGGTCACTTCCTTCCACCCTTCTACTTGTTCTTTAGAATAAATACCGGGGGTGTTGATGTAACCAACTGCCCTTTCAGACACTTGAGACCCTTCTGAAATGATTAAACCAGCAGAAGCACGTTGTGCATAGTATTCGCCTTGTAATGCTGCTGTTGGAATATTACCCCTATTGTTTGCCCTGCTTCGTGTCATAGGAGCCATAACCACACGATTTGGTAACTCTAAATCATTTAGACGATAGGGTTGTAATAAAGCTTGTTCATTTTTCATATTTATAATTAAGATATTTTAGCCATTAATTTTTCAGCTACTAGTGAGGAAGATGCAGGATTTTGCCCAGTAATTAAAAGGCCATCGTCCACAGCATAGGGTTGCCAATCGCCTATTTTACTATAAATACCACCATTTTCTTTCAGCATATCTTCTAATAAAAAAGGGACTATTTCTGTTAGTTGTACAACAGCTTCTTCTTCATTTGTAAAACCGGTTACTTTTTTAGTGTTCACAAGGGGTTTACCATCTATTCCTTTTACGTATTTTAAAACCGCAGGAGCGTGACAAACAAAAGCAACAGGCTTGTTTTGTTTATTGAAATTCTCAATAAGTGCTATGGAGGTTTTATTTTCTACTAAATCCCACAAAACACCATGGCCCCCTGGATAAAAAACCGCATCATAATCATTAACATTAATTGTATCTAATTTGTGTGTATGTGCTAATATTTTTTTTGTAGGCTCATCCTTCTCAAAACGTTTTGTTGCTTGGGTTGCGGCATCTTCAGCATCGCTAGAAGGATCAATAGGAGGTTGCCCACCTTTAGGAGAAGCAAGAGTTACTTCAAACCCTTTGTCTTTTAGTATATAATAAGGTGCTGCAAATTCTTCCACCCAAAATCCTGTTTTATGTCCAGTATTTCCTAATGAATCATTGCTGGTAAGCACAAATAATACATTTTTCATAGTTTTGACTTTTAAAAATTAATACCCCAAAAATAAGCTTATCTAGAATCTTAGTTGTTGATGTAGGTCAATAAAAAACGTTAATTACTGTTAAGAGTTGGCAACTTCTTTTCGTATTCGGCTTAGGCTTTCGGGTTGGATTCCTAAATAATTTGCTATTTGATAATTAGTGATGCGTTCTTCTATTTTTGGATAGGTGGTACAGAATTCTATATACCTTTCTGTGCCGCTATTTTGAAGAAAAGATAAAACCCTAACTCTTAGAGAAACAAATGCTTTGGTAGTAATAATTCGGAAAAAGCGTTCAAATTTAGGAATACGAAAAAACAAGGTTTCTAAAGCATCATTACTTATTCCTAATAGAACGGAATCTTCAATTGCCTCCACAAATAGTTGCGCAGGAGAACCATCAAAAAATGCTTGAAAATCACTAATCCACCAATCTTCTATTGCAAATTGCAAAATATGTTTATTGCCTAATTCATCTAAATAATAAGCATTTAAACAGCCTTTAACCACATAATATTGATTTTTAACCAACTGACCCGCTTCTATTAAAAATTCTTTTTTTTTCAGGGAATACCCTTGAAGAATTCCAGTGAATTCTTCTTTTTCAGGAGATGTCAATGCAATATATTTAGAAATCTGATAGAGAATATTTTTGTACATAAATAAATAAAAAAGGAATCGTATTAAAACGCAGAAGATACAGTAAAAAAAATAAAATTAGTTCATAAGCTGTTTATAAAAAAAACGGAAATAAAACTTTTGTTCATTAAATTTATAAACTTTTAAAGTAAGGAAATTTCATTAGTTTAGACAAAGTGAAAATAAATTTTTAAAATTTTTGAATTAAAAAGAAGGATACATTAGACACTTTAATTTTAACTAATACCTTAAAAATAATTCAGAAGTAGATATTTTTTTAACACCTTAAATTGCACTAAAAATAAAATTCTAAAGATGACTAAAGGATACGTTATTGCCATAGCATGGCCAGAAACACTATGCAAAAAAGCAGGTGCATGGTATGACGGTATGATGCAATATATAGGTGTTTGTAAAAATCATTACTATAAAGTGGGTCATGCAGCGTTAGTTTTAGTAAACGGTGAAAACGGAAATTGTCATTATTTTGACTTTGGTCGCTATCATGCACCCCATGGCCATGGACGCGTTCGGGATGAAGAAACTGACCATGATTTAAAAATACACACGAAGGCTACCTTTTCGCCTTCCGGGGAAATAGAAAATTTTGAGGAAATATTAAACGAATTAAAGCAAAATGTATCTTGTCATGGCACTGGTGCTTTGCATGCTTCCTATAATGAAATTGATTTTAATAAAGGATTTAACACCGCAAAAAAAATGCAGGAAAACAGTCCTTTACCCTATGGACCCTTTATTTTAAAAGGCACGAATTGCTCGCGTTTTGTTAGAACAATTATTCTTTCAGCAAATCCTGCTTTAGAATCGCTTGTTAAAATTTCTTTACCTTGGATGCTCACCCCTACTCCAGGACATAACGTAAATGCCTTACCGTACAAAAAAATCATCCACGATAGTCAAGAAGTACTAACCTTTGAAACCAGTTAAAACCCACTCTTAATAATGACGATTCCAAAAACACTTCCCGCACCAAGCAAGCCGCCGCATCTTTCTAAAGAAATACAATGGTTGTCAGGTGAAGGGGCTGGATCCTGGTTTTTAATTGTTTTAGAAAATGAAACCTATAAAATAACACGATATGCCGCTGATGGTACCAAAGAGTGCGAAGGTATTTTTGAAATGGTAAATAAGCTGCCTTTTGATATCCATCAAAAATATACTTTTACCCATTTAAGTCATTGTAATAAGGTTAGTCTTTTACAAAATAATACGCTCATTATTTTTAAGAGAGTATCGTGAATGCATAATCTAAAAAAAGCTGCTAATAGCCTTTAAATCTTTTACCATAACTAGAATTTTAAAAAATGAAAAATCGCTTTTTAGATGTTCATGACGTTGTAAGTGAAATGAGCAAGGAAACTTGGAAAAATATTCAGAGTTTTACCTTTCTCAAAGCCCTAACTCTTTCTATTTTGGCAGGTGCCTTTATCACTTTTGGCGCATTGTTTTCGGTATTAATATCTGCTGGTGTAAAAACCACAGGACTGATGCTATTGCTTCAAGGTTTTGGTTTTTCTGTAGGTTTTTTTATGGTAATTCTCTCTGGTGCTCTTTTGTTTACTGAAACCAATGTTGTTTTACCTGCTTCCCTGTTAAATTGCAGTACAAAACAGCTCATAATAGGTGCACTTAAATTTTGGGTAGTTGCTATTGTAGGAAACATATTAGGAGCTTATTTTGTAGGTATGCTAATTCATTATGCACAGCAATATCCAACAGAGGTAATGGAAGGACTATCACACATTATCGAAAAAAAAATGTATTACTACCGCGGTCATGATGCCCATCATTGGTTTCAGGCATTAGTATCAGGAATGTTTGGAAACTGGCTCGTAGGTTTGGCTGCTGTTTTTTCGCTAATGGGAAAAACCATTATAGGAAAGTATATTCCTATTTTTCTAGCCGTAAGTTTATTTGTAGCCGCAAACTTCCAACACAGTCCGGCAAATATGGGTTACTTTTCACTTATTATGCCAACTGGAAATGGTCCTGGATGGGAAAATGCTATATTTTGGAACTTAATACCTGCCGCAATTGGCAACATATTAGGTGGCACTTTTCTGGTAGCATTACCATTTTGGTATGCCCTTAGTCCATCCAAAAAAAATAAAATTGGAGAACTTAATAAAAATAAATTCTTATAATTAAGGTTTCTATATTTTAAAATTACTTAGATTTAAAAAACATCTTTTTAAACCAATTAAAACCCTCTAACTATAAATTATGAGCAGAATCCATGTAATTCAACCAAAAGACGCACAAGGAAGATTGAAAGAAATCTATGTAGAAATTGAGCAAAAACGAGGCCAGCTTGCCGAGGTGCATAAAATACAAAGTTTAAGACCTGAAAGTATCGTTAAACATATGGATTTGTATATGGAAATTATGTTTTCGAGATCAGAACTTTCTCGCGCACAACGTGAAATGATTGCGGTGGTCGTTTCCGTAGCTAATCAATGTTCTTATTGCGCCACTCACCACGGAAATGCACTGCTACATTATTGGAAAGACCCAGATACATTAGAACTTTTAAAAACCAACTTCCATTCGCTTGGTCTTTCCGATAAAGAAATAGGTCTGTGTGAATTTGCAAAAACATTAACCCTACATCCTGAAATAAACCTTCATGAAGATATAACCCAGAAGTTAAAATCTCTTAATTTTAGTGATTCTGCAATATTAGATGCTACCTTAGTAGTCTCCTATTTTAATTTTGTAAACAGAATGGTTTTAACTCTAGGAGTAGCATTAGAAACCGACGGAGGAAAAAACTATAACTATTAAAACGCCGATAGGATTTTTTTTATTTAAACGCTTTCGTAATTAACTCTTTTAATACCACTAACGATGAAATTTGATGCAATTATAATAGGTACAGGACAAGCAGGACCCTCTTTGGCAGCAAGCTTGGCAAAAAACGGACTCAAAGTTGCCATCATTGAAAAAGGCTCTCTAGGAGGTACTTGCGTTAACGTGGGTTGCACACCTACAAAGGCTTATGTGGCAAGTGCAAGAAGGGCTTATATTGCTAAAAACAGTGCCGATTTAGGCATAGAAATAAAAGGCAGCGTTCATATCAACCTTAAAGTAATCAAACAACGAAAAAATAAAATAATACAGGATTCAAGAAACGGGCTGGAAGAAATGTTTAGCACCAATGAAAACATTACCCTTATACGAGGTAAAGGTCGTTTTGTAGATGCCAATTCGGTTGAAGTAAATGGAGACGTTTATACGGCAGAAAAAATTTATATTAATGTAGGCGGCAAGCCTAGAATACCTGAAGGATTTAATGATGTACCATTTTTAACCAATGAAACCATCCTAGATTTAGAAGAAATTCCTGATCACCTTATTATTGTGGGTGGCGGATATATAGGTTTGGAATTTGGTCAAATGTTTCGTCGCTTTGGAAGCAAGGTAACTATTTTAGATCGTGGCGACTATCTGCTTAAGAAGGAAGACCCTGAATTTGGTCAAGCTATTGCTGAAATTTTCAAGCATGAAGGCATCCATATACAATTATATTCAGATTGTATAAGTGCTAAAAAAGTAGGAAATCAAATAGAGGTAACTACAAATTGCACCGAAGGGAGTCCCACTTTAAAAGGTTCGCATGTGTTACTTGCAACCGGAAGAATACCTAACACGGATGATTTAGGCCTAGAAAAAGCGAAGATAGAAACCGATAAAAGAGGATATATTAAAGTAAATAACCAACTACAAACTAATATAAGACACATTTGGGCACTTGGCGATTGTAACGGGCAAGGTGCTTTTACACATACTGCTTATAACGATTTTCAAATAGTAAACTCCCATCTTTTTGAATCTAAAAAAAGATATCTGTCAGATCGATTTTTATGTTATGCTGCTTTTATTGACCCCCCAATAGCTAGAGTAGGAATGAATGAAGCCGATATAAAAAAAGCGGGTATTTTAGCAAAAGTAGCGAGCAGACCGATGTCAAAAATAGCAAGAGCCAAAGAAATGGGAGAAACGCAAGGGATGCTCAAAATATTTTTGGAAGCCGAAACAGATAAAATTTTAGGAGCCACCTTTTTGGGCACAGGAGCAGATGAATACATCCATACCATCCTGGATCAAATGTACGCTGGAATGCCCTACTCTATAATTAGAGATGCCATCCATATTCACCCTACCATAAGCGAATTACTTCCTACGATGTTAGAAAACCCACAACCTTTAGTTTAGAAAAAATTACAAGTACCATTTTAAACTATTTTCAAAACTTAATTCTAACACACTTTTACAAATTCTTTCTACTTATAAAAGAAGACTTTCTTTTAATTGTAAACGCAATTTCAAAATTTAACTTTTTAAAAAAATAAACATTGTACTTATTTCAACCATTTTTTCCATGTTTTTTCTTCATATAAATATTAAAATAAAAATGTTAAGATGAACAGCAATAAACTATAAATTAACACTTTAACATCAAAAAACAATTGTTAATTTCTTCCAATGAATCTAAAAGAATGCAAAAAATTTTATTTTTTCTGTTAGTTACTTAACTCTTTTAAGACTATTACCTCATAAAAGAAGAAATTAAATATTTTAAACCAAAAAGCACTAAAATGACAAGAAAAAAAATAATAAAAACAACCCTAATAACAATTTCCGTTTTAATTGTAATAGGAATAGGTACTGCGCTATACTTATTTAATATGCCTCACCGAGATGTACAAAACACCAAGTCTGACTATTTTCTTTCAGCAAATGAAATCGTAGAGGAATATTTAAAGGATAAAGATGCTGCAAATATAAAATATTTAGATGCAGAAGGCGAATCTAAAATTCTAGAAGTTAAAGGAGTTGTAGCAAAAATAGACACCGATTTTAATGGTCAAAAAGTGGTGTTATTACAATCTAATGATTCTCCAGCAGGCGTAAGCTGTACCTTTCCTATAGATTTTATTGAAGAAACCCCTATAACTCTAGGACAAACCCTTACCATAAAAGGTGTAATACGTTCTGGAGCAGAATATAATGAAGATTTGGACATGTATGAAAATGTCCTTCTAGATAAATGCAGTTTAATAAATAACAAATAAATACATCCATTTTTAATTAATTTAATACAAACACCTATGAAAAATTCAGCAATTTTAATGATTTTAATGACCGTAGTAACTCTTACTACCACATTTGCACAATCGAGCGATAAATTAGTAAGCTCTGAAACACACATCAAATTCTTTTCTACTACCCCAGCAGAGGATATTGAATCTAATAATTTTAAATCTGTAAGTACTTTAAATGCAGCAACTGGTGAAATCGTTTTTTCTGTACCTATGCAAAGTTTTGAGTTTGAAAAAGCGTTAATGCAAAAACACTTTAACAGTAATAAGTTTCTAGATACATCTAAAAATCCAAAAGCTACTTTAAAAGGAAAATTAAACAATTTAGATGCTGTAAACTTTAGTAAAGATGGCGTTTATAATGCTTCCGTTACAGGTGATTTAACCATTAATGGTATTACAAAACCAGTAACTGAAAATGTAACCTTTGAGGTGAAAGGAAATGAAATTTTAATGAATTCAAAATTTAATACCACCTTAGCAGACCATGAAATTGGCTTTACTAAAGGTAAACCATCCACAAATATTGCTAAAACAGTGGAGGTAACCGTAGTTGCTAAATACAAACAGTAATAAATAATCCCCTTATATAAAAAAAGTTTCAAATTAGTAGCCGGGAAAAAGTATTTCCGGCTACTTTTTGTAACTTTGAAGCAGTAACCTATAATCCTTAAAAATGATAAAAGATTGTAACACAAACCTGACAGAACTTCAGGACCTTTTGTTTAAAATATCGGATAAACAATACCAACATAAGTCAGAAATACTTTCTGGTGCTTCTATTGGTCAACATTTAAGGCATGTTGTAGAATTTTATATTTGTTTGCTTTATGGTATTTCTCAACAAAAGATAAATTACGGCAACAGAGATAGAGATCTAGAAATTGAAACCAATAGAGAAATAGCAATACAAAAGATTGTTGAAATAAAAAAGCAACTAAATTCTTTAAACATAAGTGAACGCCTGCATCTTGAAATTGAAAGCTATACAATGGATACAAGTATAGAAAGAGAACTCCTTTATAATTTAGAGCACAGCATTCACCACCAAGCTCTAATTAAAGTAGGATTAAAAGAGCAAAATATTGGCAGCTTAGTGAATGAAACTTTTGGGGTAGCCCCTTCTACATTAAAATATAGAAAGCAAATTCAGTACTAAATTCATTTTAAACCTTACTGAAATACCAAAAAGGGACATTTTTACAATACACAATCGTACGATGAATAAGCCGTACAAAATGGTTAGCTTCCATTTTTTTATTTTTTTTAAACCAACCTACCAAATGGGATAACAAACCAATAAGTTTCTTTCGTCCCTACTCCATAATAAAAACACACGCTAAATCTTTATTTGAACCCCAATTTTCTATCTAGAAATACCTAAAAACAAATAGTTGGAACAACCTCTATTTATCAAACAAATACACTTCTGTATCCGGATGAAATGCAAACCAAGCAAACCAAAAACTGGTAACTGAAGGTAAAAGATTATTATCAGAATCAGTAATTACAGCGCTTTTATGTGTGGAAGAGTATTTAACTTTTATAGGTTTTTCTTCCAAAGTATCTTCCAAAATTTTACCTTTTAATTTTTCTAATTCTGAAAAAGGATATGCTTTAAATTTTCCAGCTATATCTATACCAATTATGGTTTCTTTTGCGTGAAAACGATGGTCTGTATTGCTTACTGAAAAATAAAGATCAGAAGAAAATTCATATCTAGGATAAGGATTCTTAGCATAGTTTCTATAATAACCCGTTTCTTCTGACAAAACTAATGTTTTTGGATAAAGGTTTTTCCAATTTTCCCAAGTAGTAATCTCTGTTGGTATTATTTGTAATGGTGTGCCAACCAATGCGCCAGAAACTGCCTGATATTTTAATTGTGACCATAAGGATTGCGTTTCTCTGTCATAAAGTAGCACGTCGCTATTATACAAGAGCCCGGAAACACCAAAAGTTGTGGGCTTATTATTTATCATAGCATCAAAGGCAAGTCCACTTCCACAAAGTGGACAGTAAGTAATAACTACAGGCTGCTTAGCCAAGTAATCATTTACAATTTCATGGTAGTTAAGAATGTTTATAGGATACGCTTTTGCAATGCCATTCAAAGAAATACCCAAGACCCTATCTAGATTTTCTAGTGAAGCTTCTTGGGCATTTATAAACTTTGGAAAATCAATAGATGGAATGCCGTCTTTGGGCGGGCCACCATCTTTAATTTCTGCTTGGGGAATTGTAGCATTATGTATATTAAATCCTTTTTTATTTTGTGCAATGCTGCTAAATAGCACAAAAAAAAATGCCATTATAACTAGTTTAGTATTCATAAAGGAATTGTTTTTATAGGCGTGAAGATAAAATTCAAGTATTTTATAAAAAAAATGGCTGTCTAAAAATGAATTTTAAACAGCCATTTTTTAAAAATAGCATTTAGGCAGTTTCTAATTTTCTGCCACTAAACACTTCGTCTATTTCTGTATGAAAAATATGATTGGCATAATTACTAATCGTTTTTACAGATATTGCGAGTATTATTCCCAAGATTTGTTTTTCAGAATAGCCTGCGTCTAAGAATCTTTTTGCCTGCTCAGCGGTTGGATTTCCTCTACTTTCAAACATTTCATCTGTAAATACAGAAAGGGCTTTTAATTTGGCATCAGGAATTTCTATACCTTCACGAATGGCATTTGTAACTTCTACTGGGGTTTTAGAAACATTATCGGCAAGATAACTATGCGCTGCAGCACAATAACCGCAATCATTTGCTATACTTATGGTTACAAAAACTACTTCCTGCTCTGCAGGAGTAAAACCCGATTCTTTTCTAAAATATGCATAGCCAGTATCGTAAGTGTCTTGCAGTCCTGGTAGATTTACCATGTTTTTATACATATTAGGTATCATACCAGCACCTTTTTTTGCTCTTTCTAATAACGCTTTTTGCTGTTCATTTGCAGTTTCAAGAGTTACTGAATCCAATCCAATTTTAAATGTGTTGTTTGACATAATTTAATTTTTAGTGAATTGTTTTAGTCGCACCTCTCTCTTTTAAATTACAGGGTTTAACAAAGCTTTTGCAATATCGCAAAGAGTATTACCCAATACCGTTGGTTTTATTTGTTGTGGAAATAAAAATTTTCTCGGACGAGATATAAATCCAGTTTGTAAGCCCACATGTTGTGCTCCTAAAATATCCCAAGCGTGAGCTGCAATAAGCATAGCATTTTTTGCTTCTACTTGCATCCTATCCAATACAAAATTATAGGTTTCGGGATGGGGTTTAAATTTTCTAACCTGCTCAACACTATATATAGAAGTAAAATAAGCAGCAATACCAGCAAATTTTAATTGTTTTTCAACAGTTTTTTGCCCGCCATTGGTCAATGCTACCAATACAAATCCAGCATTTTTTAGTTGATAAAGCATTTCCTTAACTTCAGGAAATGCTTTCAGCATGGTCGTAATTTTTAAAATTTTCTGTAAATCCTCTTTTTCTATAGCCACCGAATACTTTTGTGCGGTCATTGTAAGTGTGCGCAGAGCAATTTCTCCAAAATCATGGTATTCACCAATAGCGGATTCCACGAGTGAAAATTTAAGCAGCTCAGAAAACCAAATATCAAATGCAGAAGTAAAACCAAGAGCATCGTTGATTGCATTTTGAAGGGGTTCCATGTCCAATAGCGTTTCATTCACATCAAAAATGAGCAACTGAGGAATGTTTTTCATTAAATTGAAATTAAGTTCAGAAAAAAACTATTTCTGAATAAAATTATTTTGAGAAAATAAAGAATTATTCTTCTTTAAACACCACCATACTTGCTTTTACGCCGGTGTTTAAATTCCATTGATTTTCAGCAAGTAAATTATTATTTTCATCATACATCTTAAAGTGAGCAGTGTTTGGACCAGAAGTGCCTTGGTTTAATGCTAAAAATTGTATGACATTTCTACCTTCTTTTAAATCGATAACAAATCGTTGAAAGTCTGCTCTTAAATTTACGGTATGAATAATAACATGATCATTAATAAGAATACTCACTTTATCCCCATCCACATATTGATGGTCTCTACAAAGTATTTCTACATATTTACCTTTTGTACCAAAGGTTCCTAAAAGTTGCCCTTTGTTAAATTCTTCGCTTATTTCATTGTCTTTAGTCAACCAACTTGGCTTATAGTCAAATTTTTTGGTCATTAATCCATGGTCGGTATTCATGTCAAAATTCTTTTCTTTATTTTCAGAAAGTGGTTTTGTTTCTTCCGGTTTGTTTAAAAAACTAGAGTTGGTAGATATTCCTGGATTTTTGTTTGGAGTAGATAATGGCGTATTTAAGGTTGAATTACTATCGGCTGCATTAATAGGAGTGCCAAATCCACCCGAATTTTCAATTTGCGCATAAGCACTTATGCTTACTATTATTAAAAAAAACGATAGAAAAAAATGATTCATTGTTCAGAAATTTAGAGACAAAAATAACTATTCTTACTAAATTCATTTCTGAAGATAGCGTTAATTTTATTACAAATATCAAGCCAAAGGTAAGGGTACAAATACTTTGTAGGGAGTATAAAATAAAACTTACACTTTGTCTTAAGCTATTTTTGTTTTCGTTTTAAAAAATAATGATCTAAAGAAAACTTTCCACTACCGGTTAAAAATAATACGATATAAATAATTAAATAAATTAAGGCCATTTCTTTTCTTTGAAAGGGGTCTGGAGCATGCACTACAAAAAATGCAACCGCCATCGTTATTGCTAAAGGAATTGCAGCTAACCTCGTTCCTAATCCTAAAAGAATTAAAACAGAACAAATTACTTCAGCAAAAATGACTAGGGTAAAACTAGCCTCAACACCCAAACCAATAGGATCGCCAAATGCAATAGGTTCTGGACTAAATAATTGCATCAATTTTGGAATACCGTGGGTGAGCATTATTGCCCCAACACCAACACGCAAAATAAAAAGGGCAATGTCTGTATTTCTTAAATTTAAAATAGTGGAATAAGTAGTACTCATAATTTCAAAGGGTTTGGTTTTTGAATTTTCAATGTACAAAAAAAAAGGATAGCTTTTTAAGCTATTTATAAAAGTAAAATTAACATAAAATTATGTGTTAATTACTTGTTATTTAAAAGTTTATATGAATTAATTTCCGATATTTATACGGTACTTAAAAAGAAAAAAGATGACTAACTTAAAATCCCCACCCAACGAAGTTTTATTTAATAAAATGGAAGCCAAATACAAACAATTGATGGAACGTGCATACAATCATAAACAAACTGACGATAGTTTGAGTGATATTTTTTATTTTGAAGCAGACCAAGTGCTTCAAAAATTAAATACACTAAAAAATGACTTGACCCTAGCATAATTTTTTTAAAATCTCTAAAAAAATAATTGGTTTTTATTAAATTTTATTTTCATTTTACAACAAAGAAAAAAAGTACTTCTAATTATTTATCCCTAATGGATGCATCGGTCTTTTAATACGTGATGCCGTTTTATACACTCTGTTTTTAATTTAACCTTTCAAAAAAAAATTGCCACTTCTATTCTGTTTATATATTTCCATATTTTCTTTTAAAACTTCTTAGAAAACCTGTATTGCCAAGTTAAAAATTTCTATTTAATTTTTGATTTATTTAGCATTTATAGTGATTTTTTTATAAACTCTTGTTAAAAGTAGTCCATTAAAATACTTAAATAATACGAATGCCTTTTTGACGCCGTTAGCAAATCATGCTCAAAAAGAGCCCCCTAAAATTAACCATTAACAAAAACCCAAATGAAAAAGACTTTAATTTTAATCCTACTCACAACCGGCCTATTGGCTTCTTGTGTATCGAAAAAAAAGTATGTTGCATTAGAAACTCAATTATCCAACACACAAACCACCCTACAAAAAACGGCTATTGAGAAAGAAAATCTTGAAAAAAGATTTGAAATCATTGAAGGACGCGTTGCTGCTTATAATGCAAAAATCAATTCTTTACAAGAATCAAACAATCAAAAATTTGAAAGGAACGATGTTACTTTAATGAATAATATTACTAAAGATAATATGCGAAAAACTATAGCAAAAGTTGACCCTGATGTATTACAAAATGCAAAAACTATAGAAGACTCCATCAACATAGCTGTATCTTATAATTTAAAAAAATCTATCACCAACAAAGACGATAGCGATGATGTGCAAATCGATATTGATAAAACAGTGGTGATGATTTCTATTTCTGACAAACTACTTTTTAATACTGGCAGTTACCGAGTAAGTGATAAAGCAAATAATTTATTACAAAAATTAGCCGAAGTCATTAATTCAGAACCAAGTTTAGAAGTAATGGTAGAAGGACACACTGATTCTAGAAGCATTAGCACCTCTGTATTAGAAGACAACTGGGACTTAAGTGTAAAGCGAGCAACTTCTATTGTACGATTATTAGAAAGCAAATACAAAGTTTCGCCAGAAAAACTTATTGCGGCAGGCAGAGGAAGTTCTATTCCATTAGTAGAAAACGATAACCGAGATAATATGGCTAAAAACAGAAGAACCCGTATCGTGATTATTCCTGATTTAGATAAATTTTTTGCTCTTTTAGATTCATCAGAAACTGCAGCCGTTAATTTTAAGGACTAAAGTAAATGAGTACAAACATAAAAAAGGTAATTCCACAAAAAGGAGTTACCTTTTTTTATTAAAGGACCATTTTACTTTTAATTTTCATTATCTCTTTTAACCTGTCTTCGCCATAAAAAATAAAACAGAACCATACAAAGGGGTAAAATAATATACACTATAATATCAAACCAATTGCTAAGATCTATGGGTGAGTTATTTTGTGAACCTGGTGCCTGTGTAGGTTGTTGTGCATAGATAAATGAAGTCATAAAAAATAATAAAACAACTTTAGTTTTAGGAATGAAAAGGAGCATAATATTCTTTTTATAGTTATCCAGTTAAGATACATAAATTAATTTAAACGATATGCTATTATCTATTTTTTATCAGAAATAGCACAAAAACCTTATTTTAAATAAATACACTTCTATATTTGGAATAAATATGCTATCTACTGAAAGGATAATGCTATTTATTGTGAAAAAAAATATATAACTTTGAAAGAATCAAAAAAAATTCAAAAATGAAAAATGCATTAAAAAAACCAGAATTTAAAACAAAATATGACAATTTTATAGGCGGAAAATTTGTTCCTCCAGTAAAAGGAGAGTACTTTGAAAACATTAGCCCCATAGACGGCAAAGTTTTTACCAAAGCAGCAAGGTCTAGTAAAGAAGATGTAGAATTAGCCTTAGATGCTGCACATACAGCATTTGCCACTTGGAGCAAGTCATCCGCAGCATATCGGTCTGGTATTTTAAACAAAATTGCAGATGTTATTGAGACCAATCTTCAACTACTTTCTGTTATTGAAACTATAGATAACGGAAAACCCATCCGGGAATGTGTAAATGTTGATTTACCTTTGTGTGTAGATCATTTTAGATATTTTGCGGGCGTTATACGAGCGGAAGAGGGTACAATTTCTGAACACGACGAAAACACAGTAAGCATTTGTTTGCATGAACCTATTGGTGTTGTTGGTCAAATTATTCCTTGGAATTTCCCATTACTTATGGCTATCTGGAAAGTTGCTCCAGCATTGGCATCCGGTTGTTGCGTAGTCTTAAAACCTGCAGAACAAACACCTACTTCCATTATGTGTTTGATGGAATTGCTAAAAGATGTTATGCCTGCCGGTATATTAAATGTAATCACAGGTTTTGGCCCTGAAGCCGGAAAACCCTTGGCACAATCTCCAAGAATTTCAAAAGTAACTTTTACTGGAGAAACCACAACAGGACGATTAATAATGCAGTATGCCTCCGAAAATTTAATTCCGGTTACTTTAGAATTAGGAGGAAAATCTCCTAATATTTTCTTCCCTTCCATAGCAGATGCCGACGATGATTTTTTTGACAAAGCTATTGAAGGCGCAGTAATGTTTGCCGTAAATCAAGGCGAAGTTTGTACTTGTCCTTCTCGTATTTTGGTTCACGAAAGCATTTATGACAAATTTATGAGCAGGGTTGTTGCGCGTACCAAAGCGATTGTTATGGGCAATCCGTTAGAAAGTTCAACGATGATGGGTGCACAAGCTTCAAACGATCAATATGAAAAAATAAAATCCTATTTAAAAATAGGAAAAGAAGAAGGTGCAGAAGTACTTTGCGGTGGTGAAATTCAAAAATTAGAAGGCGATTTATCTGGTGGCTTTTATATCCAACCAACCATATTTAAAGGGCATAATAAAATGAGAATATTCCAAGAAGAAATTTTTGGACCCGTTGTATGTGTCACCACTTTTAAAACTACAGAAGAAGCCATTGCAATTGCCAATGACACGATGTACGGATTGGGTGCGGGAGTTTGGACACGCGATGCCCATGAAATATATCAAGTGCCACGAGCCATTCAAGCGGGTCGTGTTTGGGTAAACTGTTACCACGCTTATCCAGCACATGCGCCATTTGGAGGATACAAAAAATCAGGATTTGGCAGAGAAAACCATTTAATGATGTTAGCACATTATCGCCAAGTAAAAAACATGTTGATTTCTTATGACAAGAAAAAATTAGGTTTCTTTTAATTTATTTTGAGAAATTAAATTTTGTAAAGTTGTTGTTTTTTTAGTATTCTTTTATCTGCCCAAAAGGTAATTTTTAAAAAATTTGTTTGGCAGGTATCACAAACATAAATACCATCAAACTGGCAATTAGAATCTATTGCCAGTTTTTTTTAAAAGGATAAAAATGATAAAAAGAGTAACCATTAGTCCTGAAGCCATAGCTGTGGTTAATGATTTAAAAAGAAAATTTGGTGATTTAATGTTTCACCAAAGTGGCGGTTGTTGCGATGGCTCGCAACCGATGTGTTTTGAAAAGGGCGATTTTAAAGTAGGCAGCAGCGATGTTTGTCTCGGAACGATTGAAGATTGCGAATTTTGGATGAGTAAAGACCAATTTGAATACTGGCAATATTCACAACTAAACATTCACATTACCAAAGGCAGAGGCTCAAGCTTTTCTTTAGAAATTCCAATGGGAGTGCGTTTTCTTATTCAGTCTCGATTATTTACCGATGACGAGTTAAATAATTTAGAACCTTTGACCTATGTAGAAGATTAATGAACGCATAGCAATTGGTATTGCTTTGGAGTAATTCCTTCGTGCTTCTTAAACAGACGAATAAAATAATTACAATCATCAAAACCAGACATAAAACACACTTCATTTATCTGTATTGCTTGGTTTTTGAGTAATTTTTTAGCTTCTTTAATTTTTTCGCTTATTATAAATGCATTAGGAGTCATGCCCAATTCTCTCTTAAAATAGCGATAAAATGAGGATGTGCTCATACAAACCCTATTGCTGAGGTCGTTTAAGCTGATATTTTTATGGATATTTTCTTTTATGTAATCTACCAAAAACATGACTGGTGTATCTTGGCCTTGATGGGTTGCGGTTTTTATAAACTGCATCGTTTGCGATTGGATTATTCGTATTAGTAATTCCTGTAACGTTAAATCTACTAGGGCATCTTTAGTTATAGAGGTACTCATACATTCCTTAATGAGCTTGTTTATTGTTATGGTTAAGTCGATGTTGTTGTAAAAAAAATAATTTTCATGATTAAGTTTCCAAAAATTAGCAAGTCCTTCTTTTGGGTATTTTTCGTTTAAAAAGTCAAGGGTTTCAAGTATTTTTTTAGGATCGATAGCTAAAGCTAAACACTGAGTAGGATTCTGCGCTGAAGCTTCCGGAAAATCAATTTTCATTTCTACGTTTGGTGGTATCACAACCGTTTCTCCAGGTAGATATGCAAAACCAGGACTGTTATAAATGTACATAATTTTCTTTCCGCGAAGCATGCTAGTTACTACAAAATCATCAAACTTTAATGAGATTTTTTTTGAAACTTCATAAGTTTCAAAAAGGTTAAACTCACAATTATTTAAAGCATAAATAGTACGATTTTCAACCAATGTTTTTAAAGATTTTTCCTCAGATAAACTAGGGACATCGATACTATATTTTTTGGATAACATTGCATGAAAGTGAACACACAAGATAACAAAAAAAATGTATTCTATAATAAGTAGTAGATTTTATAATTATCTCCACGCACCTTCACAAAAAAATAAATAATTGTATTTAAAGTTCTGTCACCTTTTCATATTGTTTTAAAAGATATTTAATTAAATCGGTTGTTGTAATGATTCCGGTTAAGTGATCATCTTTTAGTACTGGTAAGGCATGAAATTCTTTAGATGCAAGTATTTCAGCGGCTTCTTTAATCGTAGTTTCCTCTTTTATGGTAATAATTTTTTTTGTCATTACTTGGCTTATTTCAAACATATCATATACCACTACATCAATTTCTTCATCATCAAATACAGCATCTGCGAATGAAATTCGCAATAAATCGGTATAGCTAAGCATTCCTACAATTTTTGAACCATTTACAACAGGAATGTGTCTAATATTGTGTTTTTTAAATAATTTTTCGGCTTTAGTAAGAGGGTCGCTTAAATTTAGTTTAATGACATTTTTAGTCATTATTGTACTTATGGGAACTCGCTTTTTCATGATTATACAATTTAATATGCACTTAAAAATACTTAAATTTAGTTGAATAAAATCTGATATAAATCATACTACAACGCACTATTGTTAATCTTTTCTTAAGGATTTGCTTCTTGTTCTTAATCTTTTTGATTTTAAAACTTAATCCATTAGTTTCGCCGTAATAGATTAATTGTAAATAGTAAAAAATTTAAATTATGAGTCAAGTAAAACAAAAGGATACTGTAAAAGTACATTACACAGGGAAATTAGAAAATGGACAAATTTTTGACAGCTCAATAGAAAGAGAACCACTTGAATTTACTTTAGGGAAAGGTCAACTTATTCCCGGTTTTGAAAATGGTGTTTTGAATATGAAAGTAAATGAAAAAAAAACGATAAAAATTCCACAAGCGGAAGCTTACGGGGAAGTGAAAAAAGAACTTTTTCATGAAGTGGAAAAAGACAAACTGCCCGAAGACCTAAAACTAGAAATAGGTATGGCATTAGTTTCTAAAGCACCAGATGGTTCTGAAAGACAATTAATTGTTTCTGAAATAAAAGACAAAACAATCGTGGTAAACGCAAATCACCCATTAGCTGGTAAAGATTTAATTTTTGAACTTGAAGTATTGGATATTCAAACCATATAAATACAAGTAGGGTGTTGATGCGTGAATTTTAAAAGCTCACATTTCAACACCCTTTTTTTAAGATTACTAAGAAATAAGCTTTTGGTTTTATCCAACACTTACCCCAAATATATATCCTATCAACGCTGTAATTCCCATTGCTATCGTACCCCAAAAAGTTATTCGAAGTATTGCTTTTTTAATGTTTGAACCCCCTGCTTTTGCAGCTACAGTACCTAAAATAATTAAAAACAATAAGGCAAAAACATACTGTAAATATACCATTTGTTTTACAGCTGCAAAAACTGCCACCACTACAGGCAGTATTCCTCCAAATATAAAGGCTGCTCCTGAAGCAAGAGCTGCTTGCAATGGTTTTGCTTGAGTTATCTCATTAATTCCTAATTCATCTCTAGCGTGAGCTCCCAAGGCATCATGTGCTGTTAATTGTTCAGCTACTTGAAGTGATAATACCTTATCCAATCCTCTTTTTTCATAGATTATAGCCAATTCGTGTAATTCAGCCTCTGGGGTATCCTTTAATTCTTGCATTTCTCTTTTAAGATCTGCGGTCTCGATATCTGATTGCGAGCTAACCGAAACGTATTCGCCTGCAGCCATAGATAAAGCTCCTGCCACAAGTCCTGCAACTCCAGCAAGAACAATTGGTTCTCTAAAATCAGATGCTGCTGCCACACCTATGATAATACTGGCAGTAGATAAAATACCATCATTAGCACCTAAAATAGATGCTCGCAGCCATCCGCTCCTAATTACGTAATGTTTTTCGTCTTTCATTATTGTACTATATTATTTGTGATTTTCTTCTAAATATTTTAGAAAAAACGAATTGGAGTTCTCTTAAATTAAAAAAGTTCAGGATTTTAGATCTGAACTTTTTAAAATAAAATAACAATATTATTATTGTAGTTTAACGTTAATAGCATTAAGACCTTTCATTCCTTGCTCCACTTCAAACACTACTTTATCATTTTCTTTCACACTGTCAATAAGACCATTTATATGAACAAATACGCTGTCTTCAGAGTTTTCTAATTTTATAAATCCGTAGCCTTTTTCGGTATTGAAAAAAGATATCTTTCCTTTTTTAATAGGATCTTCTTTTTCTTCTGGCTCGCGTTTTGGAACACCAAGCTCAATATCTTCGGCGTTTACTTTAATTTTCTTTGAAGGATCCATGGGTGTGGAAGATAAATTTCCATATTCATCCACATAAGCATACATATCGTAGCTTGTTTTTTCAGGATTGTCCTTTTTTTCGCGTTTCCTTTTATCTTTATCTTCTTTACGCTTTTGTTTAAGTTTTTCTCTTTCGTTCTTGTTGTATGTTTGCTGTGATTTTGCCATAAATTAATCGTGTTGCAACTGTTTTATTGCTGGTTGTAAAAGTACTATAAATTCAGCACTTATTTTTAAATGTTAAGATAAATATTTTTATAATGATTTGGTAACTACCCAAAAATGATATTTGTTCGATTTTTTTTACCAGTAAAACATCTTCAAATTATTTTAAGAATTATAACCATTGTATTTTCTTATATTTGAAAAAATCTACTTTAATTATTTTATATGAAAAAAAATATTCCCCTTTTATTGATTTTTCTTGTGTTTTCATTTTCTTTTTTTGCGCAGGATAAAGAAGCCATTATTGAAAACATAATGAAGGAAACCTATGAAAACTCACAACTTGAACAACTAGCGCATGAACTTCTTGATGAAATAGGTCCTAGATTGGTAGGAAGCCCGCAGATGAAAAAAGCAAATGATTGGGCAGTGGCAAAATTTACGGAATGGGGAATTTCAGCTTCAAACCAACAATATGGTGAATGGCGTGGATGGGAACGAGGTGTATCTCATATTGATTTATTAGAACCTAGAGTTAAATCGCTTGAAGGAATGCAACTTGCCTGGAGTCCTGCTACGCCAAAAAATGGCACTACTGCCGAAGCAATCGTGCTTCCAAAAATCATTGCAGATTCTATTAGTTTTTCCACATGGATGACTACCTATGTAAAAGGTAAATTTGTTTTGGTTTCTATGCCTCAAGAAACTGGGAGACCAGATTACAATTGGGAAGAGTTTGCTACACCAGAATCTTTTGAGAAAATGAAAGAAGCAAGAACAGCACAATCTGTTACTTGGAATAACAACATAAGAAATAGTGGTTATACTTCTAGAACTATAGATGCAGCTTTAGAAAAAGCGGGTGCTCTGGGTATCATTCAATCATATTGGTCTAAAGGTTTTGGAGTCAATAAAATATTTGGAGCAAGAACAAAAAAAATTCCAACTGTAGATCTTTCACTTGAAGATTATGGCATGGTGTATCGCCTAGCGCAAAACGGTAAAAAACCAAAAATTAGAATAAGCGCAGAATCTAAAGAATTAGGTGTTGTTCCTACTTTTAATACTATTGCCCGTATTGAAGGTTCTCAAAAGCCAGAAGAATACATTATACTTTCAGCACACTTTGATTCTTGGGATGGTGGCAGTGGCGCCACAGATAATGGCACTGGAAGTATTACCATGATGGAAATTGCACGTATTTTAAAAAAATACTATCCTAATCCAAAAAGAACCATTCTTATAGGACTTTGGGGAAGTGAAGAACAAGGACTTAATGGTTCTAGATCCTTTGTAACCGATAATCCAACCGTAGTCGAAAACATACAAGTAGTTTTTAACCAAGATAATGGCACGGGTCGCGTGAGCACCATAAACGGTCAGGGGTTTTTACACGCTTATAAATTTATTGGTAATTGGTTGCAAGATGTGCCTAAAAAAATTAGCAAACATATTGAAACAACTTTTCCAGGAACTCCTTCTGGAGGCGGATCAGACCATTCCTCATTTGTAGCCATGGGTGTTCCTGCTTTTATGATGAGCTCATTAAATTGGTCTTATTGGAATTATACTTGGCATACGAATAGAGATACCTATGATAAAATTGTATTTGATGATGTAAAAAACAACGTGGCACTTATTGCTATAATGACCTATTTAGCAAGTGAAGATTCAGAGAAAACAGAAAGAGATAAAATAGTTTTACCTATTAGCAAAAGGAGTGGAGAACAAGAGCAATGGCCTAAGCCTAAAGATGGAAATAGAAAAGGTGGATTAGATTAAAAGAAATTTGTATTTATTGCTTATAAAAAAGAGAATAGAGGCTAGTGTCTTCATTCTCTTTTTTTTGCTTAGACGCATTTTACTTTCCTTTGAAAAAAATGGTAAGTGCCTACTCCTCTTCTTTTAGTCCGTTTAATTTTAAAATTTCTAAGGTTTTTTCTTTTTGCTGTTCCGCTTCTGATTCTAATTCGAGTTCAATTTTGCCCCCAAACAATCTGTTTGTAAATTCTTTGAACGTATTAAAATCAATAGAATAAGATATTCCGGCACCTTGAGCAAAACCCTGATTTTCACCTATAAATTGAATTTCGGTTTCTCTATTAAAAAAGACTAATTTAAAGGTGCCATCTTCATTAAGTAAAATTTGAATTTCAAAATTGCCTGCAATGGTATTTTCACTAACTCCGCCAACAGGAACACCAACTTTACCATTAATTAAAATTCGCTCGCTTATTTGTGTAGAAAGTGTTACACCAAACCTATCTGAAGTTTCTGCATTAGGATTGTTACTGCCTTGTGTATAATCAATACCAACATTAAATTTTCCATCTTGATCTGCAAAAATATCATTTACCAAACCAGAAAAACGCTCCACTAAAGAGGAAGTGCCCTGATCTACTGAAAAACGATCGCCTGAAAATGAGCCCGTTGTTATTAGATACAATACCTGAAGTTCGCGTTGTTGCTTGTCTTCCAATTTAAAATCTAATTCCGATTTTGCTATGGAACTTATGTTAGGAAAATTAATTTCATATTCAAAAAGAGGTGCAATTAACTCACCTTGTAATATAATAGAAACATCTACAGGAATTTTCATATTAATGGTTGGATTATCTAACAATACCGAAGGATTAGCTTGGGTACGATAGGTAGCTCTTATATCTAATCTAGCGCGTTCGGGTCTGCCATCCCAACTTATGTTTCCACCTCTATCTACTTTAAATTCTTTTTGCACCAAATTTGCGTATCTAAAATCATACACGGCTTCATATACCTGAAAATCCCCCCACATATTAAACCTGCCTAGTGTGTTTATTTCAATTAAAAGGGTACCTTCTCCCCTACCTTTTAACGTAGAATTGTTTTTAATATCAACTACTACCTCCACTAAAGCATCTCTAGTAATTTGTAAATCAAATTCTAACGAAAGACCTTTTAGATCTTCTCTAACCAATGTTTCTCCTGAAATTCTTGCTGCTTTTTCTTCTGGAGAAAGGAAATATATGAATGAATCATCCCCAATAGATTCGGTATCACTTATTGGAATTTTAAAGGTGGTGCCTGGTGCTGTAATGGCATCTACTTTTATTACTAATTCATTTACAGGCCCATAAATGGATGCATAACCATCGATAAAAGCGGTGCCATAATATAAGGATTCTTCATTTCCTTCAGTGTCTAATACCAAAAAGCGATTGGTATTAATGTCGAGATTCATTTTCCATTTTGAAAAATTATTGTGTTCAAAATAGCCTTCTAAATTTGCAACCGTATTATATTTTGTATCTGTTACTGTAGTGCTTGGTATAGAAAACCGATTTTTTGTTAGGTTAATTTTTGAATTGTCTTTAAACAGAAAATCAATGTTGAGGTATGGAATTTTCATTCCTGCAGAATGGATTTCTAATTTGCCGTTAATATCTGGCGATTTGTATGCGCCTGCTACTTTGGCATTACCGGTTACAAACCCTCGGATATCGGTTATAATGCTTCCGCCAAATGGACTTAAAGCCACAAGATTAAAATTATTTAAAGCAACATCTAGATCAATGGTTGAATTTATTTCATTCACTGCAATCACTCCTTTTGCCGTTAGCGATTTTATATTGTTATTTGTAAGGGTTGTGTTTATGTTGTAACTAGTTAGGTCTTCATTACCTGAAATTTCAAGAATCAGGTTGCCTAAATCATTTTCATTAACCACTAAACTATCGATGGTAACATTAGAATTTGGATAAAATAAATTTTCTTTCTGCAAAAAATTAAAACTACCATTAACATTTCCTGAAAGTTTCAAACTATCGATTTCGGGAGTTATTTTTCCAATATCTACATCTCTGAATAGTAGCTTAATGTCTTTATAACTAGAATCTTTAAATATTCCTGCCATTTGTATGTATTCATTATTGTGGTTTATCACTAATGAATCAATAAGAATGTCCTTAAATTTGTTGTCAAATACCATTTTATTTAAGGTATCGTTTTTTTCATTAATAAACCATTTATTCTCTTTATAGGTAATGTCTGAACGTTTCAGTCCAATAACCGATTTTCCTCTAGGGTTGATGGTGTGGTATAAGGATAAATTAAATAAATCAGAATTTGTTTTTCCACCAATAAATTCTGAGCGTATAAACAGGGTATCTTTAAGGGTTACATTGATTAAATTAAAATTAGAAAAGGTATAGAATCCAAGGTTTATGGAATCTATTTCTATATAGGTATTAAAAAGAGGGTTGTTATTATCTACTTGTAAGCTTACTTTTTCAAAATACTTGTCAAATGTTGTAATTTTAGGTGTTCTAAAATTTAATTTGAATTCTGACTCATCTGAAGCCACAGAGCCTCTAATGGTTGTATTGTTTCCAATCTTAATTTGTGGTACAAAAATTTCTACTATTTTACTAAAAATCTCAAAATTAAAATTCACATACTGGTTTTCTGTGGTTCTGAGAGGGATATAATTTGCATAAATACTCGCTACAGAGTTTTGAAAAAGACTAGGTAAATCTTCTAGTAAGAATCTGCCAGTCATTTTGCCGGTAACAATATCGGGTGAAATTACTTCAATGGTTCGGATATCTTCTTCAAAACTTGAGGTGATAAAAATGTCATCAAAAAAGTAATCATCTACTAGATTTTGATAGGTACTTTCATAAAATCGAATCGTTCCAACCACATCATCTATAGAAGTTCCGCGCATATCCATTGTTATAGAACCAGTATAAATAGAAATGCTGTCTCTTTTAAAAAGATTGGTTTTATATAAATCGGCATAGTCTATTTTTGCTTCAAAATCGTAATTGTTTTGTGCTTCAGAAACATCAACCAAGCCTTTGAATTGCATTTTTAAGTTTGGATCATCAATTTCTAAACTTCCGTTAAAAATAGGATTTTTAAGTGTGCCAACTAGATTAATGTTTGTGTAGTTGTATTCATTGAACATAAAGTTTGAAATATTCCCTTTTAATTGCGTATTTAAAGCTTGCTGAGAAAATCCTTTACCGTTAAACTGTAGTTTAGCCGAGGTTTTTCCTAAAGTTTTTGTGCCCACCAACTTTCCGATATTAAAATTTTTAATATCCATTGTACCTTCATAGGTTGCCTGATTAACATTGTTAATGGATCCCATTTTAAAATTAGCTTCCACAAACCCTAATGCGGTGTTTATACTAGAATCTGTATCTAGATTTGTTCCAGAAATAGAGGTAGTTCCGTTAAAAGTAAAAGGTCCTAAAGATTCCATTTCTTTTGGGAGAACACTTCCTAAAACATTTGGCATAAAACGCCTTAAATCAAAATAATTTGAGGAGATGCTATGATTTGTTGCGGTAACTGCATAGGTAGTGCCTCCTTTTAATAAATCACGAAACAAGAAGTTTCCTGAAATGGTTGTGCCTTGGTTTGTAAGTTGTACTTCTTTTAATTCAAAATCGTTTAGGGTACCTGTAAAAGTGGAAGAAAAAACGATGTTTTGGTCTTTACCAAACTCCTTATAAAACACATTTAAATCGTTTGTGGCAATAGAAGATTCTTTAATATTTGCTTCAATAAGCACTTCGTCTTCAAAATTTGAAAGGCCATTTTCTTGATAAGCCATCATTACATCGCCTTTTAAGAAAGACTGCTCTGTGGTAAGGTGTAAATCATAAAATTCCATTTTTTCATTGGTGTATGAAAATTTAGAAGCCACTTGGGTAACCTGAATCTGATTATTAAACATAAAATTTAAATATTCAATGTTTGAATTCACATCAACATCCAATATTTTAAATTGATTTGCCTTTAAATTTAAATTTGTAAAGCTTACAATTTCAGGGTTTTCTGAATTTTCATTTATAATTTTTATATCTGCATTTGTAAGTTTAATGGTATTAGATTCTAATAAAAAATGCGAATTGGGGTTAGGCACTTTTGGAGCAAATTTTTTAGAAAAAATGGTCAGGTTATCCGTTTCTTCATCGCGGTAGGTTTTGATATATAACTTAGCATCCTGCATGTCTATATTTCCAAAGCCAAGTTGGCTCTTAATAAGATTTCTAAAATTTAAAATATCTGTATCTAATTTTCTGGCATAAATTAATGTATCCTGATGGTGGTCTGCAATATAAACTTCCTGAATGGCTACTTGCCCCTTCCAGTTAAGACCAATCCTTTTTATGTGAATATCGGTGCCATAGCTTTCATTTAAACTTTTTGTTACTTGGTTTGCAATTTTAGTTTGCACGGCTGGAAAAGAAATTAAAACAATTAACGAAATTATAAGCAATAGGAAGACTAAAAAAATACGAAAGAGAATTTTCCTCCATTTTTTTTTATTTTTTTTCAAAGGATTAGATGTTATGCCCATATCCTCTTGGTTCTCCTGTTGATTTTCACTTATGGGCATTCCTTAAATTTTTTGATCCGTTTTAATGTTTTAACTTTGCGCTTCACATATTTTTAAATGAAACCACTTTTATGCCATTTTAAATGAAAAAAGAGTCCATTTACATTTTAGGTATTGAATCCTCTTGCGATGATACCGCTGCGGCTGTGTTACACAACGGAAAGATACTATCTAATGTTGTAGCAACGCAAAAAATTCACGAAGAATATGGTGGAGTGGTACCTGAATTAGCTTCCAGAGCTCACCAGCAAAATATTGTTCCTGTAGTTCACCAAGCGTTACGCCTAGCAAATATCGACAAAAAAGATGTAAATGCCATAGCTTTTACACTTGGACCAGGATTAATGGGTTCGCTATTGGTAGGTGCTTCATTTTCAAAGTCTTTGGCTATGGGTTTAGCGATTCCATTGATTGAAGTTAACCACATGCAAGCACATATATTAGCACATTTTATAGAAGCAGAGGGACAAACTCAACCATCTTTTCCTTTTTTAGCACTAACCATTAGTGGTGGTCACACTCAAATTGTACAAGTGAATGACTATTTTGACATGAAAATACTTGGAGAAACTATCGATGATGCTGTGGGTGAAGCATTTGATAAATCTGCTAAAATTTTAGGACTTCCTTATCCAGGCGGTCCATTTATAGATAGGTATGCCCAATTAGGAAATCCTAAAGCATATCTTTTTACTAAACCAAAAGTAGGCGCAATGGATTTTAGCTTTAGTGGTTTAAAAACGGCTATTCTTTATTTTGTACAAAACCAAACAAAATTGCATCCAAATTTTGTGGAAGAAAATATAAACGATATTTGTGCCTCTATTCAATTTACCATAGTAAGTTACTTAATGGATAAACTGAAAAATGCAGTAAAACATACTGGAATTAAAGAAATTGCTATTGGTGGTGGTGTTTCTGCCAATAGTGGTATTCGAAAAGCCCTACAAGATGCAGAGGAAAAATACGGTTGGAAAACACATATTCCTCGTTTTGAATTTTGCACAGACAATGCGGCAATGATTGCAATGGTAGGTGAATTGAAATATCGGAAAAGCGATTTTTCTTCTTTAGATACTTCTTCTAAAGCACGAATGCAATTTTAACATGTACATTTCTATGCTTTAAACACTTTTTAATTATATAGATTTTATCTTATGCAATTGTTCTACCATCCTAAAGCCTCTACTCTATTGCCAGAAATTTTTTTTAGCAAAGAAGAAAGCAAGCACATTATAAAAGTACTTCGTAAAAATATTGGTGATATCCTTGAAATTACCAATGGCAAAGGCTCGTTTTTTACTGCCGAAATTACACAAGCAAACCCAAATAAATGTTTTGCTAAAATAACGGAAGAATTTCCTCAAAAACCACTTTCTTATCATTTACATCTTGCTGTAGCACCTACAAAACTCAACGATCGATTTGAATGGTTTTTAGAAAAGGCTACTGAAATAGGCATAAGTGAAATAACCCCTATTTTTTGTGAGCGAAGTGAGCGAAAAAATATAAAACCAGAGCGTTTTGAAAAAATCATACAAAGTGCCATGAAGCAATCGCTTAAAGGATTTTTGCCCATTTTGCATCCTGCAATTTCATTTAAAGAGTTTGTTTTACAACAAAAAAACAATTCTTCAAAAAAATACATTGCCCACTGTGAGGACACCGATAGAAAACCACTAAAAAAGGAAATTCAAGCCAAAGATTCTATAGTAATTTTGATTGGTCCGGAAGGCGATTTTTCAGAAAAAGAAATAACGTATGCCCTCACAAATAGATTTGTTCCAATAACGCTAGGCGAAAGTAGATTGCGGACTGAAACCGCAGCTGTTGTAGCATGCCATAGTGTGGCTTTTTTGAATGAAAACTAGTTTATCAATCACTCTAGGCTTATAAAAATTTAGAGATTCCTTCCTGCTATTCTGTCTTTAGCAAGTTGTAATGCAGTTTGAAAAAAGTCTTCTTTATTAGTGAAAGTATTATCTAGCTCTATAGCATCTTGGGCTTTTACTAAAGGAGAGTCTTTTCTGGTAGTATCTATTCGGTCGCGTTCCATCACATTTTTTAAAATTTCTTCAAAGGTAACTTTTGCACCATTATCGATATATTCTTTATACCGTCTTCTGGCTCTTTCTTGAGGCGCTGCATTAAGGAAAATTTTTAGTTCAGCCTGAGGAAAAACAACAGTTCCAATATCTCTCCCATCCATAACTACCCCTTTTTGTTTCCCTATTTTGTGCTGTTGTTCTACTAATTTTTTTCTTACTTCCGAAATTTCTGCAATCCTGCTTACGTATTGTGAAACCTCTAAAGATCTTA
Source organism: Bacteroidetes bacterium HGW-Bacteroidetes-2 (assembly GCA_002842575.1). Taxonomy (GTDB): domain Bacteria; phylum Bacteroidota; class Bacteroidia; order Flavobacteriales; family Flavobacteriaceae; genus Planktosalinus. Next base: position 40,476 of record PHDJ01000009.1, read on the forward strand.
TTCTTTCCTCTACATTTTTTCCATTAAGATACATATCCGCAATACCTGTTGCTGGATTTAATTCAAAATAAAGAGTAACATTGGGTAGTTTTTCTATGAGTTTTTCTTGATTACAATGTGTTTTTGAAATCAAACCATTTTCTAAAGCAAATAAAGCGATTGCCCTGTACATAGCACCGGTATCCACATACAAATATCCTAAATGTGCTGCAAGACGTTTTGCAACGGTACTTTTACCAGTTGAAGAATAGCCGTCAATTGCGATGGTAATTTTTTTCATAATGAAGATTCCACAAAATGTGGGGAGACTTTTATTAACGCAAATCCATATTCAATCCAAAAAAACTTGCTGCTGCGGCAGCATTGTATTTAGAGTAAGAATAACTAATCCGCAATTTATTTAATTTTATAGAAAAACCTGCACTTAAACCCGCAAAAGATCGTTGTTCTATAATTCGCAATTCTTCTGACCTTCGCACATTGTAGCCTAGACGAATATTAAAACCGCCTTTCGGAAAAAGTTCAACACCAAAAATCATTCTACGGAATGCATTGTCTATAAAGTTTATTTTTTCTTTAATTACATTACCTTCCAAATCAACTTCTTCACGAGCGGGATTAGAAAAAGCAATATTCCAAGTTTGAAGATTTTCTAATGTAAAATGCCAGCGAATTGGAACATTTAAGGGAATTTGTGAAATGCCAAAATCTACCTCAAAAGGCAATGATTCATATACTTCATTAAAAGGAGTGAATTGTGTACCTATATTTCTAGCAACTGCAGCAATATTTAAATCCCAAGGCTCATATACATAAATAATGCCGATGTCTATAGCACCACCTAATGAAGAATACTGTTCTAATTTAGAGGATATAAGTTTTACATTAATCCCAACGTGAAAATCGGTCCAAGGAATGTTTCTTGCATAACCCATAGAAAGTGCAACTTCGCCCCCTCCAAAAGAATTAGTAGGCTCGCCTTGTTCATCAAAACCATCAAAACTGCCATAATTTATGTAGGTCACCCCTGCATGAAACACTTGAGTACGCCTGTCCCATAAATAAGCATAGGCAGCTGTACCGTAGCTTACGTCTGCAAAATAATTTACATAGTTTACAGAAAGTTGATTATCCATAGCGGGATTTATCGTTGCAGGATTGTATAAACCTTGAGTTGGGTCATAATCATAATTTGTGATGACCTTACCTCCTAATGCAGCTTGCCGTGGCGAATTTACCAAATTTAAAAACTGGTAAGTTGCCCTTCCACCTATTTGAGAATAACTCAATGTTGTAGAAACTAATAAAAATGCAATAAAAATAGTTTTCTGCATGGATATTTTAAAGTTAATATTCTCAGATTTGGGAGAATAAGCGTACCTTATTAACGAGTGCAAGTATAATTTATTTTTAGGTATTCACAGAAAAAGGAAAGTAATAAAATTACTTCCCTTTCTCATAAAATTGTTGTGTTATTTTAGCAACTTTTAAAACTATAAAATTTTAGCGTTTTTCACTTTTTCATTCATAAGAGCATATTGTAAAACTTCACTCATATCTTTTACATAATGAAAAGTTAATCCTTTTAAATAATCTTCTTTTATTTCTTCAATATCTCTTTTGTTTTCTTCACAAAGCATAATTTCTTTAATACATGCTCTTTTTGCTGCCAGAATTTTTTCTTTAATTCCGCCAACGGGAAGGACTTTTCCACGTAAAGTAATTTCACCGGTCATAGCCAGATTATTTTTTACTTTTCGTTGAGTAAATAAAGAAACTAAAGAGGTAAGCATAGTTATTCCGGCACTAGGACCATCTTTAGGGGTTGCTCCTTCTGGCACGTGAATGTGTACGTTATACTTTTCAAATACGTCTGGGTCTATGCCTAATTCATCGGCATTAGACTTGATATATTCCATAGCGATTGTGGCAGATTCCTTCATCACTTTTCCTAAATTTCCGGTAATGGTAAGATTTCCTTTTCCTTTTGATAATATAGACTCAATAAAAAGGATGGCTCCTCCAACACTGGTCCATGCTAATCCTGTTACTACACCTGCAACATCGTTATTTTCATATTTATCCCGCTCCATTTTTGGAGAACCTAAAACTTTAAGAATATCTTCATTAGTAGCCTTTAGGTTATACGATTCTTCCATTGCAATGTGCATGGCGGCGTGTCGTACCATTTTTGCTATTTGTTTTTCCAAGCCTCTTACCCCAGATTCACGTGTGTAGCCTTCTACAATTTTTTCTAATTGGGGTCTGGCTATTTTTAAATGGCTTTTATTTAAACCGTGTTCTTTTAACTGCTTAGGTAATAGATGTTGGTTTGCAATTTCTACTTTTTCTTCTATGGTATAACCGGTTACATTGATGATTTCCATCCTATCTAACAAAGCAGGTTGGATGTTATTTAAGCTATTTGCAGTAGCAACAAACATTACTTTAGAAAGGTCATAGCCTATTTCTAAAAAATTGTCGTGAAAGTCTGAATTTTGTTCTGGATCTAAAACTTCCAATAATGCAGATGAGGGGTCACCTTGGTTGCCTATGGAAAGTTTATCGATTTCATCTAAAACAAAAACAGGATTTGACTTTTCTGCTTTTTTTATGCTTTGTATGATTCGTCCTGGCATAGCACCAATATAGGTTTTTCTGTGTCCGCGTATTTCTGACTCATCACGTAGACCTCCTAAAGAAACCCGAATATATTTTCTACCCAAAGCCTCGGCTATAGATTTTCCTAAAGAAGTTTTTCCAACACCAGGGGGACCATACAAACAAAGTATAGGAGACTTCATGTCATTGCGCAGTTTTAGTACTGCAAGGTGTTCTATAATACGTTTTTTTACATCCTCTAATCCAAAATGATCGCGATCTAAAATACGTTGAGCTCTTTTTAAATCAAATTTATCTTTGGAAAAATCATTCCAAGGAAGATCTAAAAACAAATCTAAGTAGTTACGCTGAATAGAATACTCAGCAACTTGTGGATTCATTCTCTGTAATTTTGCCAATTCTTTTTCAAAATGTTTTGCTGCTTCACTACTCCATTTTTTCTTTAAAGAACGTTCTTTCATTTCGTCTACTTCTTCTTCATAAGAAACACCTCCAAGCTCTTCTTGAATGGTTTTCATTTGTTGGTGCAAGAAGTATTCACGTTGTTGTTGGTCTAAATCATAACGTACTTTAGATTGGATATCGTTTTTTAAAGAAAGTTTTTGAAATTCGATGTGCATATATTTTAAGGTTTCCATAGCACGATCTTCCAAAGAGTTAATTTCTAATAACTTTTGTTTTTCATCTACCTTAATATTTAGGTTAGAAGACACAAAATTGATTAAAAACGAATTACTCTCAATATTTTTAATTGCAAAAGAAGCCTCTGAAGGAATGTTTGGATTTTCTTGAATAATTTGAAGCGCTAAATCTTTAATAGAATCGATAATTGCTTTAAATTCTTTATTGCTTTTTGCTGGTTTGGCCTCTGCCACTTCTTTTACTTTAGCTTTAAAATAAGGTTCTGATGTGATGATTTTATCAATTTCAAAACGCTTTTTCCCTTGTAAAATCACCGTTGTATTGCCATCGGGCATTTTTAAAACCCGCAAAATTCTGGCCACAGTACCAAGCCTATTGATGTCTTTTTCGCTAGGCTCTTCTATGCCTTCTGAAATTTGAGAAACAACACCAATAACTTTATTGCCTTTATTCGCATCATTTATTAACTTGATAGATTTGTCTCTACCGGCGGTAATTGGAACCACAACACCTGGAAATAATACGGTATTTCGCAAAGGTAGAATAGCTAACACATCGGGTAGTTCTTCTTTGTTGATTGCTGCTTCATCCTCTGGGGTCATTAAAGGAATAAATTCTGCTTCCTCATTTAATTCCTGGAATGACAAACTGTCTATATCTATAATTTTTGATCTTGCCATAATTGTTTTAAGTCATTATGTCATAAGCTATTTTGCCTGTCTCTTTATTCTGACAGGTACTAAAAATGCAATAACACTGATTATTAATAGAATAAAACTTTATAGGTACTTTATTCTTTATGTATATTTCAATAGTTATGCCACCCAATTTATATCCATTTATATTTTTTAAATAAAAGTGTAACATTTTGAATTACTATGTATCTTTAATATAAATGAATTTATTTTTTGGCACTAACCAACCATCATATTAATCCACTAATTGAGCTCTGCAAAAACGGAAATCAATTAGCACAGCTAGAGGTGTATAACCGTTATTTTTTAGCCATGTATAATACCGCTTTTCTTATTGTAAAAAACCAGCAAGAAGCTGAAGACATTATGCAGGAATCGTTTTTATCGGCATTTACAAAACTGCATCAATTTCAGGGCGACGCCAGTTTTGGTGCTTGGTTAAAACGTATCGTTATTAATAAAAGCATCTCTAAATATAGAAAACAAATCGTTCAAGCAGATGTTGATTTGGAAAAATTATCATTGGAAGAAGTAGAAAACCCACCCTATTCTGAAATAAGTTATTCTGAAATAAAAGCAAAAGAGGTTGTTTACTGCTTAAACCAATTAAAAGATAACTATAGGCTGATATTGACCCTGCATTACTTAGAAGGTTATGACTATGAGGAGATTTCAGAAATAATGAAAATGAGTTATGCCAATTGCCGAACGATGCTTTCCCGAGCGAAAGAAAATCTTCGTAAAGAATTTGAAAAACAAAAAGTTGAACAAAATAATGTGTAAAAAAAATGAAAAAAGATGCTTTAGAAAGTAGATTACACGAATTGGTTTCAAAAGATGCATTTCTTTTAGAAGTTCCAAAAGAAGGACATTCTTTACGTTTTATGAAAAAATTGAAAGCGCAAAATCAAAAAAAACAAGATTCAATCTCTTTTTGGAAACCCATAGGACTTGCAGCTTCTTTTTTACTTCTTATAGGGTTAGGTTTTTCAGTAAAAGCAAACCAACAAAAAGAAATCGATTTAGCCAGTATTTCTCCAGAAATGGCGCAAACGCAAAACTTTTTCACAAGTACAATTAAAGTGGAATTAGAAAACTTAAATAACGCAATTTCGCCACTCACAAAATCATTAGTGAATGATGCTTTGATTCAGCTTGAAAACCTAGAAAAAGAGTACGAAAAATTAAAAATCGATCTTGCAAAAAGCGGAAATGACAAACGCGTTATTTATGCTATGATTTCAAATTTTCAGAGCAGAATTATTGTTTTAGAAAATGTATTGTCCAAAATAGAAGAAATTAAAGAACTAAAAATTAATACCAATGAAAACATACTATAAAACCTTATTTTTTCTGATATTCATTCCAGCTTTTGCTATTGCAAACAACGGCAAATTAAATGGAAAATATACCAAAGAAAAAAAGATAGAAAAAGAATTTTCAGTAAATGCAGATGCTTTAGTTAAAGTGAGCAATAGCTATGGTAATGTAAATGTTACTACTTGGAATGAAAACCGTATTGAAATAAAAATTACCATAACTACTAATGGCGATAATGAAGAAGAAGTACAAAGACGTTTGGATGAAATAGATGTCGATTTTACAGCTACTAAATCGTTAGTTTCTGCCAAAACAATCTTTGAAAAACGAAAAACAAATTGGTCTTTTTGGGGATTTAAAAGCAACAATGTGAACATGAAAATTAATTATACCATAAAAATGCCTATAAAAAACAATGTAGATCTTAGCAATAACTATGGTGCTATTAGTTTAAACAAATTAGAGGGAAATGCCCGAATTTCTTGTGACTATGGCAAATTAATTCTAGGAGAATTGCTAGGCAATGATAACCAGTTGCGCTTTGATTATACAAACAACTCTACCATTTCTTTTTTAAATAATGGCACCATACACGCAGATTATTCTGGATTTGTTGTAGATAAAGCTACACATATAACCCTAAACGGCGACTACACAAAATCGGAATTTACAGAAGTTGAAAATTTAAGTTTTGATTGTGATTATGGAAAAGTTATAGTAGGCAGAGCAAATGAAATTATAGGAAAAGGAAACTATGTTACCAAAGATATTGGCACCATTTTTAAAAGAATAGATTTAAAAACCAATTACGGAAAAATAACCATTAACCGAGTGGCAAAAGGGGCTAAAAATATTATTATAAATAGCAGTTACACTTCCATACGCTTGGGTTTTGATGCTAATTCTAACTTTGATTTTAGTGCAATTCTTTCTTATGCTAGCCTAAAAGGAAAAGAGCTTTTAAACCTTTCCAATCAAAATGAGCAAGGAACAAAAAAGGATTATACAGGAACTTATGGCACAAAAAATTCCGGAAATCAAATTTCTATTACCTCCAGTTATGGTGGCGTAACCATAATTAAAAATTAAAAACACCCATGTTTTCTTATTTATAAAACTTAAATATATTCATACATATTCATCAAAAAAAATAATCATTATGAAAAATCTAAAAAATTATGCAAGTCTATTTCTACTATTTTTTGCACTTACCATACAAGCGCAATGGAAAAATAAAACCGTTTCTGGCAATGGTAATGTTATTACAAAAACCATAAAAACATCTGATTATGATAAAATTGCTGTAGCCGGAATTTATTTTGTAACTCTTGTAGAAGGTAATGAAGGTCAAATAACCATTAAAGGGGAAGAAAATCTTTTAGCAGAAACCATTATTGAAGTAAACGGCAATACCTTAGAAATTAAAACCGAAAAAAATACCAATCTAAAACCTAGCGGCGGTAAAAAGATTGAAGTTATGGTTCCTGTAAAAAATGTTTCTGCAATAAGTTTAGCCGGTTCTGGCAATGTTAGAACTGAAAATTTAATTTTAAAAAATAGAGAAATGGAAGTAACCTTGGCTGGTTCAGGTGACATAAAACTAGTTATTGAGACTTCAGATTTAGTTACTAAAGTAGCTGGCTCTGGCGATGTTGAATTATCGGGAAAAGCGACAAACCTAATTGGAAAACTAGCTGGTTCTGGTGATTTAAAACTGTTTCGCTTAAGCACTGAAAAAGCCGATGTTTCTATTGCAGGTTCGGGAGATATAGAAGTACAATGTACAGAAGAATTAAAAGCAAGTATAGCTGGATCAGGAGATATTGTTTACAAAGGAAACCCTACAAAGAAAGATACTAAAACTGCTGGATCAGGAACTATAAAAGCTTTCTAAGGCAATTGAAATGGAGAGTATTAAAAAAATTATAAGCACAAAAAAAGCCGTTTACAAAAAGTTAACCGGCTTTTTTTAATATTTTATTTGTTAAAGAAAGTATTGAAAAAGACCTTCTGTAACGACATGCTCAATATCACCATCTTCTAGCAATGAGGCTTCAAAGCTAAATGTAAATCGTATTAAATTAGCACTGTTTTCAATAATAGTAAGTACGCCTGTTTTAGAAGTAAATGTAACCTCATTATTGAAATAACCAGCACTAAAATCGCCATTAAAAGTTAAATCATAAGTTCCTGGCACTGTAGTTTCTGGAAATGCTATGGTTAAACTCTCGTTGGTTAGGGCATTCACACCCTGAACTGTAATCAATCCCGAAGTTACAATAGTCAAGTTTGTGGTTTCAAAAACCAAAGTATCAATTCTTGCCCTCATAAAATCTTCCTGGGGAGGCATGGTAGTACTTCCATCACTTACCAAAGGAATATTATTAAAAACACCATTGGCTACAGTCACACTATCAAAAGTGGGATTTCCATTACCATCAAGAATGGGCTGTCCGTTAGCATCTAAGAGTGCGCGAGTTGCAATAAAGGCAAAAGTACCGGAAGCTAAACCTAGTTCCACATCATATTGAGTAACGATTATTTCTCCGATTCCTCCTTCATTTTGTGTAGAAAATGCAGTAGGGGCTGAACTTATTCCAAAAGTAGCTTCTCCACTATTTCCAGTTAAATTAAACGCACCTACTCCTATACCTTGGAATGTCATTACAATTTTATCCCCATTGCCTTTAATTCCGGTTATTGAAGTAACGCCACTTATAGTAACTGCTTGTGCTGTATCTCCCACAAAAGTTACTCCTTCAACCACAGCGGTAAAAGATGCAATAACCTCTTCAGGTATATCCGAAACAAAATCGCCTTCTAGGGGTTCATTATCACAAGAAAGGTGCATAAGGGTAAAAAAACTTAAAAATGCTAACGCAAATAAAGAATTCAGTTTCATAAGTTGTAGACTAGGTTAATTTAAACAAATATGGCAAACTTAAGTAAAAATATTTATTTATCAGAGAAAACAGTGGTTTCTCTTTTAGGAACACGAAGTAATAAAACAATTCCAATAAAGAAAAATACAACAAGAAATAATATAGAATTTCGCATACTTCCTGTAATTTGGTCGATAAATCCATAAATAAGCATTCCAATAACAATCCCAATTTTTTCTGTAACATCATAAAAACTAAAATAGGAAGTAGTGTCTTTCGTTTCAGGAAGAAATTTTGAATAAGTTGACCTCGATAAGGACTGAATGCCACCCATTACCAACCCTACAAAACCTGCAGTAATATAAAAATGAAGCGGTTGCTCAATAAAAAATGCCACAATACAAATTACTAGCCAAACACTATTAATTGTTATAAGAGTAGGCAGGTTTCCAAATTTAAAGGAAGCTTTTGCTGTTAATTCAGCCCCTAAAACCGCAACCAATTGAATGATTAAAATACTTACAATAAGTCCGATTGTTTTTTCTTTAGAATCTTCCCATGCAATTTCCTGCTCGCCAAAATAGGTTGCCACAAGCATTACAGTTTGTACCGCCATACTATACACAAAAAAGGCAGTCAAATACCTTTTTAATTGCATATTTTCACTTAGAGAATGTTGCACTTTTTGTAATTCTTTAAACCCATTAAATAAAACGTTTTTTGTAACTTTATTTCCTGTTTTATTTCCCTTTGGTAAAAAATAAAAGGAATACTGGCTGAAAACAATCCACCAAATACCAACGGTTACAAAGGATATTTTCATTGCTTGAAAACTAGCCAAATCACCCTCCCCCAAGCCAAAAAATTGTGGCTGCATAATCATAGCTAAATTAAAAATGAGCAAAAACACACTACCTAAATACCCTAAGGAATAGCCTCTTGCACTTATTTTATCCTGTTGTTCTGAAAAAGCAATATCGGGCAAAAAAGAATTGTAAAAAACCAAACTTCCCCAAAAACCAATTAAGGCAAAGAAATAAAACAGCAAACTAAAATAAATATTTGCTAAATCAAACCAATACAGTCCAATACAAGACAGTGCCCCTAGGTAACAAAAGAATTTCATGTAATTTTTTTTATTTCCTACATAATCCGCCATCCCAGAAAGTATTGGTGAAATAATGGCAACTAAAAGAAAAGCCGAAGCGGTAACATAGCTTATTAGAGGAGTACTTCTAATCTGTCCGCCAAAGATAGTAACCATGTCTGTTTCAGCAGCATCAAATAATGCTTGGTAATAAATAGGGAAAATCGCCGAAGCTATTACTAAACTATACACCGAGTTTGCCCAATCGTAAAAAGCCCAAGCGTATAATAATTTTTTACTTCCTTTAACTAATGGTCTTTGTATTCTATTTCTCATAAAAAAAGCCGCCAAAATTGGCAGCTTCTAAAATAGAAAAATAAATGATGCAATACGTTAATACAAGATTATTTTTGAAAAGTAGTAACTCCATATTTTCTGGCTTCTGCTTTTGCTTCTGCTACCCAAGAGTTTATATTGTTGATTCTGGTTTCACTAGCGGGGTGTGTGCTTAAAAATTCAGGTGGTGCTTGACCTCCTGCATTGGTCTGCATACGTTTCCATAATTCTGCAGCTTCTAAAGGGTCATACCCTGCAATAGCCATTAATGTTAAACCAATTTTATCTGCTTCGCTTTCATGGCTTCTACTAAAAGGAAGCATAACCCCTACATTCGAACCAACACCATAAGCCGTATTAAAAATTGCCTGATTTTCAGGATTTTTTGAAAGTGCTATATTTCCGGCTACAGCACCCACTTGTTGCAATTGTCCTGCACTCATGCGTTGTTGCCCGTGATTTGCAAGAGCGTGTGCAACTTCGTGCCCCATAACCGCGGCAATTCTTGCATCTGTGTTTGCAATGGGTAATATTCCGGTGTAAAAAACGATTTTACCGCCTGGCATACACCACGCATTTACGGCGTCGTCTTGTACTAAATTATAATCCCATTGGTATTCCTTTAGATAGCCCGCATACCCATTAGCATTTAACCATCGCTCAGAAGCTGTTGCAATTTTTTGACCTATATTTTTAATTCTATTCGCGTCAGAGGTACCTTTAATTACTTTATTTTCAGATAAAAATTCGCCATATTGCTGAAAAGACATCGGTAAAATTTGCGAATTAGGCACCAATGCCAAGGTTTGCTTTCCTGTAAATGGGTTGGTGGTACAAGCAATAATGGTGGTCATTAATGTTATATAAATAAAAGTACTTTTAATTTTCATGTTGGGTGGTTTAATAATTTGGTTAAAATTAAAAAAAATATGTATTTCAAAAATATTTTTTAACCATTTTTGTGAAAAATAATATACAAGATCTAGTAAAATTATCCTTTCAAAAAATACTGCCAAAAATCTTTGGTATAGCTTTTGAATTAACTTAAATAAATTTAATTCTATACAATTATGAAAAAGTCTTTTTTTATCCTGTTTTTATCTGCATTTTTACTTTCTTCTTGCGAAGGGCCTCAAGGACCTCCTGGTTTTGACGGTCAAGATGGCGGTTTGTTTTTAGGTCAAACTTTTGAAAGAACAGTTAATTTTCAATTTGTGGCAGCTACCCAACTTCAAGAGGTTATTGTTAATATCCCCCCCAGCATTGAGGTTTTTGAATCGGATGCTATTTTAGTGTATCGTCTTGATGAAGAACTTCCAAATAACGTAGATGCTTGGAGTTTAATTCCACAAAATTTCTTTTTAGGGGGTGGAGATATTATTCAATATGTTTACAACCATACTTTTTTTGATATTAAATTATTAATTGACGGAAACTTTGACCTAAGCACTTTAGGAGCGGGATTTACACAAAATCAAACCTTTAGATTTGTGGTTGTACCTTCCGACTTTGGATTTAAAAGTGGAATAGATTTATCCGATTACCATGCCGTAATGAATGCATTGAAAGTAAATTAATACTTTGCTTACTTTACCATTTTTACATTAAATTGTAGGTGTTGTCATAAATTTATTTAATTTATTTCTCATGAAAAACATTGTTTTTTTAATTGTATCGTTATTCCTATTAAGCTGTACCTCAAAAGCACAAGAAACAAAGAAATATGCCGTCACCAAAACTGAAACTCAGTGGAAAACACAACTTTCTGCTCTAGAATATGCTGTTTTAAGACAAGCCAGTACGGAGCGCCCATTCTCTAGTTCTTTAGATAAAAACAAGGCAGAGGGTATTTATACTTGCAAAGCTTGTGGTGTGCCATTATACGCATCACAAAATAAATTTGATTCCGGTACTGGCTGGCCTTCTTTTGATCGTGCGGTAGAAAAAAATATCGAATATGATGTAGATTATAAAATAGGATATGCACGTTCTGAATTAAAATGCGCTAACTGCGGAAGTCATTTAGGGCATGTTTTTGATGATGGCCCTAAAAGTACTACTGGTATGCGACATTGCATCAACGGTGTTGCACTTAAATTTATTCCTAAAAAACAATGAACCATAATAACTATTGCATACAAAAAACAGAAACCCAATGGTTAGAAGAATTGGGTGATGAAAAATATCAAATCCTTCGAAAAAAAGGAACCGAAAGACCTTTTACTGGAATATATAATTTACATAAAGAAAATGGAATTTATTCATGTGCTGCTTGTAAAACGCAACTGTTTACTAGTGATGCTAAATTTAACAGCGGTTGTGGATGGCCTTCCTTTGACCAAGCAATTGAAGGTCCTGTGGAATACATAAAAGACAAAACTTTTGGAATGGTTCGAACCGAAATTCTTTGTGCTACTTGTGGAAGCCATTTAGGTCATGTTTTTGATGACGGCCCTACCCCTTCTGGGCAAAGATATTGTGTCAATTCTTTAAGCCTTGATTTTCAAAAAAAATAGAATTTAAAATTTCTGCAAATCCTTATAATTTTCTTGTAACCCGCTTGTTTGTAACAACAAAGGAATACAAATTCAGGATTGATTCCCAAAATATTAATTTGCTTTGAATAAGAAAAGTTTTTCTTTTCACATTCCATCAATATTCCGTAATTTCGTAGCGCAAAAATCAAAGAAAAAAATTACACATAAAATGAGTACATACGACATCATTGTTTTAGGAAGTGGACCTGGCGGATATGTAACCGCAATTCGTGCATCCCAATTGGGTTTTAAAACCGCTGTTATTGAAAAAGAAAGCCTTGGCGGTGTTTGTTTAAACTGGGGATGTATTCCTACAAAAGCGTTATTAAAGAGCGCTCAGGTTTTTGATTATTTAAAACACGCAGAGGATTACGGACTGACCCTAAAAGATGCAGATAAAGATTTTACCAAAGTTATTGACAGAAGTCGTGGCGTTGCAGATGCTATGAGCAAAGGTGTTCAGTTTTTGATGAAAAAAAATAAAATAGATGTCATCAACGGTTTTGGAAAATTAAAACCTGGAAAAAAAGTAGAAGTTGACGGTAAAGAATACAGTGCAGACCATATCATTATTGCCACTGGAGCCCGCTCACGAGAACTTCCAAGTTTAAAACAAGATGGTAAAAAAGTAATTGGCTATCGCGAAGCCATGTCTTTAAAAACCCAGCCTAAGAAAATGATTATTGTTGGTAGTGGCGCTATAGGAGTAGAGTTTGGACATTTTTATAATGCCATGGGAACCGATGTAACTATAGTAGAATTTCTTCCAAACGTGGTTCCTTTAGAAGATGAAGATATATCTAAACAATTTGAACGCTCTATCAAAAAAGCGGGAATTAAAGTCATGACTAACTCGTCGGTTGAATCTGTGGATACATCCGGAAAAGTTTTAAAAGCAAAAGTAAAAACGCCAAAAGGCGAAGAGATTTTAGAAGCCGATATAGTCCTTTCAGCAGTAGGCATAAAATCTAACATTGAAAACATAGGACTAGAAGATGTTGGTATTGTAGTGGATAAAGATAAAATTTTGGTGAATGAATGGTACCAAACGAACATACCTGGCTATTATGCTATAGGAGATGTTGTTCCTGGACCAGCTTTAGCGCATGTAGCTTCCGCTGAAGGAATTACTTGTGTTGAAAAAATAAAAGGTTTACACGTTGAAGCTATCGATTACGGAAATATTCCGGGCTGTACGTATGCCACTCCCGAAATTGCCAGTGTAGGAATGACCGAAAAACAAGCAAAAGAAGCTGGATACGAATTGAAAATAGGAAAATTTCCTTTTTCAGCCTCTGGAAAAGCTAAAGCTGCCGGAACACCAGATGGTTTTATAAAAGTTATTTTTGATGCCAAATACGGTGAATGGTTAGGATGCCATATGATTGGCGCAGGTGTAACAGATATGATAGCAGAAGCTGTACTAGGCAGAAAACTAGAAACCACAGGACATGAAGTTTTAAAAACAATACATCCACATCCCACAATGAGTGAAGCCGTTATGGAAGCTGTGGCTGATGCTTATGGCGAAGTAATTCACCTTTAGTGTTTAAATATTAGTAAAAAAAGCTCCAAAATAATTTTGGAGCTTTTTTTACATAAAACTTTGAATGGCTAGCTCGTAACTTTGCAATCCAAAACCAGCAATCACGCCTTTTGCATTTGGTGCTATATAAGAAACATGCCTAAAATCTTCTCTAGAAAATGTATTGGAAATATGCACTTCAACAACAGGAGTTGAAATGGCCTTAACAGCGTCACCTATGGCTAAAGAAGTGTGTGTATAAGCTGCGGCATTTAATATTATACCATCAAAAGAGTACCCAACCTCTTGAATTTTATTTATGATTTCGCCTTCTACATTAGATTGAAAATGTGTTAGTTCTATATCCCGATATTTAAATTGTAATTCCACAAAAAAATCATCAAAACTTTTTTTACCGTAGATTGCCTTTTCTCGTTTGCCTAGAAGATTTAAATTAGGGCCATTTATAATCATTAATTTCATAAACCAAATATATTTAAATTTAAATTATTTAGGATATAATTTAAGAAAAATTGATTATTTGCTAAAATTGATTATTTTTATTGCAAATAACTCTAAAATCCATAAAAAATGAATGCAAAAGTAAGTTTAATATCTCGTATTTTATTAGGATTAGCCCTTATAATATTTGGTGCTAACAAGTTTTTCAATTTTATGCCTCCAATGGAAATGCCTGAACCAGCTCAAAATTTTATGGGAGCATTAATGGCAACAGGATATATGTTTACACTTATTGCTTTGGTTGAAATAATAGCAGGATTACTGTTATTAATCAATAAGAAAGTTTCTTTCGCTTTGCTAATTTTCACACCGGTATTAGTAAATATTCTTTTATTTCATATTGCTTTGGATATAAACAATATTATGGTTGGTTTAATTTTAACGGTTTTAATGATTATTTTATACGTAGCAAATTGGGATAAATTTAAAAATCATTTATAAACTCAAATTCATATAGATTTAAAAAAAGAGTCATCAAAAATATATTTTTGATGACTTTTTTTCAAACACCCGTTTTTTTATAAAAATGAATATCCAAGAGCCAAAGAAAACACCCCGTTTTTCCAACTTTCCGATTCTAAAACATCGGTAAGTCCAAAATTGTATCTAGCATCTACACGAAGTCCTAAAGGTAAATCATAACCTGCACCAACGACGCCTGAAAAATCAAAATCTTTGTTTTTTGTTAATACACCAATATTTTTTAAATCATCGTTCACAACAAAGCCAAATTGAGGTCCTACCTGAAGGTTTAACCCTTGTATCAGATATAATTTAACAATAACAGGAATATTCACATAATCCAAATCAAATTTTCCGGCATTAAATTCTGCTCCTTGTTGCGAATAAAGCAATTCAGGTTGCAAAGCAATTTTGTCAGTAAACTTAAGGCCCAAAAATATTCCGGCGTGAAAACCTGTCTTGTTATCAAATCCGGTAGCATCGGTTATTGTTGAAAAATTAGCTCCAGCTTTTACTCCAAAGTCAATTCCTTGTGAATAGGTAGTCATAGCAAAAAATGCTGCAAAAATTACTATTGTTATTCGTTTCATAATTTATGTGTTAATTGTTAGTAATACAAATATAAAACCTAATTGATAAATTCTTCATACTACTTTCATAAAATTAAGATAAATATATCGTAAAGTCTCTTTACATTTGAAGCCATGAAATGGATTAACTCCTTAAAAGATTTTCAAAACTATCTACGTATAGAAAGAGGATTGTCTGAAAATTCTGTACAAAGCTATACCTTAGATATAAAAAAATTAATTTGGTGGCTGGAAGAAAACCAAATAGTGGTTTCCCCTATTTCTATTACTGAAAAGGAACTACAGGAATTTATATATTCGATTGCAAAAAAAGTAAATCCCAGATCGCAAAGTCGAATTATTTCGGGGCTAAAAGGTTTTTTTAATTATCTTATTTTTGAAGACTACCGAAAAACAAATCCACTAGAACTCATTGAAGCGCCAAAAATAGGTAGAAAATTACCAGATACACTTTCACAAGCTGAAATTGATTTGCTTATCAACGCTATTGATTTAAGTCATCCTCAAGGTGAGCGTAATAGAGCCATTTTTGAAACACTGTATAGCTGCGGGCTTCGAGTTTCTGAGTTGATTACCTTAAAAATATCCGATCTTTATTTTGAGGAAGGCTTTATTAATGTTACAGGCAAAGGCAACAAACAACGATTTGTGCCAATTGCGCCTATTACAGGAAAATACATCACTGTGTATATAAAAGAAATAAGAGTACATCAAGAAATTTTAACGACAGATAAAGACACCCTTTTTTTAAATAGACGAGGAAAAAAACTAACACGAGCTATGATTTTTACCTTAACCAAACAACTTGCTGAAAAAGCAGGAATTCGTAAAAAAATCAGTCCGCATACCTTTCGTCATTCCTTTGCAACTCATCTTTTAGAAAATGGTGCTGATTTAAGGGCTATTCAACAAATGCTTGGCCATGAAAGTATCACTACAACAGAAATATATATGCACATAGACAAGAGTCATCTAGCTGAAGTAATGTTAAAATTTCATCCTAGAAAATAATTTAAGATTTCTTAGCTAGAAATTTCTGGAGGTTGAGCAAAGCCAAAACTATAATTTTCACTTTGCTAAGCCACCATTATTTTATTTGGCAATATTAACCGCTCTTGTTTCTCTAATTACAGTAACTTTTACTTGTCCAGGGTAGGTCATATCGGTTTGAATTTTTTGTGAAATTTCAAACGATAGGTTTGCCGCTTTTTCATCGGTTACTTTATCGCTTTCTACCATAACACGCAGCTCTCTTCCCGCCTGAATGGCATAGGCTTTATTTACACCACTAAAACCAAATGCAATATCTTCTAAATCTTTTAAGCGTTTTATGTAAGAATCTAGAATCTGTCTTCTTGCTCCAGGTCTTGCACCACTTATGGCATCACAAACTTGAACAATTGGCGACAATAAACTGGTCATTTCAATTTCATCGTGGTGGGCACCAATGGCATTACAAACTTCTGGTTTTTCACCATATTTTTCTGCCCATTGCATACCCAATAAAGCGTGAGGCATTTCTGTTTCTGAATCTGGCACTTTTCCTATATCGTGAAGCAATCCTGCTCGTTTGGCCATTTTAGCATTTAATCCTAATTCAGCCGCCATTACACCACAAAGTTTAGATACTTCACGCGAGTGTTGTAGTAAATTTTGTCCATAAGAAGACCGATACTTCATTCTTCCCACCGTTTTTATTAATTCAGGATGTAAACCGTGAATTCCTAAATCTATTACGGTGCGTTTTCCAACTTCAATAATTTCTTCTTCTATCTGTTTGGTGGTTTTTTCTACAATTTCCTCAATTCGTGCCGGATGAATTCTACCATCGGTTACTAATTTATGAAGAGACAAGCGAGCAATTTCACGTCTAACGGAATCAAAACAGGATAAAATAATTGCTTCTGGAGTATCGTCAACAATAATTTCAACTCCGGTTGCGGCTTCTAGGGCACGAATGTTTCTTCCTTCACGACCTATAATTCTACCTTTAACATCGTCACTTTCTAGGTTAAAAACAGAAACACAGTTTTCTATAGCTTCTTCTGTACCAATACGCTGAATGGTATTAATAATAATTTTTTTAGCTTCTTGTTGTGCGGTCATTTTTGCTTCTTCCACACTAGTTTGAATGAAAGCCATGGCATTAGCCTTGGTTTCATCTTTTATAGTTTCTAAAAGTTGCGCCTTAGCATCCTGAGCGGAAAGACTGGATATAACCTCTAGTTGCTCTATTTGGCTTCTGTAAAGTCTATCTACTTCCGATTGTTTCTTTTCTAAAAATTCAAGCCTATCTGTAAAGTCTTTTTTTGCTTCTTCTAATTCCGTATTTAACTTTTTGCTTCGTGCAAGCTCATTAGAAACCTGCGATTCTTTATCGCGGGTTCTTTTTTCTGCTTCGGCTATTTTTCGGTCAATACTAAGAATTACTTTCTCGTGTTCTGATTTTAGTTCAATAAATTTTTCTTTAGCTTGAAGAATTTTATCTTTTTTAAGAGTTTCAGACTCTGCTTTAGCTTCTTTAAGTATTCCTGCTGCAATTTTTTTAGCAGATTTTATCATTTGAGAGGCATTATTTCTCTCCATCAATTTAGCAATTAAAAAGCCTAGTACTATGCCTATCACCCCAATTGCTAATATTAAAAATACGTTGTCCATTTTTGCTTGGTTTTAGATATAAAAAAAGCCTACATTAAAACGTTGATTTGTATAAACCCCTTAAAATAAGTTTAGGGCTAATAGAATGGTCAAGTATCCGCACAATGACGGCTCGCTTTTACACTCTTAACTCACCCTTTTTAAAGAATTCGTGTTGAGTTTATCAAAAATTTGTAATAATGTAGGCAGTACCTTATAATTTTATTTAAAAGAACGTTTAAGAAAGGTGGTCTTGCAAAAGTTGATTTAATATTTCTAATTTTTCTTCTATTTGCACTTGGTCACTTTCTATATGTAATGATTTTTGCTCAACCTGAGCGGCAAATTGTAATGCACACATTGCTAGTACATCTTGTTTGTCTCTCACTGCATAATTCTGCTCAAACTGCTTAATCATTTCTTCTATCTTTTTAGTTGCTTTACGTAAGCCTTCTTCTTGTGACGGATTAATAGTTAAAGGATACACACGGTCTGCAATTGATAATTTTATTTTTAGCTGTTCTGACATAATTTTTTATTCGGATAATTGGGCGATACACAAATCAATTTCCCGAACTAATGCATTTATTTTGAACTTTGTTTCTCGTTTATATTGTTCACTGCCTAACATTGCATTGGCTATTTTAAGCGAATTTATTTGCTCTTTCCACTGTTCTAATTCATTCTTGGTTTTTGAATGAATTTGTTTTTCCAGAGTTAATTCTTCTTCTAATTTTGAATTCTTCTTCTTCAAAGTCTCATAGCGATGAAGTAGTTTACTAATTCTTTTTTCAAGAGAATCAACAATTTCAGAAAGATTACTCATTAAAATAGTTTTTCAATGCCAATTAACAAAGTTAACATAGATTACTATATAAGTCAACAGTTTTTATTTATTTTTTTTTTAAAAATACAATTCCTTGTATTTTTAAAGGTGTCAAGACATTTTTTGTATTAAAAGTAATTGCATATCTTCGTCTTTATGTATAAATTATTTTCAATTTTTCTATTATTTAGTTTACCCTTATTCTCTCAAAAAGAAATTCCGGCAGATTATTTTTCTAATCCCCTTGAAATTCCGCTTGAATTGTCAGGCACTTTTGGCGAGTTAAGAAACAATCATTTTCATAGTGGCTTAGATATCAAAACCCAGCAAAAAGAAGGTCTTCCTATTTATGCTCCTGCTGATGGTTATGTAAGCCGAATTAAAGTAGCGCATTTTGGATACGGAAAGGCGCTTTACATTCAGCATCCTAACGGATATACTACGGTATATGGACATTTAAGAGAATATGCCGGTGCCATTCAGGAGTTGGTAAAACAATCTCAATATAAAATGGAGGCTTATGAAATAGAACTTTTTCCAAAACTTGTGGATTTACCAATAAAAAAAGGCGATTTAATAGGATATACCGGAAATACTGGAGGCAGTGGTGGCCCACATTTACATTATGAAATAAGAGATAATGCCTCGAGACCTATGAATCCGAAATTATTCGGTGTAGACATTTCTGACACTCGTAAACCTTTAATAAATAGCGTTTTTGTTTATCCCATAAGTGAAGATGCACAAGTAAATCAAGATGCGAATGCAATGCAACTTCGGCTTATCCCAAAAAATGACGGCTCCTATGTAGCTGAAAAAATAATTGCTTCTGGCACTTTAGGTTTTGGTATTTCAACTGTTGACCAACAAAACGCAGCAAACAACCGAAATGGGGTATATAAAATAGAATCTACTTTTAATGGCGAAAAAAGTGTATCCCTTATTTTTGATAAGATTTCTTTTGATGAAACACGTTACATCAACAGATTTATTGACTATGCCTATTTTTCGGAAAAGAAAACTAAAATTCAAAAATTATTTATTGAAAAAAACAATCCTCTGAGTATTTATAAAGAATCTAAAAGTAACGGGTATATCCGGGTGGAAGATGGTTTTAATTCGGTTTACACCATCTCCGTTTCTGATTTTAAAGGCAATGAGGTCTTGATTTCTATTCCTATAGATGGTAAATCACTTCCTTTATTAAAAGAAAAACCAAAAATAGAAGGAACACATTTTGTTTTTGCTAAAGAAGGCGCAACGATAAAACAAGGTAAATTTGATATTTATATTCCACCCAACAGCTTGTATGACGATATTTTCTTAACTATTAACGCTGATGCTGATACCTTACATTTTCATAAAGACACTGCTCCTATTCATTCTAATATCACAATTTCTGTAGACGCTTCTAATTTTACATCTGCAGATATGGATAAAGTTTTTATTGGTAAGTTAAATTATAGAGGACAACCTTATTACAACAGTACGAATAGAGTAGGAACAATTCTTTCTACACGGGTTCGTGAGTTTGGAAATTATGGGCTAGCTATAGACACGGTGCCTCCTATAATTACTCCATTAAATTTTACGGATGGAAAATGGATTAGTAATAACAAAACTTTAGAAATAAAAATACAAGATACCCTAAGCGGAATTAAAAGCTATCGCGCCACAATTAATGACAAATGGGTGTTGATGGAATATGAATATAAAAATAATTTGCTTACCTATAGCTTTGAAAACAACATCACCACCGAAACGGAGTTTAATTTAAAACTGATTGTTACCGATAATGTTGGAAATAATACTAAATTTGAGGCAACATTTTATAGAAAATAATTGAATAGCATTTGAAAACACACATTTTAGTCCGTATATTTTTTATTGCATTTCTAGGATCCAACCTATTTGCACAAACCGCAACCATTAAAGGAATTATTTTAGACGACCAAAACCAACCCATACCTGGGGTCAATATTACCCATGGGGAACAAGGCACTCTGTCTGACCTCAACGGTTTTTATCTATTTGAAATTCCTGCGGAACAAGAAATCACCATTCTTTTTTCACACATAAGTTTTAAAAAGATATCTCTAAAGCTAAGCTTAAAAAAAAATGAAGATTTTGAATTTAACCCCGTTATGCTTCTCGGTATAGAACAAATTGGCGAAATCGTAATTTCTGGCAGAGAAAACAAACAAGTGCAAGGCATAACAAGTTTAACACCAGAAACCATTAGACGAACTCCTGGTGCTAATGCAGGTGTTGAAAACCTTCTAAAATCACTGCCAGGGGTAAGTGGCAACAATGAATTAAGCACCCAATATTCGGTTAGGGGTGGTAATTATGACGAAAATTTGGTATACGTAAACGAAATTGAAGTCTATCGACCGTTTTTGATTAGAAGTGGACAACAAGAAGGATTAAGCTTTGTAAATAGCGACCTTACCTCTAGCGTTGATTTTTCAGCAGGCGGATTTCAAGCAAAATATGGAGACAAGCTTTCCTCTGTCTTAGATATTACCTATCGAAGACCTGCAAGTTTTAATGCCTCTGCCGATTTTAGCTTACTTGGCGCAAGTGTAGCCGCCGGTGGAATTTCAAAAAACGGAAGATTAACCGCTATAGCCGGACTTCGGTATAGAAACAACAGTTTATTAGTAGATGCTCAAGAAACAGAAACTAATTTTAAACCCGTTTTTGCCGATGTGCAAACCTATTTAACCTATAAAGTAAATAATAAATTAGAAATTGGATTTCTGGGGAACTTAGCCATTAACAAATACAGTTATAAACCCCTAACTCGACAAACAAATTTTGGTACATTAGCAGACCCCATTGCGCTTCTTATTTTTTATGAAGGGCAAGAAGAAGATCGATATGATACATATTTTGGCGCTTTAAAAAGCACCTATGTGGTTAATGAAAATTTAACTTTAAAATGGATTGCATCGGCATACCACACACAAGAGCAGGAATATTTTGACATATTAGCACAATATCGAATTGGGGAAGTAAATACCGACATAGGCTCCAGTGGTTTGGGTGATGTAGAATTTAGTAGAGCTATTGGGGCGCAACTCACTCATGCTAGAAATGACTTAGATGCATTAATTTTTAATATTGAGCACAAAGGCGATTACAACAAAAATGACCACTTGTTTCAATACGGATTAAAATACACCCGTGAAGATATTCGTGATCGTATTCAGGAATTTGAAATTATAGATTCAGCAGGATTTTCTATTCGACCTATAGGATCTGAATTTATAAATGATCAACCTTATAATGCATTTACTTCGCCATTAGTACCTTTCAATAATGTTAGAGCTTTTAACGACGTTCAGATAGATCGATTATCTGGGTTTTTGCAGTGGAGTAAGCAATATTCTATGGGTGAAAATGAGGTTTGGCTAAATGCCGGAGTTCGCGCCCATAACTGGACCGTGAGTGGCGAAGGTATTACAAATAATACACAAACAGTATTTAGCCCGAGAGCACAAATAGCTATAAAGCCAAACTGGGATAAAGACATGCTCTTTAAGCTTTCTGGAGGACTGTATCACCAACCCCCTTTTTACAGAGAATTGCGTGATGAAACAGGAACAGTAATTCCAGATGTAAAAGCACAACAATCGTTTCATATCGTATTAGGAAACGATTACAGTTTTAAAATGTGGAATCGTCCTTTTGTTCTTAATTCAGAAGTATATTATAAAAATTTAACCGATGTGAATACCTTCACTATAGAAAATGTTAGGATACGATATCGTGCTAATAATAATGCAGAAGCCTATGCTTATGGGTTAGACCTTCGACTTACTGGTGAATTTGTGCCAGGCACAGAAAGCTGGTTAAGTTTTGGGTACTTAAAAACTGAAGAAAATTTAGACAATAGAGGTTATATCTTCAGACCAACAGACCAAAGATTAAAATTTGCTATTTTATTTCAGGACTATATGCCAAGAATCCCAGATGTAAAAGTATATATCAATTTGGTTTACAACACAGGACTTCCAGGCGGTTCACCAAGCTTTGCCGATCCTCATGATTTTCAATCCAGATTGCCCGATTACAAAAGAGCAGATGTTGGTTTTTCTTATGTTTTAGTAGATGAAAACAAACGGAGAGATTCAGGGTGGTTAAAACCCTTTAAAGAACTATCCTTGGGATTTGAAATTTTCAACATATTTGATGTACAAAATTCCATTACCAATACCTTTGTTAGAGATGTAAGTACCAAAGTGCAATATTCCGTACCAAACTTTCTAACACCAAGGGTATTCAATGTTCGAACCTCAATGCGATTTT
Organism: Bacteroidetes bacterium HGW-Bacteroidetes-2; assembly: GCA_002842575.1. Classification (GTDB taxonomy): domain Bacteria; phylum Bacteroidota; class Bacteroidia; order Flavobacteriales; family Flavobacteriaceae; genus Planktosalinus. The sequence goes on from PHDJ01000009.1 coordinate 63,473, forward strand.
AAAAGGTACGAATAAAACTAAACCTAAGTGTTAACCTCCGATAAAGTCTCTCAAAACACCAACTACATAATCTACTTCTTTTTTGGTATTGAATGCTGAAAAAGAAAAACGGATGGATGGTTTTTTAATTTCTTCCTCATTAAGAATTGCTTGTAGCACGTGAGAACCTTTGTCGCTTCCGCTTTGGCAGGCACTACCTTTTGAGCATGCAATTCCTTTTAAATCTAATTGAAACAACAAGAGCAATGCTTTTTCTTGAGCAATGGGTAAACGTACATTAATTAAAGTATAAGTGCTTTTTTCTAAATCAGAACAAGGACCATTAAAGTCAACTTCTGGTAGGAACTTCACAAGCTGCTCGATAAAGTATTTTTTTAAATCGGTTACGTATGCTTGTTCCTTTTCAAGATGGTCATAGGCCAATTGAAATGCCGTTTCTAAACCCGCAATATTATGCACTGATTCTGTTCCAGCTCTGAGTCCACGTTCTTGCTCACCTCCGTGAATGAGAGCATGTAATCCGCTGTTTTTTCTTACAAAAGCAAAGCCAACTCCTTTTGGTCCGTGAAATTTATGACCTGCAACTGCAGTAAAATTTATCGGAATTTTTCCTAAATCTAAAGGATAATGACCGATAGATTGTACGGTATCTGAATGAAATAGGGCTTGGTATTCCTTGCATAAATTTGCTACTTTCTCAATGTCTAAAATAGTCCCTATTTCATTGTTAATGTGCATCAAACTAACCAAGGTTTTTTTAGATGTATCCTGAAGTAGTGCTTCTAAATGAGCATAATCTACAAAACCAGATGCATTTATTTTTACAAAGACAATTTCCGTATTAAAATCTTTACGAAGCTGTTCTACGGTATGCAAGATGGCATGGTGTTCAATGGGAGAGGTAATAATGCGTTTAATTTCTAAATCTCTAACACAACTATTTATAATTAGATTATCTGCCTCGGTGCCGCCAGAAGTAAAAATAATTTCAGCAGCAGTTACGTTTAAATAACTTGCTATTGTTTTTCTAGCATTTTCAATTATCGCTTTAGATGTTCTACCATAAGAATGTGTAGATGAGGGATTTCCATAATCATTTTTCATTACCTCTATCATTCTTTCAATCACTTCATCACGAAGTTGGGTAGTAGCTGCACTGTCAAAATATACTCGATTCATTCTTGTAAAAGAAGATTAATTACAAATATTTAGTTTTCCTTTGAGGATAGTTTTGGCAAAACTATTACTTTTGTCGAAGACAACCTTGCTTATGAAACATTTTTTTTTAATTTTTGCACTTGCACTCCTTTTCACTTTAAACGGTTGTGATGATGGCGACATTATTATTACCTCATTTGATTTTGATGAAATTGCTATTGAACAATGTGGAGATGTTGGGCAATTTGTTTTTTTTAAGATAAACAGTAGCAATTTTGAATCACTTTCGCTTCAATTAACCACGCAAGATTCCATACTTAACTCTGTAATCACAAAAAATTATCCTTTAAATACTACTTCAAATGTGATAAACTACCGAACATTTAACGAAAGTATTACATCTGCCTATTTTTGCAGTGCCATACCTCCTATTACGCCAAGAGTTAATGCTAATTTTGTAAGCACTCAAGGAACGGCATCTATTGTTACCACCGCTGTTTTTTTGGAAACTGGCAGTGGGATTCCAACCGATTCCATCATAGCTTATTCTACTTTAATAACCTTACAAAACATTCGCTTAGAAAGTGAAACCGAAACCATCACGCAAGAAACCCTTGTATTTGGAACGATCCGAACACCTGCTAACTAAATTTGTATAAAGTGAAGTAAAACTGCTTCAGACTTTCGGGTTTTGAAAAAAATATACTTCCGTAGCTCCTCTTCCATATTTTTGAAAATCGGCATCGTAAAATTTTATATTCTCATACCTTTTAAAAAGATATTCTAGTTCAGAGCGAAGCACACCCTCTCCTATTCCGTGAATAAAAACTACCCGTTGTATTCTTTTTTGAACGGCAAAATCCAATTGCCTTTTTGCAGTGTCTAACTGTAATGTAAGCATGTCATAATTATCCATCCCTTTTGTGGTAGGCACCAATTGGTGAATATGCAAATCTACTTCCATTGCAGGCTGCATGCGTTCTTTTTTGTTTAGTGTTATTCCCTTTTTTCGTTTTGGAATTTCTTTTTCTTTTATAAATTCTTGCATAGAAATTCTGGACATGTTTGATAACTCTTTGGTGTTTTCCATCTTAACCAAATCATTTTCTGTATAGACAATGGTAAACCCATCTTCTGTAAGCACATGAATTCTGTCTGCAACAATTTGCAAAACCCTTCCTTCTATAGCCTCATCTAATACGCTTACGATATCGTCTTTCTTAAATTTCACTAGTTATTATTTTGAACAAATGTACTGGTATTTACTAATAAACAAAAAAACAGTGCCTTTTAATTCTTTTCAAAAAAAAAACAGCTTTTTTAAAACACTACAATTATCATAAAACACACTTTTCAAAGCTAATAGAACACTAACTATCAACTATCTAAAACAAATATTTTTTAAAATAATAAACAAAATTTAAAAATAAAATTGTACATTTGATTTATAATAACCGCATGTAGCACCCCAAACTACTGTCTATTAATAAATTAAGAAATTATGAAACACCTACTACTTTCTGCAACTATGTTGCTTTTTTCTGCTACGTTATTAGCGCAGATTCATGTGCAGCCAAATGGCACGACCGATTCTTATGTTTTTGTAAACAATGAAATTCTTTTTGTAACTGATTATGTTAGTTTATTAGAAAATACTGTTGATTCTACTAATGCCAGCATTTACTTAAGAAATGACGGTCAACTTATTCAAGGAGGCGTTGCTTCTACTAACACTGGAACAGGAAAACTTTCGGTATGGCAACGTGGTTTTGCCAATGCGTTTGACTATAACTATTGGGCTTCGCCTGTGGGAAATCCTGCCGGTAATCCTGGAAATACCAATTTTGGTATTTCAAAATTATACGATGTACAAGACCAACAAACTGGTCCGGAGCATCTTACCAACAGCATCCTACAATCATACACCACTAGTTTAAATGGTATTCCTAGTGGACTTGGCTTAGCAACCGATTTACAAGTTTCTTCTCGATGGATTTACACCATGCGTGCTTTAAGCGGGTATGCCAATTGGGTATATATAGGTACAACAGATGGTCTTAAACCAGGTGAAGGCTTTACCATGAAAGGTACAGGAACGTATGCACAGGTGGGTGATGCCCACGAACAACTATACGATTTTAGAGGAAGACCCAATAGTGGCAATATTACTGTTATAGTTAAACACACAGATAGCATACCTCAAGAAACTTTAACCGGAAATCCGTATCCTTCTGCTTTAGACATGAGAGAATTTCTTTTAGATTCTGATAATAGAACAATACAAGCAACTGCTTATTATTGGGATCAATCTAGGACAACAAACTCGCATAATATAACTGCTTATCAAGGCGGTTATGGAACCTGGAATCCCAATGGAGGTACTATAGACCCTATCTATGGTGATATAGGCGTTTATGTCCCTCCTGCATATATCATGTATGATGGCTCGGGTAACCCTATACAAGATACTGTTGGTAACGGCGATTCCAAACAACGTCGTTTTGCGCCAATTGGGCAAGGATTTATGGTTAGAGGAGATATTTCAATAAATAATGAGCCTAATGATGAAGTAGCTATTTTCAAAAATAGTATGCGCCGTTTTATTCCAAAAGGAGCTAGTACTTTTAGTGAATTTAGAACCCCAACTAGGAATCCAAATGCAGCTTCGGTTAGCGATGCTAATGGTCCTACCCCAATAGAAGAGCCTGTATATGCTACACCTGGTATAAGAATTCATACAGAAATTAATAACACCTACATTCGTGATATGTTGCTCATGTTTTCTGACGAAACCACATGGGGTGAAGATAGAGGCTGGGACGCAAGACATCCATTAGTTATTTCCGGTGGCGATACGTTTTGGAAGTTACGCGGATCAAATGCTCGATTTGTGATTCAAACCTTACCTTTTGACGAAAACGAATACATTCCTTTTGGTTTAACTGCAAGTGCTCCAACAACCTTCAAAATAAAAATTGTTGATTTTATTAATTTCAATAAAAAAGTGTTTTTATTTGATAGACAATTAAACACCTTTAGTCCTTTATGGGAGTATGTAGAACTTAGCCTACCGGCAGGAACTTATGAAAATCGTTTCTATATAAGCTTTGTTGACTTTAACGAAAGAGCATTAGCAGAAATTGATAAAATAAAAGAAGAGGTTCTTGCTAAAGTAGAGGTTTTTCAAAACAACCGTATATCTCAGTTAGAAGTTAATAATCCCGAAATCATTAATATTAAAAATGCTTCGGTATATGATATGGGCGGTAAATTAGTAATTAACGAAAAAAACTTAGGAAGTCAACAACGTTATTCCTTTTCAACGGCTAATCTTAGCAGTGGAGTTTACCTTGTTAAATTGATAACTGCAGAAAATGTTGTTATTGACTATAAAGTAACGGTACACAATAAAAATTAAGACTATTTTTTCTACTTTTAAAGTATGGAAGAGTATTTATTACCTTGTTTAAATAAACAGTTATTCGGAATAGAATGTTTGGGCTGTGGCATACAACGTGCCACAGTCCTCTTTTTTAAAGGAGAGTTTGTTGCTGCTTTTAAAATGTACCCCGCTATTTACCCATTAATTGTACTCCTCCTATTTTTACTTTTAAATCTATTTGTAAAATTTAAAAACGACTTTAAAATAAAAGTAGTCCTAATTGTTATAAGCCTTTTTACAATTGTAATTAGCTATTTACACAAAATGCAGATTTTATTTTAGGGTTCTCTATAATTCAGACTATTTTTATTAATTTAACATCGCTTAACGGTATTTAATTAAAACCAATTAACCAACCCAATTAATGTATTATGGAAAAACAAACTTTACCTAACTCTACACTCGTTTTAGTATTTGGCATTATCTCTATCATCACTTGCTGCTGCTATGGGGTTATTGGATTAATTTTTGGTATCATCGCTATTGTACTGGCAAACAAAGCCACCAAAATCTACTTAGAATCCCCTGAATTATATTCTGGTTATTCCAACGTAAAGACTGGGAAAATTCTTGCAATTATCGGGGTTATTTTAAATGCTATTTACCTAATTATAGTACTATTTTATATAGTAACCATTGGATATGTTGGAATAGAAGAATTACAACAAGAAATTTTTAAAAACTACGGAATGTAAATAATGTTGAATACCTTTAAAAACGGAATGCGGCTCAAGAGCCGCATTTTTTTGTTTAAAAAAACGTATCTACTTAATAATAAATTCATTATCTTTAATTAAATAACCAACACACTTTAATTAAATAACCAACACACTTTAATTATGGAAAATCAGAATAACCAAGTAATGACGACCTCTGAATGGGTAATTACCCTTTTAATAACCGCTATTCCATTAGTGGGTTTAATTATGCTCTTTGTATGGGCTTTTGGTAGTACAACCAATTTAAATAAAGCAAACTGGGCAAAAGCATTGCTCATTTGGTATGCTATTTTAATCGTAATATACCTGCTTATTATAATGCTTTTTGGAGCAGCAATGTTCGGTTTTATGAATACCTAGCATTCTTGCTAATAATTTAAAAAACGCCCTAATCTGGGCGTTTTCTTTTATTTTTCAAACTCTTTTAGGGTCTTAATAATAATGGAAACACAATCCATTAATTGCTCTTTATTCATCACTAAAGGAGGCGCAAAACGAATAATATTACCATGTGTTGGTTTTGCTAACAGCCCATTATCTCTTAGTCGTAAGCAAATATCCCAAGCGGTAGAGCTTTCTTCAGAATCGTTAATAACTATGGCATTTAAAAGACCTCTACCTCGCACCAATTTTACCAAAGCACTAGAGGCAATATATTTATTCATTTCACTTCGAAATAAGTTACCTAAATTTCGGGCATTTTGTGCCAGATTTTCCTCTACAACAACATCAAGAGCAGCCATAGCAACGGCAGCGGCTACGGGATTTCCTCCAAAAGTAGAACCGTGCTGTCCTGGATGAATTACATTCATAATAGCATTATCAGCTAGCACGGCAGAAACAGGATATGCTCCACCTGAAAGTGCTTTGCCTAAGATTAAAATATCTGGACGGCTGTAGGTTTCTTGGCGTTCACAATGTCCTTGACAAGTACAATTGCCACAAACGGCAAGCAAAGCACCGGTGCGTGCAATACCGGTTTGAATTTCGTCTGCCATAAAAAGTACATTATGCTTGTTACACAATGCTTTGGCTTTTTGCATATAATCATCGGCAGGGGTATAAACTCCCGCTTCCCCCTGAATAGGTTCCACTAAAAATCCGGCGATATTTTTACTACTGTTTAAGGCATTTTCTAACGCCTCGATATCGTCGTATTTTATTTTTATAAAACCCGGTGTAAAAGGACCAAAGTTTTTTCTGGCATTATCATCGTTTGAAAAAGAAATTACTGTAGTGGTTCTGCCGTGAAAATTATTTTCACAAACAATAATTTGCGCTTCCGTTTCGGAAACACCTTTTACTTCATACGCCCATTTTCTTGCAATTTTTATAGCAGTTTCAACCGCTTCGGCACCTGTGTTCATCGGCAATACTTTATCATATTTAAAGTATTCTGTCACATATTTTTCATAAGGACCAAGCATATCGTTGTAGAATGCTCTAGAAGTAAGCGTTAAAGTATGAATTTGTTTGTTCATTGCGTCCACAATTTTTGGATGGCAATGTCCCTGATTTACCGCTGAATACGCAGAAAGAAAATCATAATACTGTTTTTCGTCAACGTCCCAAACATAAACACCTTCCCCGCGTGTTAAAACAACAGGAAGTGGGTGGTAGTTGTGAGCTCCGTGTTTCTCTTCTAAAGCAATAGCTTGTTGTGATGTGATTTTATCTAAAAAGGGCATAATAAATAATTGAAATTTGTACTTAGTTATTCCTTAGCTTTCCTGATTGTACTTATTTCAGAAGGAGAGAAATCATCCAAAACTTTTGCAAAATTAACCAATATTCTTGTAATAACCCTAAATAAGGGAACAAGAATATTTTTCATTCGCTTTCTTTGGATATTTCTTTTTCATTTTAAATTTAAAATTGAATAGATAAATATTCTTATTTCCTATCCAATAGATTATTTTTGCGCTATGGCAAGAAAGAAAAACAACAAGCAAATTTTTGAAAACATTGAAGTTCTCGATGCTGGTGCTAAAGGTAAGTGTATTGCAAAAGCTCCAGATGGCAAAATTATACTAATTGGTAATGCAATTCCAGGAGATGTAGTTGATGTACAAACAACCAAAAAGCGAAGTGCTTATTATGAAGGTGATGCCATTTTCTTTCATACACATTCTAGTAAAAGGACTGCTCCTAAATGCATTCATTTTGGGGTTTGTGGAGGGTGCAAATGGCAGAACATGCACTACCAAGACCAGCTTTTTTACAAACACAAAGAGATAGAAAACAACCTCAAACGTATAGGTAAAATGGAATTGCCTGAACTTTTTCCGATTTTGAGTTCTAAAAAACAATACTATTACAGGAATAAGATGGAATTTTCCTTTAGCAGCAGTCGATGGTTAAGTCTAGATGAAATAAACTCCACCGGTGAAATTTTCAATAAAAATGCACTAGGATTTCACATACCCGGTATGTGGGATAAAATATTAGATTTAAAAGAATGCCATCTGCAAGGAGACCCTTCTAATAGCATTCGGAATGCGGTTCGCAATTTTGCTGTTCAAAATAATTTATCCTTTTATAACACTAGAGAGCAATTTGGATTATTGCGCACCCTAATGATAAGAAATACTTCGATAGGTGAAGTAATGGTTTTAGTACAATTTTTTGAAGAAGACAAAGACAAAAGAGAACCGCTATTGAGGTTTATTGCAAATCAATTTCCAGAAATTACTTCGCTCCTATATGTCATAAATTCAAAGGGAAACGATACGCTTTACGATCAAGACATACTACTTTTTAAAGGCAGGGATCATATTTTTGAAGAAATGGAAGGCCTAAGATTCAAAATAAATGCCAAGTCTTTTTACCAAACCAATTCAGAACAAGCTTTTGAATTATACAAAGTAACCCGTGATTTTGCGGGATTAACAGGAAATGAATTAGTGTATGATTTATATACAGGAACAGGAACCATAGCGCAATTTATAGCAAAAAAAGCAAAAAAAGTTATTGGAATAGAATCTGTACCCGATGCTATTGAAGCTGCTAAAGAAAATGCCAAATTAAATGGGATAGACAATGTTGCCTTTTTTGTGGGCGATATGAAAAAAGTTTTTAACCCTACTTTCATTCAACAAAATGGCATTCCAGATGTTATAATTACCGATCCACCAAGAGATGGGATGCATAAAGATGTGGTAGAACAAATCTTAAGCATTGCACCACAAAAAATTGTGTATGTAAGTTGCAATAGCGCCACCCAAGCCAGAGACTTGTCCTTGATGGATGCCAAATATAAAGTAACCAAAGTGCAGCCTGTAGATATGTTTCCACAAACCTATCATGTAGAAAATGTTGTACTTTTGACAAAAAGAGAAATGTAAAGCCTATTAGACATTGTGATTTTACCTATTTAAAAAACCCATGAAAAAAACCATATATCTACTTTTGTTCCTTTCGATACTTTCCGCTTGCACCCGAGATGACATCTGCATTCCGGAAATACCAAAAACCCCTTTGTTAATCGTTCGTTTTTATAACGCACAAAATCCAGAGACCTTTAAAGCAACCACAAATTTTACCATCATAAAAGAAGGTGAAGAATTTCCGTTTTTTAATCCTGTATCTGTTGATTCCATTGCTATACCTTTAGCAACTTCGGAAAACTTTACAAACTATTTTTTTGTAAACAATTCCACAGAAACAGTACCTGAAATAAATTTTATTTCCTTCAACTATACCCGAGCAAACGAATTTATAAGCAGAGCCTGTTCCTTCAGAACAAATTTTAATGACTTTTCTTTGATTTTAGACACCACATCTTCCACTAATTGGATAGAAAGTATAGTTATTTTAACCGATAGTATTAACGCAAGAAATCAACATGCAGCACACATTAAAATTTATCATTAGTCTTTTTCTTGTCGGGGTACAAACGATAACCTCTCAAACGAGCGGTGAAATAGCTTTAGACACCATAGATTATCGTGAAAAATACGGCCTTCGTTTGGGCATAGATATTTCTAAACCGGCACAAACTATTTTAGACAAAAACTATAATGGTTTTGAAATTATGGGAGATTATAGAGTGTATAAAAAATATTATACCGCAGTTGAACTAGGCAACGAACAAAAAACCACTTTCGATGATAATATAACCTCAAAAGGGAGTGGTAGTTATATTAAAATTGGGTTTGATTATAATTCCCATAACAACTGGGTTGGTTTGAATAATGCCATACACGGAGGGTTGCGGTATGGTGTTTCCAGTTTTAAACAAGAGCTTTTAAGCTATACCATAGCAACAGAAGCCCCTTTTTTTCCTCCAGACATACGAGAGGACCCTTTAGTCTTTAACGGACTAAGTGCGCAATGGGTAGAATTGCTAGTGGGTGTTAAAACAGAAATTATTACAAATGTATATCTTTCCATCAATCTACAACTAAAACGAAGAGTTAGTGAAAAACAACCTGAAAATTTTGAAAATTTATACATACCAGGTTTCGGAAAAACCTTTGAAGGCAGTAATTTTGGATCGGGTTTTGGCTATGGTATTTCTTATTTGATTCCTATTTATAAAAAATAAACCCATCAAATCATCCTACCATCCAACCTGTCATGTCGATTAATTTTTTATGTAGCGAAGTGAAACGAGCGAAGTAAAAATTGTATCGAGACACCTTCCCAACCCAAAAACCACCAAATAATCAAAAAAAAAAACAATTCAAAATTTAAAATTAAACCCCTCAAATGATCAAACTATCCAACCATCATACTATCAAATAATCTATCTTTAATTCTTGCTTGCCTTTTTACTTCCACTATACATTTGATAGTTTACAAAACGACCTTCTAGCTTGCCATTAAACACTTTTATTTTTCTGGATGGCCGCAACCCAACAAATTTTAAAGCCTCTAAATTAGCTGTAATAAACCATGCCTGTGAATTAGAATAACCCCGTTTTAATGTATCCCCTATATCCGTATAAAAATCTTCCATATCAATAGAAAGCCGTTCATCATAAGGAGGATTAAAAATAAGGTATAAAGGAGCATCCCCTTCTTTTTCGGTGTCAAAAAAATTGCGTTCATGTACAGTTATAAATTCCTCTAAATTAGCATTTTTGATGTTTTCTTTAGATTTCATAACTGCTGAAGGAGCCTTGTCATACCCTATTATTTTAAAATCAAAATTACGAATACGCTTTAAAACAGACGCTTCAATAGCTAAAAAAAGAGTTTCGTCATAATCTACCCAATGCTGAAATCCAAATTCTTTTCTGTTAATATTAGGCGGTATGTTGCAAGCAATCATGGCTGCTTCAATTAAAATAGTGCCACTACCACACATAGGATCCAATAAATCACATTGACCAGTCCATCCAGAATGCAAGATTAATCCTGCGGCTAAAACCTCGTTGATAGGCGCAATATTAGTAACTGTTCGATAGCCTCGTAAATGCAAGCTACCACCAGAGCTATCTAAAGAAACCGTACAAACATCCGTTTGTATGTGAATATTGATTCGCAGGTTAGGATGAACTGTATCTATATTTGGACGAACGCCTGTTGTGTCTCTAAATTTATCTACAATACCATCTTTCACTTTATGAACCACATATTGCGAATGGGTGAAATTTTCAGAAAAGAGAGTCGCTTCTATGGCAATTGAATCCTCAGAAGACATGTATTGCTCCCAATTTATTTCATAAATTTTTCGGTGCAAATCATGTTCATTTTTAACTTTAAACGTATGTATAGGTTTTAAGATTTTAATAGCCGTACGAAGGCATAAATTAGCTTTGTACATAAACCCTGTATCGCCTTTAAACATAACATTACGTGTACCTATCACAATGTCCTGAGCTCCAAGGTCACGCAATTCTTTCGCTAAAAGTTCTTCAAAACCAAATAACGTTTTAGCTAGCATTTTAAAATTATTTTCCATAAATCAACTTCTGTATGGTACAAAAATACGTTAATTTTGGGGTGTTAATGAATCGCTATGCAAAAAGAAACAGAAAATTGGTTTACCTCCTGGTTTGACACCCCATATTACCATATTTTATATAAAGACAGAGACTTTGAGGAAGCCCAGACTTTTATGAAAAAAATCACAAAACAGCTTCATTTAAAAAAAGATCAAAGCATTTTAGACCTAGCTTGTGGAAAAGGTAGGCATGCTGTAAGCTTAAATGAATTAGGATTTGAGGTAACTGGTATTGATTTATCTCCTACCAGTATTCTTTATGCTAAAGACTTTGAAAATGAAAAGCTGCATTTCGAAGTACACGACATGTGCAAACCCTACCCAAAAAAATTTGATGCAATTTTTAATTTGTTTACCAGTTTTGGTTATTTTGAAAAAGAAGAAGACAATTACAGGACCATTACTGCCATAAAAGCTAATTTAAAAGAAGGAGGTAAAGCAGTCATAGATTTTATGAATGCAGATTATATAATCAAAAACCTGATAGAGAGAGAAACAAAAACCGTGAATAAAATAACTTTTCATATACATCGATATGTTAAAGAAGGTTATATTTTTAAGGACATTTCATTTAAAGACAACAAAGAAAACTTTCATTTTACTGAAAAAGTTAAAGCATTAACCAAAGAAGATTTTCTGCACTATTTTAAAAAAGCAGGTATTGAATTAATCGATACCTTTGGAAATTATAATCTAGACCCATTTATTCTTAAAAATTCACCCAGATTAATACTTACATTTAAGTAATGAATTACCTTTTACCCATTTTAGCAATTGCAGCAGGATACTTTTTTGTAATCTTATTTAAACCGAAAAAGCCTAGCAGCATTAAATTATTTTTAGCTTTTAGTGGTGCATTTTTATTGGCGTTAACGGTTTTTGAATTCCTACCCGAAGTCTATGCGTCCAACAATAAAAATGTTGGTATATTTATTATGGGAGGAATCCTTCTCCAGATATTTTTAGAATTTTTCTCCAAGGGCGCAGAACATGGTCACGTACATTTACACGCGGACGACAAAACCTTTCCTTGGATGCTTTTTATCAGTTTAAGTATTCACTCTTTTTTAGAAGGCATACCCATTCACGAGCATGATACATTACTTTTAGGAATTATAATTCATAAAATGCCAATAGCCATCATCCTAACCTTATTTTTTATAGAGGCAAAATATTCGCAAAAAAACACCTTATTATTTTTATTTCTATTCTCATTAATGACTCCTTTAGGCAGTTTTACTGCAGAAAAAATGGTTTTTATAAAAGAGTATTATATTGAAGCCTCTGCCATAGTTATCGGAATCTTTTTACACGTATCCACAACCATTTTATTTGAAAGCAGCGAGGGGCATAAATTTAATCTGGCAAAATTGATTGTAGTAATTTTTGCAACATTTTTAGCATATCTACTTTAAATAACCCGCAAGAAAATAAATAAAAAATGAAAAAGGCTGCCTAGTAGTACAAAAATATGCCACGTTACATGACTATATTTCACTTTATGCCTGAGGTAAAATAAAATGCCCACTGTATAGCTTAAACCACCTAAGGAAATAAGCAACAACCCTAAAGCATCTACTCGAGCTATCAGCGCCTGTACGTCAAAAATAATCAACCAACCCATTGCCACATAAAGAAAAACCGACAGCACTTCATACCTTCCTGTAAAAAATATTTTTAAAATTGCACCTACAAAAGCAATACCCCAAACAACCCAAAAAAGTACCCAACCCAAACTATCTTCTAAAGTAATTAGTACAATAGGTGTATAGGTTCCTGCTATTAAAACATATATACTAATATGGTCTAGGATACGGTATCTATTTTTGCGAATTTCCTTTTTTTCATAATGATAGATAGTAGAAGCAAAATATAACAAGGTCAAGGAGGTTCCATACATCGAAATAGCTAAATAGCTTTGAAGCGTTTCATGGCTATCATAAATAAGCATAAGCACAAACCCCAAAACACTCAAGGCAAAACCGATGCCGTGGGTAATCCAGTTATAAAATTCTTCTTGTTCTGTTTGCGTGCGCATTTTAAAAAAATTAAGCGACAAAAATAAGCAGAATTATAAGGGCAACTCTTTTAAAACCGAAAAAGGTTTTAAAAGATCGCGCTATCTGCTAAATATTTTTTTTGTAGCATCCTACAAAACAGTATTAAACAAAAAAAT
>PHDJ01000054.1 GCA_002842575.1 Bacteroidetes bacterium HGW-Bacteroidetes-2
GGCAATGTAGTTATACAACGCTACCTCCCTGCACGTCGTGCGTTCCGTTTCTTATCCTCTGCAGTAACCACAACAGGAAGCATCAACGCAAACTGGCAGGAAGGTGCAATAAATGCCACAGACAACCCCAGCCCTGGTTTTGGAACACACATAACCGGCTCCACCACCGGAGCCAATGGTTTTGATGCTACACCAAGTGGCAACCCATCGATGTTTACCCTAAACAATACAGCACAAGCTTGGGAAGCAATACCCAATACCGATGTAAACACCCTAACCGCAGGAACGCCCTATCGCCTTTTAGTGCGAGGTGACCGAAGCATTGATGTAAGCAGCAATAGTTCATCACCCACCAATACTACGTTGCAAGCAACAGGAACTTTATTTACCGGCACAAAAACCGACACCAATTTTAGTGCTGTGGCAGGCGAATTTAATTTCTTCGGAAATCCGTATCCCGCAGCGGTAGATATGAATGCAGTAGCAAGCGCTTCTACAAATATCAACACCAACTTCTATTATGTTTGGGATCCTACTTTAGGAGGCGCCCCCACACCGGGACAACCCGGAGGACGAGGAGCCTATGTAACCGTTGATTTACCAGCCGGGAGCAACAGTAGTGCCTCAGCAGCCAACCAATATCTGCAACCCGGTCAAGCCGCCTTTGTAACCACTCTTGCTAATGGAGCCGCCAGCATCACTTTTCAAGAAGCACATAAAGCAGTAAGCCAACCCTTGACCACAGTGTTTAGTAGCGATGCACAACTAGATATCCGATTGTATGAAGCCACCGCTTTTGCCACAAGCAATAGCGCATCGGACGGTTTGCGAATAAAGTTTGCAGAAACAGGAAACAATGCCATCACAGCGATGGATGCTCCTAAGTTTTTCAACCAAGATGAGAATTTGGCGATACAAAACGAAGCCACGATGTTCAGTATAGAAAGCAGAGCCTTGCCACAAATAGGCGAGGTGCTTCCATTGTTTATCAACCAATACCGACGTGCCGAGTATGTGTTTGAAGTGCAGTTGGCAGAGCTGCAAGGCGTAACCGCATACCTTAGAGATGTCTTTAGCGGAGAAGAAACAGAACTCTCTAATAACGAGAACAGTATCTATGCCTTTTCTATAGACCCCACAGATGCAAACAGTATTGCAAGCGACCGCTTTGAACTTGTTTTTGAAGAAGCCGTATTAGGCACTAACGACCAAGCGTTTGGCAACGGATTTGTATTGTATCCCAATCCGAGTGCCATAGCATTTGGCATCGCCACCAAACACTTAGAAGGGCAGGAGGTAACTGTGCAAATAGCCAATTTATTAGGACAACAAGTGTTTTTAACAACCTATACCGTAGGAGGTAACGGTCAAGTGCACATAGCACCACCGGCATTAAGCAAAGGCGTATATGTAGTAACCCTTACCAATGAAGAAGGCGCACGATTCACTACCAAATGGATTAAAAACTAAAAACAAGAACAATGAAAAAAGTAACTATAGCCCCCTTAAATAGAATATGTATGCTTCTTGCACTTTGTTTTTTAGCATTAGGCATAGAAACCGCACAAGCACAAATAGATTTTCCGGACGACACCGACGACGAAATCCCAACAGCCCCAATTGATGGCTTTATAGGATTAGGTTTAGTAGCCGGTGCATATTACGGCATACAGAAATTGAAAAAAAAGAAGTAAAATATAAATTTTATATTTACCATCCCGTTTTCTTTTTAGGAAGAAAGCGGGACTTTTGAAAAATAATCCTAAAAATCAGTAGGGTATTTTAGACCCTTCATGTTTTAAAAGTATTAAAAATCTTATTTTATGGTACTTCTCATCCTTTACTTCTTATGGCTCACATTTGTATTAAAAAGAAAAGTTTCTTTTTACCAAGCAAAACAAGAGGTGTATGGCAAGCTAAGGATCTATTTTTTAAGCTTAAGTAGAAGTACCCATCCTAATTTTATTTCAAATAAATAACCAAATAACCATGCAACCCATGAAAAAAATTGTTTTAGGAGCCGTAGTCGTATTTTCAAGTTTACAATCCTGTGCGGTAGTTGAGGAATATGAAAAAGTGTACATCAATGATCCCGATATGGTGCTTACTGCCAGATCTAGCGAGCGATTTGAAAATGCCTTTCAGGTATATCGCGAAGCAGCTGTAGGAGGTAACGGAGGGAAAACCGGTGGAGGCTGTGGCTGTAATTAAGCTAATAAATACGAAAACAATTCTTATGAATTCTAAATGGACCATTATTCTGTTGTTTTTTTCAATATCCTTATTTTCCCAAAATGAAAATTTAAACTATAAGAAAAAAGTTTTAGAAAGCTCTGAAGTAGAGTTTTTATCCAGTTATTATAATCAAGATGGATCTCATTCGGTTATAGGAGGGGGTATAGGCACTGAAAAACTCAATGATGAAACCGCATCCATAGTACTTTCTACACCATTAAGTGCAGATGCAGTACTTACTATAGACGTGGGTATTTCTGCATACACCTCAGCATCGTCCAGCAATACCAATCCTTTTAGCAGTACAGGAGCCTCAAAAGGAGGTGGTGACGATGACGATGATGATGACAGAGGAAGTGAAGGTCATGGCTCTGGTTCTATAACACCACCCACCGGAACCCCATGGCAAGCCTCATCAGGAGCATCAAAAAGTGATGAATTGATTTATATGAACGCATCCTATAGCCACAGTTCAAAAAGTAGGAATTTTATTTGGAACGCCCATGGATCGGTATCCAACGAGTATGATTACACTTCCTTTGGTTTTGGAGCAGGAATATCGCAGCTTTTTAATAAGAAAAACACAGAGATATCGCTCAGTGGCAGCGTATATATGGATACCTGGCGACCCATTTATCCTACTGAATTACACGAATTTGAACTTTATGGTCGCAATTTTTTGAACCAAGGTTTCTTTAGTGGTGTAACTGTACTAGATCAAAATGGGAATGCCACAAATACCTATTTACCAAGTCAATTTAGTAGTTACCCAATAATAAACCGAAATTCCTATGCCTTGACCTTAGGCTTTTCACAAATACTTTTTAAAAAGCTACAAATAGCCTTATCTGCAGATATTTTAGCACAAGAGGGACTGCTTTCTACACCTTACCATAGGATTTATTTTTCGGATAAACCACAATATTTTATTGGCAACGCCAATTCGATAGCAAATTATACGAGCCCGCAAAATAAAAATGTCTTCCGATTAGCAGACGATGTAGAGCGATTACCTAGTACTAGATTTAAAATACCTATAGGCGTACGACTTAATTATTATTTAAATGAAATATTCACCCTTAGAACGTTTTATCGCTATTATTCAGACGATTGGGGAATAACTTCACAAACCGTAAATTTTGAATTGCCCATAAAGTTAAACCGAAGTTTTACCATAGCACCGATGTATCGTTTGTACAACCAAACCCAAGCTACATATTTTGCTCCCTATAACCAACATGTTTCTACAGAAACCTATTATACCTCAGATTATGATTTAGCTGCATTTCATAGCACTCAAATAGGAGGAAGTATTTCCTATAGCGATATGTTTACCACGTTTAAAATAGGATCTTTTGGTTTAAAAAATATCGACCTGCGTTATAATCGCTACAACCGAAGTGATCTGTTAACCGCTAACATCGTAAGTTTTAGCATGAAGTTTATAGGAAATTAAAAATAGATTGTTTGTTTTGCCTCGCTTTTGCAGTCTTAGCAAACGAAACAAAACAGCTCCATTGCAAGCTCGCCATTGCTAGCAAAGCAATAGTAAACGCGTACTTCGCTCAATCTCATTTATTTAAAAAAAGGCAGGGATTTTTTTTAAAAAAGAAGGATTATTACAATTAAAACGTAATAAGTGTTAAATGTTGCTTAGAAATTATCAACTCCTGTCCTGTGGCACAAACTCAATATTTTCATTGAACTTAGAATAAATTTCGTTCAGCGTTTCTTTAATTAATTTTATTTTATCATTTGTTTTAGCCAAATTATTTACATCTATAAACTCAACTAAAAATTTTCTTTTAAATTCTATAAGTTTGACCATCTCATTGATTAAGGCATTCAAGTCTACATCACCAACGATATTTATATTTATCGGAGGAAAAGGTACTTCTCCGTTATTAAGATTAAAGATTACCGAGATTTGATTTTCAGTAATGGAGTTTGCTATAATTATTTCGCTCATTGCATATCTTTTAATAGTTTTTCAATGTTATATTTTTTTGCTCTTTGATCAAAAATGTACTGACCACCGTCTAAAACTTGACAAATTTGCTGTTGAGATTCCTTATCCTCTAATACTAATTGTTTATAGTATATTTTGTTACTATCATTTTCAGCCAAAATTATATTTTCCGCATCTCCATATACAACCAACGATGGGTTATGAGTCACTAAAATAATTTGTTTCTGAAATTTAATTTGTCTGATTAAATTGATTAATTTATCAATAATAAACTTATTTCCGAGATTATCTTCGGGTTGGTCAATTAATATAATTTTAGAGTTGCCATTTCGTAATATTGTATCAAGATACTTTTCCGAATTGAATCCAGGAGAGTTGCTTTTGGAGTTACCACCTTCGTGATAATTTAAAAATTCAATCGGCCTATCAAAATACTCTAAAACAGATTTTAGCTGAGTGTTAATTTTTTTTCTAAAGTTTTCAGCCGAATTATCTGGCAAATTTTTAATTCTTTTTTCGTCATTAATTAGACCCAATATATTCTTATAAAGACTTTTCTCAATTAAAACATCATTCATTCCATCTAATATTTTATCCTTAATATTTTCCTTTTCTTCAATTTCAAGAACTACATTAACATCATCATTAATTAGTATTTCTTTCTTGAAATTATATCTGTATGTTTCAATTTCAAGGCAAATCTCTTCTAATTCCCTTGCTTTTTCAAAAATTAAGGCTACAATATTTTTTAGCAAAAGAATTCTTTCATTTGCAGCGCCCTTTTCTTTTCCGTCATTATCAAGTTTTGAATTCTGAATTGTAATTATAGAGTTGGCATCTTGGATAAAACTGGTTTTTTTGCTGTAAAGATTTTTAAACTTGTTATAGTCAAATTTCTTTTGACTCACAAGAAGTTTGAAGTCAGAAATAATTTTTATTTCTTCCGATGCAAGCAACCAATTTTTGCCTTGAATAAATTTTTCAACATAAACCTCTAGTTGTTTTATAATATCATCGGAATCAATAAATGAATTAGATTTATCTTGAAGAACCTACAAACATACGACCCCTCTGGGGTCAGGGATAAAAAACGAATTATTTGTTACAAACATACGACCCCTCTGGGGTCAGGGATAAAAAACGGATTATTTGTTACAAACATACGACCCCTCTGGGGTCAGGGATAAAAAATGGATTATTTGATACAAATATGTGACCCTGCCGGGGTGTCAACACATATCAGACCCCAGAGGGGTCCTATATTTGTAGAAAAAAAAATCAAAATAAAAATTGACCCCAGAGGGGTCACCTATTTGTAGATTTTTATGAAGCGCAGCGAAGCAAGCAAAATAAAAATTGTATCGAGACACTGCCTAAACCAAAAACCATCACACCATCACACCATCACACCATCACACCATCACACCATCACACCATCACACCATCACATCATCACACCATCACACCATCAACTAATCAACGTATTGGTTACCACTTTATACGTAGGATCATCTAAGATGTTTACGTCTATAATAGCTTCGGCGTTTTTTAATAAGGCAATACAATCTTTGCTTAAATGGCGTAAGTGTACTTTTTTGCCCTGTTTTGCATAGCGGTGGGTGATAACGTTTACCGCTTCAATAGCAGACATATCGGCTATTCTACTTTCTTTAAAGTCGATGATGATTTCATCTGGATCATTAAGAATATCAAATTTTTCAGCAAACAAGCCTGTAGAGCCAAAGAATAAAGGGCCATATATTTCGTAATGTTTTACGCCGTTTTCATCGATAGATTTTCTAGCGCGGATGCGTTTTGCATTTTCCCAAGAATACGCAAGAGCAGCAAGAATGACTCCAACGATGACTGCAATGGCTAAGTTGTGTGTTACGGCGGTAATGGTGGTTACCAAAATCATCACGATAACATCCGAAAGGGGCATTTTTTTAAAAGTTCGTAAACTTGCCCATTCAAAAGTACCAATTGCCACCATAAACATTAGGCCCACTAGTGCTGCCATAGGAAGTTTTTCGATTAAGCTAGAGCCAAACATAATAAAAATCAATAACATTACCGAAGCCACAATTCCCGAAAGGCGGGCTCTAGCACCCCCTGAAATATTAATTAAACTTTGTCCTAGCATTGCACATCCACCCATTCCAGAAAAGAGGCCAGAAGCGATATTTGCAGTGCCTTGTGCGATACATTCTTTGTTTCCACTACCTCTTGTTTCGGTAATTTCATCAATAATATTTAGCGAAAGCAAACTTTCAATCAAGCCTACTCCGGCAACTATGGCAGCGTAGGGAAAGAGGATGGAAAGTGTTTCCCAATTTAGCGGAATTTGCGGCAGTGAAAAAGGAGGGAATCCACCTTTAATGCTTTCTCCTTCTTTTAAAGTATCAGAAACGGTCATGGTATCGATACCAAAGCCAATTACAATAACCGACACCACCAATACAGCCACTAATGATGAAGGTACCGCTTGTGTAAGTTTTGGCACGCTCCACATAATGACCATAGTCAATAGGGTAAGTCCTAGCATTACCCACATAGCTGAGCCTTCCAATAGTATGTCGGTGCCTTTTTGATAAAAGTTAGGAAACTGCGATAAGAAAATGATGATTGCCAAACCGTTTACAAATCCAAACATTACTGGATGTGGCACTAGGCGGATAAATTTGCCCAGTTTTAATACCCCAGCAAGAATTTGAATTAGACCCGCAATAATAATCGTAGCAAACACATAATGCAAAATAGTTTCTGCTTCTATATCTGGAAAGGTATCTTTCAGTTCGATAACCAGCCCTACAAAAACAACGGCAACCGCTCCGGTTGCTCCAGAAATCATTCCGGGTCTGCCTCCTAAAATGGCAGTAACTAGTCCCATTACAAAAGCAGCATAAAGACCTGTAAGCGGTGAGAAACCAACAATCATAGCAAACGCAATCGCCTCAGGCACTAGTGCTAATGCAACGGTTAAACCAGAAAGGATTTCTATTTTGTAGTCCACTTTTTGTTTGAAATCGAATAGGTTAAAATATTTTTTCATTAGTATAGAGAGAAAGAGGTTTAAAAAGGAGCAAAAGTTAGGTATGAGTTGTTTTTAAACAACGGCAGGTTAACATGAGTTTCGTTTTTGAATGGCACAAAAAACAGCGCAGTACCTCCGTTAAGGCGGCGTAATCTTGTAGGTTGTATAGCAGATTATTTTCATAGAGCGTGCGAAAGTAGTCTATTTTATGGGTATAGCAAACTTTTTTTGTTCCTTTTGGCTGTTTTTTTTGAATGAGATTTTTAAGAGGGTGGACGAGCCTGCCTGGCCGGTAGGCAGGATTGCTTCGCATTTTTGCTATGGCAAAAATACTCGCAATAACACCATCCCAGACCAAAAACCATCCCCTCATCCATCCCTGTCATATCGAGTGATTTTTATAAAGCGCAGCGAAGCAAGCAAAATAAAAATTGTATCGAGACACCACCCCAGACCCAAAACCATCCCCTCATCCATCCCTGTCATATCGAGTGATTTTTATAAAGCGCAGTAAAGCAAGCAAAATAAAAATTGTATCGAGACACCACCCCAGACCAAAAACCATCCCCTCATCCATCCCTGTCATATCGAGTGATTTTTATAAAGCGCAGCGAAGCAAGCAAAATAAAAATTGTATCTAGACACCATCCCAGACCAAAAACCATCCAGTCATTACACCATCAAATAATCCTACCATCTAAAAAAAACCGTGTATTAAAATTTATTAGCTTTGTAGCGTATGAGTAAGATAATATTAAAAGCCGAAAACATATCCAAGCAATACCGGTTGGGCGTGGTGGGCACAGGCACGTTGAGCCATGATTTAAACAGGTGGTGGGCATCGGTGCGCGGCAAGGAAGACCCTTATTTAAAAGTAGGTGTAGTAAACGACCGCAGTGCTAAGGCTACGGAAGACTATGTGTGGGCGTTGCGAGATATCAATTTTGAGGTGCAGGAAGGCGAAGTTTTAGGTATTATAGGTAAAAACGGTGCAGGCAAATCCACCTTATTGAAAATACTCTCGCGGGTAACAAGTCCTACTACAGGAGTTATAAAAACTCGAGGGCGCATCGCTTCTTTGTTAGAGGTAGGCACGGGTTTTCACCCTGAATTGACGGGCAAGGAAAACATATTTTTAAACGGCGCCATTTTGGGGATGACTAAGCTGGAAATAAAAAGAAAAATAGACGAAATCATAGCTTTTAGTGGTTGCGAACTCTATATAGACACACCCGTAAAACGCTACAGCAGCGGGATGCGGGTGCGACTGGCCTTTGCTGTGGCCGCTTTTTTAGAGCCGGATATATTGGTGATAGATGAAGTACTAGCCGTGGGCGATGCCGAATTTCAGAAAAAGGCGATTGGGAAAATGCAGGATATTAGTAGAAGCGAAGGGAGGACGGTGTTGTTTGTGAGCCATAATATGGCGGCGGTGAAGAGTTTGTGCACCAGAGGGATTGTGCTGGAAAATGGAGGGGTTGTGTTTGAGGGAGAAACAGAATATGCTATTTCATATTATTTGAGTAAAAGTGAAAATTCATTTGGACTTTCCTTATACGATAGATTAGATAGAATAGGGGATAATACTAAGTTTAAATTCACAGAAATTTTATTCACAAATAAGTTAAATAATGAAGTTGACTCAATATTTTCAGGTGAGGCCTGTAAAGTAAAGTTAAAATTTAGCAAGGGTTTAATGGATTTAAAAAATATGTTAATAACGATTGGCTTAAAAAATACTGATGGTGAATTAATTTGTTTTTGGGCTTTTGATGAATTAGGATATAAATTTAAAAACGATGCTAATTCTTTAACTTTAGCAATACCTGAATTGTTACTAAGAGGTGGGACATATCATTTTTGGTTGTTCTCATCATACAATACTACAAGAGAAGAAGATTTTTGTGATGTTATTGAATTTGCTAAAACCATTCAAATTTTACCTTCAGATTTCTGGACTACAGGCAAAATAAACCGAACTAACGCTATCGCACTATTAAATGGGAATTTCGAATAGATTATATTATATACATACGCTAAAAAGATTAATTAGTGGTCATTCTTTTAATGGAAAAAGCTACGTTAATAAAATTCTAAATCTCTTAACACCAAAAGCAGCAGATAATATAATAGTTAAAACCAAATACAAATTCAAATTAAAAATATCTCCTTTATTTGATAAAGGAATTGAAAGAGCTATTTTTAATAAAGGAGTATATGAAGAAGGAACTCTATGGTGTTTTAAAAAAATTCTAAAAAAGAATTACACAGTAATTGATGCCGGTGCAAACATTGGTTTAACAGCTGTCTTTGCAGGAAAATTAATTGGAAAAAAAGGTAAAGTTTATGCATTTGAACCGATGCCAGATACTTTTGATATTCTGTGCTTTAATATAAAATTAAATAAATTAAAAAATATTACTGCTATAAATTATGGCTTAAGTGATTTTGAAGGAAAGGCTGAAATATATAATAATTTACATATTAACAGGGGTGCGGCATCATTATACTCTAATAAAAAAGAAAATGGGATAAGTATAAACATTACAACTTTAGATAATATAGTTGCACAATATGGAATAGCAAACGTTGATTTTATTAAAATTGATATAGAAGGTGCTGAATATCCAATGTTAAAAGGTGCTGAAAATTTCTTAATGGGTGAAAATAGACCAATGATATGTCTTGAATTTAGTAGAGATGTAATAAGTAATTATAACCCTGAACTTATTTATGATTTTCTAAAAGATACTTGTGAATATAGAATTTTTAAACAATTAAGAGGAAAAGAATCACAAACTTCCTTAATTGAAGTTAAAAATAAAATGGATTTGCCGACTCATGATAATTTATATTGTTTTAAAGATTATCATTTCAAATTACTACCGAATGAACTTTTTATAAATAATATTGAAGTTTAATTTATCATGAACAAACATATTGTATTTAAAACAAATTCATTTCCTACATTTTCGGAAACCTTTATTGTGTCCAATATTACAGCCGCAATAGATGCCGGGTTTAAAGTGAAAATTATTGTTGACGCGATAAACCCAAAAACAAATACTTCACAACCAAATATATTGGAGCAATATGGTTTAATGGATAAAACAGTAAAATTTAAACAGCCCACACAAAAAATAAAACGAAAAATTAAAGCTTTATATTTTCTGTTAAATCCTTTATTGCTTTATTATTTTATTAAATACTGGAAATTTAAAGGGAAAAAATCATTAGACTATCTATTCATTTTACAATTTTATTGGAAATACAGAAATACAAAAACTTTTCACGTTCACTTTGCAACAGCCATCAACCCTTTATTTGAATTAAAAGAAATCGGATTTTTAAAGTCAAAAATGGTGGTCACTTTTCATGGCTATGATGAACATGGTTTGCCTAAAGGTGAACAGTTAAAAAATATAATTCACAATTTTAACAAATACGTTTCCCACATAACTGCCAATACACAATATTTAAAAAACAAATTAATAATCAAAGGCTTTTCGGCAAATGATATTATTGTAATACCTATTGGTATTGATACCAATTTTTTTGAAAATGATACAGATGAAATTATTGAAAACAAGCCTTTTAAAATAATTACGGTTGGACGCTTTGTCGAAATCAAAGCACAGGCTTACGGAATTAAAGCAGTTAAATTATTAATAAATAAAGGGTATAAAATTTCCTATTCTTTAGTTGGTTATGGGGGAGAATTAAAAAACTTACAACAGCTAGTAAAAGAATTAAATTTAGAGGATTCCGTAACTTTTTACGGTTCAAGAAATCAAGATGAAATTAAAGCCTTGCTTAAAGAACAAAATTTATTTTTAATGACTTCATCAAGTGACAAATCTGGGAGATGTGAAACATTTGGGGTAGTTTCTTTAGAAGCGCAAGCTATGGGTTTGCCAGTAGTTGGTTTTCAATCCGGTGGTTTTCCGGAGACGTTAATTGAAGGTAAAACAGGTATTACAGTTGAAGATAAAAATTACGATGAAATGGCCAATGCAATTGAATTATTGCTAAATGACCATGAAAAAAGAAATAGAATGAGTGTAGCTGCAAAAAAACACATTAATGATAATTTTGATTCAAGTATTGTTACTTGTAAATACCTGGAGTTGTATGTTTGAGAATAAGATTGAAAAAAATAGCTAAATAATTATGACAAATTTAAAATTATTTGAAAACCAACAAATTCGTTTCGATTGAAACGAAGAAGAACAAGAATGGTATTTTGCGGTAGTAGATGTAGTAGCCGTTTTAACGGATAGCAGCGACCCAAAAGACTATTGGTACAGAATGAAAAAGCGAGAAAAAGTTTCAGGGTTTGAGTTACCGACAATTTGTCGACAACTGAAATTAGTGTCCAGCGATGGTAAAAAATATGCTACTGATTGTGCCACCAAACAAGGATTGTTGCGAATTATCCAATCTATTCCATATCCAAAAGCCGAGCCTTTCAAGCAATGAAGAGTTACTTAAAAGAAAATAATAAATAAGGAGTTATTACAAAATATAATTCTATTCACATTCTTTTTTATTGCTTTTTATCTAAAAGGGTTTTTGCTAATTAATAAAGAAACTTAAGAAAACCCCACCGAATTACAACCAAAAAAAGGGCCACCTTACGGCGGCCCCAATCCAACAACACTTACTATTTTACAGTACATCCACCAATTGCAGAGCATTGTATGCCCCGTTTTTTAGTGGGTATTGTACCGTATTTACTTCCTGAAAGAAGGTTACTTTAAGAAAGTACAAACTATTTCCGGATCCTGCAGGCACGCCTGCAGGTGTAAGTGTTACCGAACCTCCAAAGCCATTAAAAGCCAAATTGACTGTATTGCTTAGTTGGAGGTCTTTTGCGCCTGTTGCAAAATCCAGATTCAGAAATCCGGCTTGTAAAGACACATGGGTAGCCCCTTGGGGAATAGCCACGTGTTGTAGAGGCGCAAAGAGCGCGATATTAATTTCGCCAGTGGCCGTATTTAGTGTAAACTCGGTGAGTAAAACACTATCTAAAGGCGCATTGGCATTGAAATTAAAACCATTTAACACTTGCCTACCTGCAAGGTTGGACAAACCGATGGCAACTTCTCTTTTTCCTCTAGGCGAGGTAAGGTCGTTGTTTTTTACTCGGCTCATTACTTGCGTAAGTCGCGAGGTTACTCGGTCGTCTTTGGCATCATTAAGCAGGTCAATGATAGACCGTCTTAACATTTTACCCGCAGAAGCACTGTGTCCAAATTCGGCACCATTTTCGCGGGTTCTTATAAATGCAGGGTCGTTTTCGATTCTGCTTTTACTTATGCCGCCTTTGGTGCGTACTAAATACCCGTCTTTGCCCTTGTAAAAGGTAAGATCGTCTAGGGTTCCTTCGATCTTTATTATGCTTTTATTCTTTGCCATAATTTTTCGATTTTAGGTCATTGTCTTAATGGCATAAAACAACAACAGGTTAAACAATAAAATGTGTA
>PHDJ01000081.1 GCA_002842575.1 Bacteroidetes bacterium HGW-Bacteroidetes-2
ACGTTGCCTGCAAGCTGAAAAAAATTACGAATGAGAAAAAAAATACTGATTTTATTACTGACTTTAATATCTACAATCGGATTTAGTCAAAACCAAAATGAAAACGTCCTTTATATCGTAGATTCCATTCCAATCATTAATGAACCAAAAGAAGGCTTTGGAACTTTAACAGAAAATGAAATTGACAGAATAGAAGTCGTTAAAAACAAACAAGCGATTGAAAAAACTGGATTTAAAGATTTGGATGGAATAATCTACGTTTTCACTAAAGAATATGCAAAAAGACCAGATAGTATAAAAGCCATTCCAACAACGAATTTAATGACCAAGAAAAATGGAACTTGGTATCTAAAAAATCATAATCAACCTTATTCAGGTCCTTTCATAGATTATTATTTAAATGGCAAAAAACAAGGAGAAGGTATTTTATTCAATGGAAAGCTCAAAGGAAAAAGATTGCTCTACCATACAAGAGGAGAAGTTTCAGATATCGTAAATTATGAAAACGGACTTCCAAACGGAACGGAGGAAAGATTTTACAAAGATGGAACTTTAATGCAAAAAGGAGAGTTTAAAAATGGCACCGAAATTGGCATTTGGGAAATGTATCATCCAAACGGGCAACTAAAACAACGAACTAATTTCGTAAATGGAAAAATGGATGGCGAGTCAATTTCATATTATTCAACCGGAGAACTAAAAGGAAAAAACGTCTATCAAAACGGTGTCTATCAAAAGGACAAAACTAATGACAAACTTTTCACTCTTTATAACGAATCTCAAGAATTGTATAGACAAGTAAATTATAAAGGAGCAATAAAAAAATTAGATAAAGCACTGGAAATTGACCCAAACTGGGCTGAAGGATATTTTGCGAGAGCAACAATGAAATTAAATAATTTCCAATTTGATGAAGCTATCGCAGATTTTAATAAAACCATTGAAATTGAACCTTATTTTACCAATGCATATTCAAATCGAGCTTTTGCCATTTTAAGAAAATACGAACTTGGAGATGGACGGACTATATCAAAATCAAAAGACATCCAAATAATCGCTTCTAAAGAAACTGAAATACCAGAATCGGAATTAAAGAAGATTTGTGCGGACTTAAAGAAAGGCGTAGAACTTGGAGATGATAATTGGATGGTTTTGGAAGCATTGGAAAAACATTGCAGCGAATAAAAGCCAGCAGGCAACATCGGCTATAAAAAATAGCTGCAAAGAGCTTAATCCAAACTTTTTGTGTATTTTTAAAATCAGTTATTAATCCGAAAGTATGCGCTAGTTTACACGCTACTTTTCATAGCCACAAACGTTAGCACCAATTTTAGGACGACAGCAACCAAATGACAGAAAGACCAAACATATTAGTAGTTTGTGGACGAAATAAAAAGCGCAGCAGGACAGCG
>PHDJ01000082.1 GCA_002842575.1 Bacteroidetes bacterium HGW-Bacteroidetes-2
CTGCCAACCTGATATTCTGAGGGTGGAACAATATGAAAAGAACTTACAACTTCTAAAACTTTAAAATAATCTTTTACTATATTTGACATAAGATATTGGTTTGTTTTGCGACATAAAGATGCTGTAAATCAGTATCTTATCCAATATCTTTTTTTGTTTTATCCTATTTCACCCAACGGGTTATAATAGTATATAAACAATAAAATTATTAATGTTAAAGTAATAAAAGAAATAATAAGCTTGTGTTTTCCAAAAAATGATAAAAAACATACATATAAAAATAAAATGACTAAAATATAATTTACAAATTGATTATAAAACTCCAATAAATTGATGTTATTATAATCAACGTCAGGTTTATTATAAAAAATTATCAATGAAAAGTAAATAATTAAAAATAAAAAAATAAAATTTAAAACTTTTTTAAGCATATAATTTCAATTAAGAGTTAATCAAAAAGCCATTTAAGACCTGCAGCTGTACTTCCTTCAACATTACCAATCATTTCTCCACTTCCTGCTATATATACCGAGTAATTCGTTCTGTCTGAAAATGGCAATAGGTTTCCTGTATGAACTTTTGCTATATATATTCCTTCAGTACTACTGCTTTTATTATATTTTAAAATTGTTTCAAATAAGGTTCTCGTATCTCCTCCCAATTTTTTATTTTCCAAAGCAACTATACCCGCAACTAAGGCTTGAACTGGTATTGCAACTGTTTTTCCATTTACAACCACTTTATAAACAGTAGATACTCCTCTAGTATTCGCAAGAACACCTGTTGTAATAATATTTCCAATAACTATTTCGAATAAAGTATTTTGAGTATCTCTCAAATGATCAATTTGTTGCATTATTAGTCCCTCTACTCCTTCATTATTTATGTATTCAACATTTGAGTTGGTTCTAAGAAAATAACCCTCAGAGTTAAAGCCAATATACTCATTAAGGTTTTTACCATCCATTGGACCGCTTTTAGCTGTGGTCTTAGGACAAGTATCACAAGATGAAGTTTGGCCTGTTCTATTATTTGCAAAGTTTCCATTTCCTATATTGTTCCAAACATCACCACTGTTTGATTCATTAAATAAGTTAAGAATCCATGATTCAGCATCAGCCCCACTCGGATCAGCCCAAAATACCGGATTATTATCAAACGAATTATAAGGAGACATTGAATGATGAGTAACAGGGTCTTGTACAACCCACCTAGCAATCGCTGGGTCGTATTGACGCATACCCATTGCATACATCTCCACCCCAAACTCGCTTTGAAGTTCCTTACCGCCGAACTTATACATATACCCCGGATTCTGCAGCGGTACGCTAGGTGGGGCGGCTTCTTTTAGTCCTTTTTCATTGTTTTCTTCTTTGCGGTCTATTTTGGTCAGGTCACTGTT
>PHDJ01000083.1 GCA_002842575.1 Bacteroidetes bacterium HGW-Bacteroidetes-2
TATAATGGTATCGCCAACTGGGAAAATACTTCCTGTACCAGGACCTGCTGTTTGTGCTACGGGTATCAATCCATCTTCAGGATCGATGGCTACAGCATTGTTAAAGAATACTTGCGCACCGCAAGTGCCGGTGGTATTGTTTATTACAATATCTAAAGGACATACAATTGCGGGTACAGCTCCTACTTGTGTAACTTGAATGAAATCTATGCAATAACTTAATAAGGTTCCGCTATCAATACCTCCAAAGGTATCTGTAACTAAAAGTGTCCAGTTTCCATTAATAGATTGCCCTGCAAATGTAGAAGCAAAAGTTCCTCCTTGAGGCTGAAAAGTTCCGGTAAAAGGACCAGTTGCAGCAGTAATATTTGCACCTCCATCTTGGAAAACTGTATTTGTATAGTTTTGAGAAGAACCTCCATTACCCATAGAAAGATTTAGGATAGTTCCCATTGGTGATTGAAGTCGAAGATTTAAATCACTATTCCAAGTATGAGTAATGTTTAATGAAATATTATCTAAAACATACTCACCGTTTGTTGTGCCAATTACTCCAACTTGTGAAACAGTTGCCGCAGAAGATACATTTGTTGGTGGATCAATAGGTTGTGGATTTCCTGCTCCACATTGAGAAATGTTTATTAAATCGGTAAATGTGATTTGGTAGTTATTTAAAGTACCGTTATCACCACCACAACAATCTGTAATTCTAAGCGCCCAATTTCCATTTACCGGTTCTCCAGCAAATACAGTGTTTAATTGACCTCCTTGTGGTGAAAATGTTCCTGTAAATGGAGCAGTTCCGGTAGTTATACTTGGATTTCCATCTCGAAAAACAGTATTTGTGTAGTTGTCAGCAGACCCACCTAATCCAGCAGCCAATGTAAGGTTGGTTCCATTAGGTGAAATCAAAACTATGGTCATATCACCGTCCCAAGTATGGGTGATATTCAAGAGCACATTGTCAATTGAAAATTCGGTTCCGATAGTACCCATTAAAGGCATATTTGCATTGGATACCAAAGGTGGCAACGTATTATTAATTGGACCACCTAAATTGTCCCCCGTGTAAGTTTGTGCTTGTAATTGCCAACTGAAACAGACGGCAATAAACAAAAAACAACATAATGTAATTTTTTTCATAATTATTAAAATTTAGTTAAACTATTAAATAAAGCACTAAAGTAATAAAAAAATATAAATATGGAAACTCATTCCAAAATCATTTAAAAAATAAATTAAATTTTAGTAACCCTTAGTAAGCTTTAAACAATTTTAAACAAAAAACCCGAAGCTTTCGCTTCGGGTTTTTCTTTTATTTAGATACTAATTGCTTACTATCTATTTTTTGATTAATCGTTTTACAACGGTTGCTC
>PHDJ01000084.1 GCA_002842575.1 Bacteroidetes bacterium HGW-Bacteroidetes-2
GAAGTTTTTATTTCATTTCAATATCAATTATTCTTCTTCCGTATTCACCTAAGTAATGGGCCAATAGTTTTTCATATACTTTATAGCCATCGTCAACATTGGTAAAAATAATAAGTCCTTGCTTTGTTTTAGGGATAATAAAAACAATGGTTTGACAACCCTTGTCAGAACCACCGTGCGATAAAGCATATTCTCCATTTCCAAAGTCATAGATTTCAAATCCAAGTCCAAAATATTTGTCTTTTTTGGTTGCGACCTGATGCGTTACCATATCTGCAAAGACTTTCACTGATAAACCCTCACCATTCAGTACGCTCGTTAAAAAGATGCCATAATCCTCAACAGTAGTCAATAAATCATCGGCAGCATTTGCCGTTTTGTTTTTTATAGTTTTATAGGAAGTTCCTTCGCTATTGTAACCAATTGCAAACCTTGTACTATCTGTTTTTTCATCCCAAAAATATTGGGTATCTGTCATTTGTAAAGGTTCAAAAATCAATTCAATTGCTAATTCGTTAAGTGACTTATGAAATTTTGCTTCTAAGGCCTCTCTCAAATACTCAAAACCTTCTCCTGAATATTGATATTTCGTTCCTGGTTCAAATTCAAAATGCAGTTTACCGTCTTTATTATTTCCGCGCCAGTTGGTAAAGCCTGTTTGGTGGCTTAAAATGTGTCTTGTAGTTAGTATTTTACAGTTTTTATCATTTACAACATCCGGGTCAGTCCAATATTTGCAGATTGATTCATCTAAATTCCATTCACCTAAACTCACTAATTTTAAAGTTACCATTGCTGTTATAGGTTTGGTCAGCGAAGCCACATTAAAAATTGTGTTATAAGGTGCTGTTATGCCTTTTTTGATTTCTCCAAATACTTTTACCTGCTGCAACTTACCATCATTAATAACACCAATTCCCAAAGTGGGCACTTTGTTTTCTATTAACCACTTTTCAATTTCAGTATCCTTGTCAAAAATTGGAGATTGGTTGTTGGCAATATTGTTGTCCTGATGGTCATAACTCAAACTTTTGGTCAGTTTCCAAACTCCATTTTCTAAAAGCCAAACGTGAGTAAACTTTGCTGAACTTGCAAAGGTTTCAGTATTGCCTGCAATTGTTTCATAAAATTTATGATTCCCCGTTTGAATTGCTCCATACAATAAATTGTTTTTATAAAGCGGGTAAATTTCTGTACTTTCAGTAAGTAACTCTCTTCTTGATTGGTAAGTCGTTGGCGATTTACACAGCCCATTTTTCAAATTATATAAAAATTCTTTTTTGTGTGAAATGCTGTCTTTATCGTGAAAGAATTCAAAATTTTCACTTAACAGGTTTTCAAACTGCGTAATAT
>PHDJ01000010.1 GCA_002842575.1 Bacteroidetes bacterium HGW-Bacteroidetes-2
AAAAATTAGCCTTTGAAAACCGAAGAAATGAGTATTTAAAATCAAAAAAAACAACTAATAAAAAAAATTATTTATATTTGAAATAATTAACAAACACTCCTTAAGGAAAAGTCCAAATTAGTTTGAAGACATACAAATTTTAAAATAATGAAAACTAGAGCAAACTATTTCACCAAACAAGGGCTATCTTTAGGAGGGAATATTCATTTTGAAAGTGATAGCTTTACTTTTAACACACATTTGTTAAATTTTAAAAAAGAAACATTAAAAGTTCAATATAAAAACATATTATCAATTGAGCTTGAAGTCATTATTGGTCCAATGCTAAGAATTGTATTAAAAAATGGAGAAACTTTAGCGTTCGTTGTTTCAAATAGAAAAAAAATTAAAGAGTTTCTAGAACAAAAAATAAAAATCAATTCATAAACTATTTTTTTAGAACTATGAAATCAACCATATTCATCGCCATCTGCATGACGGCACTTCTTATCGGAAAACTACTTGAAGGCTCTTTTTTTGAGTCTTTACTCATTCCTGTTTTAATGAATTGGCTTGTTTTGCTTGCTTTTATTGTGAGCTGGCTCCAGGTTTTTGGGGTTAAATATCCTTCTAAAAAGAAATAGTTTTTTTATTATGAAAAATTTATTTTTAGCCCTTGTGGTAACGTTATTATTTAGTGGGGGTCACATTTTTTCAAACAACAATGAAAATGAAAAAATTACAAACCCAACAATTGAAATCATAAAATGTGATTCATTTGAAAATATTGAAGACAATTTAAGAGACATTTCTATTAGTATTGACTGGGGAAGAAGGTCAAGAGATTGTAGAGGCTTTGGAATATGTGGAATAACAATAACTATTGATATTGTTTTTAGAGCGTCCTCAAATGATGGAGGACTAGTTCTTAATTTTGATGAAAAAACTCAAAAGGAAGTTTTGAGTTACTTTAAAGAAAACAGCATAATATTAGAAGAAGATTTTATTTTGCCAAGCGAGTTAACTTCAAGGTTAAATTTAAAAGATGGCTATACTTTGAAAGCTGGGAAATATTCTATCAGGACCACAGATAATCGTGAAAAAGGTCAATATCAAGTTACATTCTAGATTAATTTCAAATATCTGAAAACCTAATATTTAAAAGGTTTTCAGATATTTTTTAAATTTTAACATAAATGAAAAATTTATATAAAATTATACCCGTCGTATTGTTATTTTTTTTATCAGCTGGCTGTAAGTCGATAATAAAAAAAGCATACGGAGTAAAAGACCCAAAGTTTGAAACCATCCAAACTGCAAGCAATTACCTCGAGAAATATAGTGTGGAGAATGAAAACCTTTGGATTACTCGCGATTTTAATTCGTATGCTTCATTGCTTAATTCAAAAGAACCATCTATGTCCTTTCCCGACGCTTATTTTTTTAATTCGCAAGGAAAATTTTTAGATTATAGAAAATCTCCAGAAGAGTGCAGTGCAAATGTTGAAGGTTTTATAAATGAACTTTCAGAAATTATTCATACCAAACTAACAGGAGCCTTATCAATTGATTACTTTTTAGAACAGGTTTACGATAAAAATCTACAGGCAGCAAAACTTGACTCTAAAGTTGATGGTTATGTGGTAATTACCTGGTCCATTTTTATGGGTGACAAGCTCAATAAAGAAAAAGCTTTTGACTGGGTTTCACTCATCAAAAAACTGAATGATGAAGGGCTCGTAATCGAGTATTTTTTATTGAATCTCGATCCTCAAAAAAGTTGGGGATTGACCCAGGAGCAAGAAGAAGAATTGTTAAGTCAATTTAAATTTAAATAAAATATTTTGTAAAATGTAATTTGAAAAATGACCAAAAAAAAGTTCAAATACTAAAAAATGCAACCATTGCGGTTCACATGATGTTGGTAAGTATTGTGCAAATTGCGGTCAAAAACAACTGCCTCCAACCCTCATCACCAAAGCCCTTTAGTGAGACGCCTTAGACAATGTTCTAAACATATCAAAACAAGTTGCCGGCACAATCAAAACACTTCTTTTACAACCACAGCTTGTAATTCATGCTTAAATCTCAGGAAGCAGAAAACAGTATGTAAATCCGTTTCGGTTTTTACTAATAGTGGGTGCATTAACTTTAACACTTTTTACAGCTCTCAAAGTGGTATTGATTTTTATTTTAACTAAAGTCTTTTACAGTAATTTCTTGTTATTACTAAGATCTTAAACACATACTCAATACACCAAAAACGTATAGTGAGTACACTTTTAAGAAAATGTACGGTTTCTCCGTAACCACGCTATTGGCATCTGGTTTAGCTTTAGGGTCTAATTAAGTCTAACTCTTTAAATTAAATTACTATGATACGGTTTGTTGTATATCTGTCAATTTTTATTCTTTCATTTTTAGTTTCTAATAGCGTGCAAGCACAGGGAATTGGCAGGGAATGTATTGGGCAAAGCCCAACTTGTATTGACACTAAGTCCAATTCAAATAACAATGAAAAGATGAGCTTTATAAAAACAGGCGAACATCAATTACAGTTGAGAGTTGAAAGAAGTAAATTATCAGAAAATGAACAACGAAGTATTGCAGGCAATACCTTTGATAATATAGATTTAAAATCAAGCTTGGTGTTTTTTCAAGAACTCGACTTTGTTTTGGACTCACAACTTTTAATAGAAAAAAAAATAAACCCAACGTATAATACTGTAAAATCTGGAAATTATCCAATGGAAATAGTAGGCGATGAAGTTATAATAAACTTGACATTAACAATGAGCAATAAAAAATAATCAAGTCATGAAGTTCACTTTTCTTTTCATAGTCTATACTTTTTTAGGTTTTCAGAATGCATCAGCAAAAGAAGACCCAATAGCGGTTTTGAATGAAATGATAGCTGAAATAAGTCAGGTAAACTTATTTTATCAGAATAAGAAAGATATTTTACTTGAGAGGGAGTTGCAAATAAATGAAGAGCTAAAGAAACCCATTTCAATAGAGAAAAAAGTTGACTTATTAATCGAGAAAGGAGAAGTAAACAGTACTATATCTGAGATTTCAAACTTTCAATTTTTAGAGATAAGTAAAATAAGATATCTTAAGGGAATTCAAGTAATCAGGCTATTATATGGTAAAATATTGGCTTTGGATCACCATTTTGCAGCAGTGAGTTCTTTACACGATATTAATTCTATTTCAAATCCAAATAGCTTTCCGGAATTTATTAGTGCTAAAGCTGAAATTCAAAACGCTCAGGATCGAAGACATGGCTTTGACTTGACGTCTATTTTAGGGAATAATGTTTATACATCAGTTGTTCACACACTTGTCTCAGTGTTTACTGGCACAGGAAATTCTAAACAAGAAAAAACCAGGCAAATAAGTAATATCGAGTGTATTTTAGATTTTACATTAAGCGTCCACAACGATTTAAATACTATCTATTTTGAAACTGCCTTTCTCAAAAAACAGAATGAAAACATAAAACAAGACATTCTTCAACTTTTTAATGATTTTACACAACCTATTAAATATGAAAGCGGCCTTGAAGATTTCAGAAAAAAGGATGATTGGGATGAACTAAGAACAGGGTTAGAGGCATATTTAGATGAGTTAAAAGATCTTTTAAAAGACAAAACACAACAAGATCGTTCCAGAAGGATGAGGGTTAACCTAGAATTTCCCACAGATCGTTTATTGCAGTTTATCAGTCAGTATAATACCTTTATAAATCAAGGAACGAATTTTTATGAAAAGTTTTATATAATGCTAGATAGTTACGAAGAAAAAGGTCAATGTGCCAGCAAAACTCCCGTTGAGTACAAAAGGTTAAAAGAGGGAATAAATATCACAATTGAAAAATTTAACACCGCATACAAGCCAATAGAAATAAACGGTAATAAACTCAAAGAAGTTCTATATGGGTTAAATGAATACAATTAGTGTGTAAAAATAACCCTGAAAAATTAACAAATCAAGAAAAAAATCTGCTTAAATATTTTAAGCAGATTTTTATATAAACTAAACTCTCACTCTTTTTTAATCCTTCAATCCGTATTAATTATTCAAACCCAAAAGCTTCTCTAACCGCTTCCACCATATCCAGTTTTTCCCAGGTGAAAAGTTCGACTTCAATTTCTTTTCTACCGGAGTAGGGGCTTTCAAAGACTTTGGTGATGGTTTGCGGCTCGCGGCCCATATGACCGTAAGCTGCTGTTTCACTGTAAATGGGGTTACGCAGTTTTAATCTTGATTCGATTGCGGCCGGGCGCATATCAAAAAGCTTCATGACCTGTTCGGCAATTTCGCCATCGGTAAGGTTGAGTGTTGATGAGCCATAGGTATTCACATAAATGGAAGTGGGTTCAACCACACCAATGGCATAACTCACCTGCACTAAAATTTCTTCGGCAACACCGGCAGCAACCAGATTTTTAGCAACGTGTCTGGCAGCATAAGCGGCACTGCGATCTACTTTGCTGGGGTCTTTTCCTGAAAAAGCACCACCACCGTGAGCGCCTTTACCGCCATAGGTATCTACAATGATTTTTCTTCCGGTTAAACCGGTATCACCGTGAGGACCACCAATCACAAATTTTCCGGTAGGATTGATGTGGTAAACAATTTCATCATTAAACAATTCCTGAACATAGTCAGGCAACTGTGCTTTCACACGTGGAATTAAAATATTGATGATGTCGCTTTTGATTTTCGCAAGCATTTTTTCGTCCTCATCAAAATCATCGTGTTGAGTGGAAACAACAATGGCTACAATTTTTTGTGGTACGTTGTCATCGCTATATTCAATAGTTACCTGGCTTTTGGAGTCGGGACGCAAATATGGAATTTCTTTTTCCTCTCGGCGTAAAGCAGCAAGTTCTATTAATATTTTATGTGAAATATCTAGCGCCAAAGGCATAAAGTTGGCGGTTTCTGAAGTGGCATACCCAAACATCATCCCTTGGTCGCCGGCACCTTGCTCTTCTTTGTTTTCACGGTCCACACCTTGATTGATGTCTTGTGATTGCTCGTGAATTAATGAAATCACCCCACAGGAATCCCCACTAAATTGATAAGCTCCTTTGGTATACCCAATCTTGTTCACGACATCGCGTGCAATTTGCTGTACATCGAGATAAGTATTGCTTTTTACCTCGCCGGCAAGCACAACTTGTCCCGTTGTAACTAATGTTTCACAAGCTACTTTGGAAGAAGGATCAAAGGCTAAAAAATTATCTAAAAGGGCGTCACTAATTTGATCAGCAACTTTATCTGGGTGTCCTTCTGAAACACTTTCTGAAGTAAATAAATAGGCCATTCTTTTCGTTTAAGTTTGTTGAGGGAAAACCCTAAGACGCAAAATCAGGTAGGAATTACACTGCTTTAGCATTTTTCACCCTGAGCTTAATTCAGGATTTATGAGGTTGCAATCAGTCAAATTTTTCCTCAAAAATTGGTTACAAATGTACATATTAAATCAGAATGAAAAAATGTTGTAACAAAAAAGATTGAAAAAATAAAATACTTTTATGTTTCAATTATTTTTTAAAGTTTCATCAAAAAAACTTGCACATTAATTTTTTCTGTCTGTATATTTGCATGTTTAAAGTTCAAAATACGTATTGTAATGTTATCACGAAAGCTGGAGGGAATAGACCCGTTGAAAGCTTAGCAACCCTACTCTGTAGAAGGTGCTACATTCTATCCCGATTTTATCGGGAAAAGATAACCCCGAGAAATTCTCTTCCATTTTTTCCTCGATAACATATATTTTTAATAATCAACCTTAACCGGTAAATTAGTTATATATGTCCACTATTCAAAATGAAATAAAAAAGCGAATACTCGTCCTTGACGGTGCCATGGGTACCATGCTGCAACGCAATAATTTTTCGGAAGAAGATTTTCGCGGTAACCGTTTTAAGGATTTTCCACATTCCTTAAAAGGCAATAACGATTTGTTGTCTATCACACAACCGGAAGCGGTTAAACTAGTGCACCGTTTATACTTTCAGGCCGGTGCAGATATTGTGGAAACCAATACCTTTTCAGGGACAACTATAGGAATGGCAGACTACCATCTGGAAGATCTGGTCTACGAACTCAATTATGAATCGGCTAAAATTGCGCGCGAGGTAGCAGATGAATTTTTAGACAAGCCCCGTTTTGTTGCGGGATCTATTGGTCCTACAAACCGCACGGCAAGTATGAGCTCTGATGTCAATGACCCCGGATATCGTGCCGTTAGTTTTGACGACTTGCGAATAGCATACAAACAACAAGTGGAGGCCTTGATAGATGGAGGATGTGATGTGCTTTTGGTCGAAACCATTTTTGATACCTTGAATGCTAAAGCAGCCCTTTTTGCTATCGAAGAAGTAAAAGAAGAACGGAATATAGATATCCCGATTATGGTTTCTGGAACAATTACCGATGCTTCTGGCAGAACCCTTTCTGGGCAAACGGTAGAGGCATTTTTGATTTCTATTTCACACATTCCTTTGTTTAGTGTAGGTTTTAATTGTGCTTTAGGTGCTGAGCAATTAAAACCATACTTGAAACGATTAGCTCACCAAACTAATTTTTATACCTCAGCGCATCCCAATGCTGGTTTGCCTAATGCCTTTGGAAACTATGACCAAACACCACAAGAAATGCAACTGCTCATCAGGGAGTATGTACAAGATAATCTTGTAAATATTGTAGGGGGTTGCTGTGGCACCACCCCTGAGCATATAAAATTAATTGCTGAGGTAGCTTCTCAATTTGAACCTAGAAATATTGCAGAAAGCGTATTATGAGGAAAGATGTAACCAAAAAACAGTTAAAATTATCGGGTTTGGAGCCTTTGATTTTTACGGAACAGACCAATTTTGTAAATGTGGGCGAACGCACCAATGTGACCGGCTCTAGAAAATTTCTTCGGCTAATAAAAGAAGGAAATTATAATGAAGCCCTTACAGTAGCTCGTAATCAGGTAGATGGTGGTGCACAAATTATTGATGTAAATATGGATGAAGGGATGCTCGACGGGGTATTTGCCATGACCAAATTTTTAAACCTTATTGCAGCTGAGCCTGATATCGCCCGAGTTCCGGTAATGATTGATAGTTCTAAATGGGAAATCCTGGAAGCAGGACTAAAAGTGGTGCAGGGAAAAGCAGTGGTAAATTCCATTTCGTTGAAAGAAGGGGACGAAGTTTTTATGCACCATGCAAAATTGATTAAACGTCATGGAGCTGCGGTGATTGTAATGGCTTTTGATGAAAACGGGCAGGCAGATACTTTTGAGCGACGCATAGAAATTTGCAAGAGGAGTTATGATATTTTGATAAATAAAGTCCACTTTCCAGCAGAAGACATCATTTTTGACCCTAATATTTTTCCGGTGGCTACCGGAATGGACGAGCATAAACTAAATGCACTTGATTTTTTCAGGGCAACGAAATGGATTCGGGAAAACTTGCCCTATACCAATGTTTCTGGAGGGGTAAGCAATGTGTCGTTTTCCTTTCGTGGCAACGATAAAGTGCGCGAAGCAATGCATTCTGCATTTTTATACCACGCCATTCAAAACGGCATGACCATGGGTATCGTCAATCCTGAAATGCTAGAGATTTATGATGAGATAGACAAAAACCTATTAGAACATGTGGAAGATGTTTTGCTCAACCGAAGAGATGATGCTACAGAACGTTTACTTGATCTTGCCGAAAGTTTTAAAAGTGACCATAAAGTATCAGAAAAACAAATTCAGGAATGGCGCTCTGGCACAATTCAAGAACGATTGACACATTCTTTAGTGAAAGGCATTGATGAATTCATTGAAATCGATGTTGAAGAAGCTAGAAGTCAAGCAAATAAAGCGATTGAAGTTATTGAAATTAACCTTATGGAAGGTATGAATGTAGTGGGTGATTTATTTGGTAGCGGAAAAATGTTTTTGCCCCAAGTGGTGAAATCGGCACGTGTAATGAAAAAAGCGGTGGCGTTTTTATTACCTCACATAGAACTTGAAAAGGACTCAACGACTTCGTCCTCTGCTGGAAAAGTTCTAATGGCAACAGTAAAAGGCGATGTGCACGATATAGGCAAAAATATTGTAGCTGTTGTTTTAGCGTGCAATAATTTTGAAATTATCGATTTGGGCGTTATGGTGAGTCCTGAGAAAATTTTGGAAACTGCAATCCGTGAAAATGTCGATATTATTGGACTTAGTGGCTTGATTACCCCTTCACTAGACGAAATGGTTTATTTAGCAAAGGAAATGAATAAATTAAACATTAAAATACCGGTTATGATAGGGGGTGCCACCACCTCTCGGGCGCATACTGCCGTAAAAATTGCGCCAGAATATAAAGAAACTGTGGTGCACGTAAACGATGCTTCACGTGCGGTGACCGTAGCTACAAATTTGCTGCAAACCGAAACTAAAATTGCGTACTCAAAGTCAGTTCGGGAGGAATATGATTTTTTAAGAGAACAGTATTTAAGCAGGAGTAGAGATAAAAATTATCTTTCTATCACCGAAGCGCGAAAAAATAAATTACAGTTAGATTGGGATAATTTCCGGCCGATAAAACCCAATTACATCGGCGTTAAAATAATAAATATTAACTTAGAAGTGTTAGTCGATTTTATCGATTGGACACCCTTTTTTCAGTCTTGGGAGTTACATGGCAAATATCCTGCTATTTTAACAGATGCTGTAGTGGGTGAGCAAGCCACTTCATTATTTGAAGACGCACAAAATTTACTTAAACAAATAGTTTCAGAAAAATGGCTTACTGCCAAGGGTATTCTGGGTATTTTTCCTGCAAATCAAGTAGATGAAGAGGATATTCAAGTAATGGACGAAAGTGGAAAACAGTTGGCTAAATTTCTTACACTTCGTCAACAATCTCAAAAAACAGTAGGTGCGCCAAATATTGCCTTAGCAGATTTTATTGCGCCAAAAGATTCCGGAAAGCAAGATTACATAGGCTGTTTTTGTGTAACCACTGGATTTGGTGTGGATGAAAAAGCAGCAGCATTTGAAAAACAACTAGACGATTACAATGCCATTTTAGTAAAAGCCCTTGGTGACAGACTAGCAGAGGCTTTTGCCGAATATTTGCATTTGCAACTGCGAAAAGAAATCTGGGGTTATGCCGCTGAAGAAAGGTTAACAAATGTTGAATTAATACAGGAATCTTACAAAGGCATCCGGCCAGCACCAGGTTATCCTGCTTGCCCAGACCATTTAGAAAAGCCCACCATTTGGAAATTGTTGCAAGTGGAGGAAAATATAGGGGTAAAACTCACCGAAAGTATGGCGATGTGGCCAGCATCATCAGTTTCTGGATATTATTTTGCCCACCCACAGAGCAAATATTTTGGTCTTGGAAAAATAAAAATCGACCAAATAGAAGACTATGCAAAACGAAGAGGAATTTCTACCGAAATGGCAACGAAATGGTTAAGTCCTAATATAAGCCCAACCTAATCCCACATCATTTGCACGACAAACTCACCTCTATTTGGCTAGAATTGCAATAAAAATTATGAAAATTGAATTTTAACTAAAAAGGCATTAAAAATTATACGATTTGAAAAATAAAATAAATATTAACCAAGTTGTGCTACACTTTTTAAGCACAACTACAATTCCCCATTTGGGGGCTAGGGGGCAATGAAGGTAACAAAACACATAGAAAATGCTAACGGGAAAACCCTTTTTTCTTTTGAAATTTTACCGCCTTTAAAAGGCCAAAACATTCAATCAATTTTTGATAGTATAGATCCATTAATGGAATTTAAACCGCCTTTTATTGATGTAACTTATCATAGAGAGGAATATCAATTCAAAGAACTACCTAGTGGTTTGTTGCAAAAAAAAGTAGTAAAAAAACGACCTGGAACGGTGGGTATTTGTGCTGGAATTCAAAATAAATATGAGGTTGATGCCATACCGCATGTTTTGTGTGGCGGTTTTACTAAAGAAGATACCGAAAATCTTTTGATAGATTTAGATTTTTTAGACATTGATAATGTGGTAGCCTTGCGCGGTGACGCTTTAAAAAACGAAACCTATTTTAAACCTGAAAAAGAAGGAAATGCGTTTGCCTCAGAGCTTGTAAATCAAATAAGCAACCTTAATAAAGGCATTTATCTCGATGAAGATTTGCAGAATTCCTCTTGCACAAACTTTTGTATTGGCGTTTCTGGTTATCCCGAAAAACATATGGAAGCACCCAGTATGGATAGTGATATTCATTTTTTAAAACAGAAAATAAAAAATGGTGCCGATTACATCATTACCCAAATGTTTTTTGACAACAAAAAGTTTTTTGATTTTGTGGTTAAATGCCGAAAATCTGGAATAACTGTGCCCATTATTCCGGGCTTAAAACCTATTGCTACAAAAAAACAACTCAATTTAATACCCCATCGTTTTAAAGTAGATTTACCAGATGACTTAATTATGGCAGTAGTGAAAGCCAAAGACAATGATGCCGTAAAAGAAATAGGAAATGAATGGTGTGTGCAGCAAAGTAAAATACTTATTGCGGCAGGCATCCCAGTTTTGCATTATTACTCGATGGGAAAAAGTGATAATATTAAAGCCATTGCATCGCAATTGTTTTAAATATTCTATTATTTTTACGGCGATGAAAAAAATTGCTGTTTTCCTGTTTTGTCTTTTTGGATTTATTATTTCGACTTCGCTCACTTCAAGTGTTTTTTCGCAAGAAGTACAAAAGTCATTTTCTCTAGAAGGCACCTACTTTTATGGAACTGTTTTAGAACACAATCCAGGTATAGGACACTTAATTACGGAACATCCTGAAGGTTTTATTCTTCAATATAATAGAAAAACCTATGGATTTAATGCTTGGGAAAGGCGATACAACTTTCCAGATTGGGGGTTTACCTTTTCTTATCAAGACATGAAAAATCCTGTTTTAGGTGAACTCTATGGGGTATATGCTCACATGAGTTGGTATTTTTTACGCCGAAATTTTAAAGTTTCTGTTGCTCAAGGTATTGCTTATGCTACAAATCCGTATGATAGGGACACAAATTTTAGAAACAATGCTTATGGGTCAACCTTATTAAGTACTACTTTGTTAAGCGCAAATTTTACCAGAGAAAATATATGGAATGGCATAGGAGTTCATATTGGGGTATCGCTTTTACACTATTCAAACGGGAATGTGAGAGCGCCAAACACTAGCACAAACACCTTTGGATTAAGTGCAGGAGTTAGCTATCAGTTGGATTATGAAAACGTTCCAGAATTCATATACGATGGTGAAAAAGAAAAATATACAGAGCCATTTAAATACAATTTTGTGTTTCGTTCCGGCATTAATGAAAGTGATGTAATAGGGCAGGGACAATTTCCTTTTTATGTGTTTTCGGCTTTTATAGATAAGAAAATAAGCAGAAAAAGTACTTTTCAAGCAGGAGCAGATGTTTTTTATTCCTTGTTTTTAAAGGAATTGATTCAATACCGCTTTGTTGCTTTTCCTGAAGATAATTTATCGGGTGACGAAGATTATAAACGGGTTGGGCTTTTTGTTGGTCATGAATTACGCTTTAATAAAGTGGCATTTGTTTCTCAACTAGGGTATTATGTGTATTATCCGTATGATTTTGAGGGAAGAATATATAATCGGTTTGGACTAAAACGTTATTTTGGCGAAAGCGAGCGATTTTTTGGAGTTGTTTCTTTAAAATCGCATATTGCGAAGGCAGAGGCCATAGAATTTGGAATAGGGATTCGATTATAATTTTTTAAAAAAAGTAAGGCATGAAAAAAATTGTTTTTTTATTGGTTGTTGTTTTTTTATTAGGATGCGATTCTGAAAATGCAGACAATTGTCTTAAAACTTCGGGTTCCATCATTCAGCAAGAAGTTTCAGTTTCAGCATTCACTAAAATAAATGTTGGGCATCGGGTGCAATTAATAGTGCAACAAGGCGCAGAGCAACAAGTCATTCTAGAAACCGGCAAAAATTTAGCAGGCAATATTACCATTGAAGTAATCGATGACCGCTTGGTCATTACAGATAAAAATAACTGTAATTTGTTTCGTGATTTTGGTATTTCGAAAGTCTTTGTAACCTCGCCAAACATTTCAGAAATAAGAAATAGTTCTGGATTAACCATTGAAAGTAGAGGAGTGCTTCGTTATCCTAATTTAACATTGCTTTCTGAAGAACCAAACAATGGCGGAAATATAAATACCGATGGCGATTTTGAACTGGCTATAGAGGTTGAAAACTTTCATATTGTAGCTAATAATATTTCCAATTTTTTTATAACAGGTTCGGCTACCAACGCAAACATTGGACTCTTCTCTGGCGATTCTCGATTTGAGGGAGCCAATTTCATCATTCAAGATCTTATTTTTTTTCACCGAAGCACCAACAAAATGTTTGTCAACCCACAACGTTCCATTCGTGGGGAAATTAGAAGTGGAGGAGATGTGATAGCTGTATTTAGACCACCTGTGGTAGAGGTGGAGGAGTTTTATACGGGGAGACTTATTTTTGAGTAGATTAAAAATTAATATTTTTAAATTTTTTAATCGGGTTTTGAATATTTTAGGGTTTTAATATAAAAAACTTATTTTCTTTTAGTCCAAGATTTTGGATTTCTTTTCCCGTGAAAAACACCAAAAACTAAAATTGTGTTTTTTTCAATAGTAAAATGGATTTGATAAGGAAATTGAGTAAGATTGCAAATTCGGGATTGTTTATATTTAACTGCCAGTTTTTTGGGATTAATTGTAATATAATTTAACCCTTCTTCTAAATTTTGTAAAAACCGGGTTTCAAGGTTTTCGGAAGGAATTTCAGCATAATAATCATAGGCTTCTTTTATATCCCAGGAAGCTTCATCAGATAATAGCAACCTGTATTTCATGGTTCTTTCAAGATTTTATCTTTGGTTACTTCCCATGTATAAAATTGGGTTTCCCCAGTTTTATATCGTTCTAATCTTTTGTCCAATTCATCCTTTTGAGCCTGGCTCAATTCCACCTCTTCCTGTTTTTGATAACTTTCAGCTAACTCTTGTATTAAGT
Source organism: Bacteroidetes bacterium HGW-Bacteroidetes-2 (assembly GCA_002842575.1). GTDB lineage: Bacteria > Bacteroidota > Bacteroidia > Flavobacteriales > Flavobacteriaceae > Planktosalinus. The sequence continues at coordinate 13,070 of PHDJ01000010.1, forward strand.
GCAAAAGATTGTCATCAGCAGAATGAATATATTCAAAAACCTTTTTTCTTAAATCATTATTCTTATTCATAATTCAAATATTTATAAACCAAATTTACAAAAATTTTAGAAATTTATTTTTCAATAGACCCCGTCAATTCTCTAAACAACTGCTCCAAGTTTTTGTGTTCAAGGGCATATTACTCTACCCCTGCGAGCAAAAAACTCTGCTTCATACTCAAAGAAGTTATCGAAATAACAGCTATTAGCTCTGTTTTCATAAAGATATAAACCTCTTAATATAATACCCTGAGTATCGAAATATAACAAATTATTAATTCTATTGAATGTGTTTGATTTATTTTTCCAATTCATTACAGGTTTGTTAAAATATGAATTAATAAAATTATAATCGTAGTATTGATAAATATGAATTAATTCGTGGGAAAATAAAAAATAATTATCTAAATGATTAGTATCTATCACCATAACATTTCCAAATACAAAAGCCCTTTTATTTCTATCTAATAGCAAATCACTTTGTGAAAATATTAACTCACCTGTTTGTAAAGAGCGTGAAAATTCAAATTTAGTTTTAGAGGCAGTTATAGTAGTTAAAATAAATGAAACGGGCATAATCTTATACCTTACCTTGAATTGATTTTTAGTATAAAATTCAATTCTGTTAAATCCAATATTAAAATGCCATTGCTCAAATAATCCTCGATTAGAAGTGGCATTTTAAACAATTGAGGTGCCTGCTGAATTAACCATTTTTGCCGCCCAACTATATTCCCAATGCCCCTTTTCTGGAATTTTACCTACTAAATTTTTGCTTTCATAAATTAAGTAGCCACCGATTGCTCCTTTCCAAAACCCATTTAGAAATATCTCTCCAATTTTATCCTCTGGGTTTTTATTTATAACGGCACCTATACCTCCAAAAACAGAGCCCAATCCTATGTTATACAATGCTATTTCAGTTTTATTTTGGGCTTGAAAATTTGTGTATAATAATAAGAATATAAGAAGAATAAATCTGTTCATAATTGTTTTCCTGGTTTAAAAAATGTAGCTATCAAAAAAATTAATAAGCAACCAAAAATTGCATCTTTGCCATAGTTGCTATAAAATGAGGGCTTATTTTTAGGTACTGATACCTCAAAATAGTTAATAACATCATTTGATTTTTTTAGTATATTGCCTGATGGGCTTATTGCTAAAGACCAACCATAATTTGATGCTTTTATAACGGGGCGATTACTTTCAATAGCCCTTAACTTAATAATGTTATCATATTGTGCCATCCTATACCTGTTTGAATTCATAAAAAGTTCACTTGACATTACATAAATATATGAAGCATTTTTAATTTTATCTGCTACATAGAACGAATAAATTGATTCATAACAAATAAGAGGTAAAATTTGTATAGTATTTATAATTTGTTCTGACGAATCTTCAACATCTCCTCGATAAAACTTTTTATTAAAATAAGGATACAATTTAGGAAAAATATATTCAGTATATGGCACGAGTCGGTTTTTTACTTTTCCATAAAGAGTGTCTTTTGTGACTGTTATGGAGGCATTTACCATAAAATCTTTTTTCAAAAATCCTGTAGTACCTATAAATATATTTTCTACTATTCCATTTATAATTAAGGTTTTAAAGTAGTGATGTGTTAAAGAGTTAGAAAAATTATTGTTATACATACCCCTAAAAGTTTGTTCTGGTATGATAAGCGATTTGTAACAACCTAAAGTGTCAATGTTTTTTATTATGTTAAAAGCAAGTTTATCTTTTTGCAATATTTGAGTGTTGTATTGATTATTGTAGGTAATAAAACGATCAAATACTCCTAAGTTTTCTTCCTCTATATTGATGTCAAGTAAGAACAATGATAAAATCGAAGGCAATAATATAGTTATAAATAATAGGTTTAAATTCTTTTTTTTCAGAAAGATAATTTGGAATATAAAATAAGAAATTAACAATAACCACAAACTACCCCCAAGCACTCCGGTAAACTGATACCATTGAGCTAAATAAGTTTGGTTTGAAAGCAGGTTACCTAAAGTAAGCCAAGGGTATGAAAAATGATAGCTATTCTGTACATACTCAAAAAACAACCATAATGGGATAAAGACCAGTGTAGTTACATTGTACCTTTTTCTCAATATATAAAAAACTACAAAAGGGACAAGGTAAACTAACACATTTGCAAATAGACCAAAAACTCCCTTGTCAATACTAAACATCCAGAACAAGGCACCTATGTGCCAAGTAACAAGTATTGTAAGTGTTTTAAAAATATATAAATTAAATGGTATTTTATCACAGTAATGTATGTGATAAAAAATAGCAATTATAAATACTATAAAAAATAACCCAAAGTAGTTCCATGATAAAAATGAAACAAAGGTCAAAGATAAAGGGATCATAATCCATAAAACAAATAAAAGCAGTTTAATTAAACTGCTTTTATTTGTATAATTACATTTTTGAATCATTTTTTTAGATTCATTTCATTTCGAACAGAAGTGATTGCAATAAAAGATGGTTCATTTTCGTGTACTTGGTACGCACCCCTACTGACCCTTATGGTTATTATAGCATCTTTCGGAAATCTTTCAACATCTTGTTGACTGATTTGATAACTACCCTGACTATCTTCTACCACAAAAGTTTCAGATATACGAAATTGGTTTTCCCAAGCAATGTTTCCATTTAATTGATGTAATGGATCATAAGTTATAAATACTACAACACCATTTGTGTTCAGGTTGTCTGCATTCCAACTAATTGTTGAACCAGCTTCAATAAAATTTGAAGAAAAATTTACTGAAATTAACTCAGGAATATATATTGAATCTCCACTTCCTCCAATTCTCTGTCCTTTTTCATAAATTGTATAATTTAGAGTATCTCCGAATAAATTTTCAAATCGTGAGTCAAAAGAATTATTTTCAAATTGGATTGAACTTTTCAAACCATCAAATATTTCTATAGATTTATTTGATCTCAAATTAGATTGTTCACTTCTTTTTTCGGATATGGCTACTCTCCTAGATTGTTTATTGCCAACACCTAGAGCATTTGATTGAAGCAAAATACTTCCGTCTAATTTTTCAGTTAACATTAATTTAGTAAGTTTTTCAACTAAATCTGCTTTAGCTTTTACTTCTTCATCTAACATGTTATTTTCAGTAGAACATGCATAAAATAATAATATTGATAAAAATGCGCAAAATTTGATTATATAATTTTTCATTTTTTTAGTTTTTAGTTTCCTCTGTTAGTTATAAAATCATTTGCATCAGTATAATCTTCAATACCTGCTGGTTTAGAATCCCCACAATCTGCACAACCCCATGGATTTATATCTTCAACTAAATGTGATGGTGATAAATAGATAGGTTGTGATACACCTTGATTCCAAGGTGCTAAAAATGTATACTCAAAAATGTGTTTCAATCGACCGGCATTTGTTTCTCCGGGATAAGTAGGTGTAATGTTGAAATCAAAATTATGGTATGGTGCATCGTATGTCTCCCAATAAACAACCTCTAGATGAAATTCAAAATCAGCTGGAGGTACTTGAATACTAACAACTTGACTACCAGTTTGAAGTACATATTGAAATGAAAAATCAGGACATTGTGGTGAAGTTACAGTTACCATAGCATACCATTTATTTCTTATCATTAACATAAGTGCTGGTATTGCTCCGAATCTTAAATCTTCAGATGGTACAAAACCTTGAAAATTTGGTTGTCTAGCCCAGTTTGCATCATTTGGACTATCAAAGTTTAATGTAATTGAACGTGTAAGAGGTGGATCAGTACATCCAGCGTTATTACCACCGCCCGGGTCATTTTTATCAAAACTTGACATGGTAAACGCAATGCTAAAATAAATGCCCAATGTCAATAAACCGACAATGAAAGCAATTCTTTTTTTCTTCATAATTTTTGGTTTTTAATTATTAATTTGTAACTGATATTACTCGAATATATAAAGAAAATTTTTAACAGAACATAAATGTTCTGAATTTTTTTCAAATACATCCATAATTTTCATCTAGATTATGGACGAAATTGAAAGTTATATCAAGAAAATTGGTAAGAATATTGTTAAGTTAAGGGAAGAGAGAAACTTGAAACAAATAGATTTGTCTATAAAACTTAACATTGAAGATTCAGCACTACGTAGAATAGAAACAGGAAGAACTAATCCAACAATTAAAACTCTTTATAACATTGCTGTTGAATTAAATGTTGATTTAATTGAACTATTAAGAAATGATTAGTTTGTGTCAACGAACTCTACTAGACAAATTTTCAATCGGTTTTCCCCGTCAACTCTCTAAACAATTGCTCCAAGTTTTTGTTTTTCAAATTGAGTTGCAAAATTTTCAATCCATTATCGTGCGCAAAATCAAACACTGCTGGGCGCATGTCTTTTTGGGTAGTAAAAGTGAGCTCATATACAAAGTCAAAAGTGTTTTCTACCTTTTTTAAGTTGGGCAATCGCTGTAATGCAACATCTTCTATACGAAAGTCAAACGCCACTTCTATAACTTGATTTTTTGAGTCCTGCATATGAGAAAGGTTTTGGTCGGTTACAATTTTTCCTTGGTTTATGATAATCACACGGTCGCATATTGCCTCCACTTCTTGCATAATGTGGGTGGAAAGAAAAACCGTTTTACCTGCTTTACCGTCAGGTTGGTTTCTGGCTACACTTTTTATCAATTCTCTTATTTCCAGCAATTGGTTTGGATCTAGACCAGTTGTGGGTTCGTCTAAAATTAATACCTCCGGGTCGTGCAACAAAGCATTCGCCAAACCCACTCGTTGCCGATATCCTTTAGAAAGTGCTTCTATTTTTTTATGTGCTTCTGGCGATAGTCCAGTTTGTTGTATTACTTCTTCCACACGGTTTTTAGGCGTTTTATAAATAGAAGCGTTAAAAAGAAGATATTCTCTTACATACATATCTAAGTACAATGGGTTGTTTTCCGGCAGATAACCAACACTTTTTTGCACTTGCATAGCTTGGGTGTCTATAGAAAAACCGTTAACTAGGGCAGTACCTTCGGTAGCGGGAATATACGTGGTTAAAATCTTCATCAGTGTAGATTTACCTGCGCCGTTTGGACCTAAAAAGCCTACTATTTCCCCCTTTTTTATGCTAAAGGAAATGGAATCTAACGCTTTTTGTAGCCCGTAATATTTTGAAATGTTTGTAACTTCAATAGACATTTTTTTCTTTTTTTCAAATTTAATGCAATAGCTGCAATAGCTAACTATTTTACTGAAAGAAATATTGTAACTTTGTGCTGCTTTATGAAAAATTACAAAAAAAATAAAAAGTGTTGGTGGCAACTTCTTAAGTGAAGGGCAATCGGTGTATTCCTTAAAATGAAAGACTTTCATTTTTTAGCTCCGATTGGAGCTTTTATTTTTTAGTATGAAAATGGTGTAAATGAAGAATTCAACAATGAAAAATTCAAAAATCTATGGAAAATGGTTAAAAGATTTCGGTCTGAACCATCCATTAGTAATTGCCGGTCCTTGCAGCGCTGAAACAGAAGAACAAGTTTTAAAAATTGCGCATCAGCTAAAAAAAACTGATGCTACAGTAATGCGTGCCGGAATTTGGAAACCACGCACAAGGCCTGGAAATTTTGAAGGGGTTGGGGCTATTGGGCTCAAATGGATGCAACGTGCTAAGGAGGAAACAGGATTGCTTCTAGCCACCGAAGTGGCAAACAAAGCCCATGTAGATTTAGCACTACAAGCAGGAATCGACATATTATGGATTGGTGCCAGAAGTACCGTAAGCCCGTTTATTGTTCAGGAAATTGCCAATGCGCTGCAAGGCACCGATAAAATTGTGTTAGTCAAAAATCCAGTAAATCCAGATTTGTCGCTTTGGCTTGGCGCTGTAGAGCGTTTATACCATGCCGATATTAAAAACTTAGGGGTAATTCATCGTGGATTTTCTACTTATGAAAAAACCAGATATCGCAATAATCCTGAGTGGCAAATACCTATTGATTTGCAAAGCCGTTTTCCAGATTTACCTCTTTTATTAGACCCGTCTCATATTGGCGGCAGAAGAGATATTATTTTTAACTTGTGCCAAACGGCATTAGATTTAAACTATGACGGTTTCATGGTTGAAACCCATTTTGACCCTGACAATGCTTGGAGTGATGCTGACCAACAAATTACTCCAGAAACACTGGCGCAAATTACTGTGGATTTAAAAATAAGAAAGGAAGAAGGCGACGCTCTTGAATTTAAAAACAAATTAAATACCTTGCGTACACAAATTGATTTGATAGACTCGCAATTAATGGCAACGATGGGCAAAAGAATGAAAATTGTAGATTCCATAGGAGAACTAAAAAAACAAAATAACGTAGCTATTTTACAAGTGAAACGATGGAATAAAGTTCTTGAAAGAATGAATACCATTGGCAAAGAAGAAAATTTAAGCGAAGAGTTTATAGATCGCGTTTTTAAAGCAATTCATCAAGAATCTATACAGCACCAACAACAAAAAGGGAATTCTTAAATAGCAATAATGAAAGGAACCATATATAAATCTACCGGAAGTTGGTACACCGTAAAAGCGGAAAATGGTACTTTTTACGATTGCCGAATAAAAGGAAAATTTAGAATTCGTGGCATCAAAAGTACCAATCCTATTGCAGTGGGTGATCGAGTATCTTTTCAGCTAGACCCCAAAGGCAAAGAAAACCAAGGGGTTATTTCAGACATTGATGTAAGAGATAATTATATCGTCAGAAAATCAGTAAATCTTTCTAAAAAAACACATATCATTGCTTCAAATATTGACCAATTACTTCTGGTAATTACCTTAAACAATCCGCCTACATTTACTTCCTTTATCGATCGGTTTTTAGTTACCGCTGAGGCTTATCATATCAAAACCATCCTTTTATTCAATAAAATAGATGCTTACACCAATGAGGAACTTTTTGAAATTAAATTTTTAGCAGCAACCTACAAAAAAATAGGTTATGAATGCCTTAGTGTTTCAGCGTTAACAGGTGAAAATATAGAGGTTTTAAAAAAAATGATGCAAGGCAAAGTAAGCATCTTTGCTGGGCATAGCGGTGTAGGGAAGTCCACTTTGATTAATACATTAGACCCAAAAGTTGCGATAAAAACCAAAAAAATATCAGAGCAACATCAGCAAGGGCAACATACCACTACATTTGCCGAAATGTATGATTTGCCTTTCGATGCAAAAATCATAGATACTCCTGGCGTAAAAGGATTTGGGGTTGTGGACATGGAAAAAGAAGAACTAACAGATTATTTTCCAGAATTTCTAAAATTAAAACAACTGTGTAAATTTCATAATTGTTCGCACGTTCACGAGCCTAATTGTGCGGTAAAAGAAGCATTAGAAAAAGAAGAAGTCGCTTGGTCTCGCTACCGAAGTTATATGCAACTCTTAGAAGGCGAAGATGAAAATTACAGAACAGATATCTGGGAACAAGAAAATTAAAATTAACCTCCCATCTACTTTGGTGAAGAGACAAGCAAAATCATAATGAGAGCTGTAATACAAAGAGTTAAGCAAGCATCAGTAACCGTAGATAACGATAAAATTTCTGAAATAAATCAAGGTATATTGGTTTTATTGGGAATAGAAAAGGAAGATTCACAGGAAGATGTGCAGTGGTTATGCTCTAAAATAATAAAACTTCGTATCTTTGAGGATGAAAGTGGGGCAATGAACAAATCCCTGCTCGATTTAGGTGGCGAAGTTTTAGTTGTAAGCCAATTTACACTTCATGCATCTACTAAAAAGGGTAATCGCCCTTCTTTTATTAAAGCCGCTAAACCTTTTGAAGCAATCCCCTTGTATCAAATGTTCATCACTCAAATGGAGAGTGACTTAGGAAAAACCATTAGTACTGGAATTTTTGGTGCTATGATGCAAGTTTCCCTAATCAATGATGGACCGGTTACAATTTCAATAGACACAAAAAATAAAGAATAAATTCTTTTTTCTACCTTTTTTTGGTGAAAATTTTTATATTTGAAAATGTTAAATAGTTGTTAATGAAATTTATTACTATAACCGTTCTATTTGTTTTTACGCAAATATATTCACAGAAAGCAGATTTTGCAATAAGCAATATTCCCAAAGAACTTACTGAAAATGCTAATGGAGTGACCCGAGTGGATGAGATGGTCGTACATGTAAAATCAAAAAGTGAAGTGTCTTATCGTATAAGAGCAGCGGTAACGGTTTTTAATAAATCGGGCGATAGATTTATAAAGGACGCAGTGGGATTTGATAAATTCAAAAAAATTAATAGCATAGAAGCCATTGTTTATAATGCAGCCGGGATCCAAATAAAAAAATACAAAAAGAAAGACTTCAGAGAAAAAAGTGCCTCTGATGGTATAAGTTTATACAATGATGACCGAGTTTTATACCTAGACTATACCCCCGTAAGTTACCCATATACTTTTGAAATACTCTATGAATATGCCACCTCAAATTCATTATACATCTCTAATTGGTATTTCTTATCTAATTATTATTTAAGTTCCGAAAGTAGCTTATTTGTTGTAAACTATCATCCAAATACTATAAATTTTAATATTAAAGAATCTAATATAGAGGGTTATGGTATCGTCAATAAAAGTACTTCAGGTAAAATACACTATGAATCTTCTAGCCTAAAAGCGTTGCTGCCAGAACAATATTCACCAAATTTTTCAGAAAGGACTCCTATGGTACATATTGCACCAACAAGTTTTCAATATGATGGGTATTCTGGCGAAGCCACTAATTGGAAAGAATTTGGAAAATGGTGTTATGACAATTTAATTGAAGGCAGAGATAAATTACCAAAAGCCACTATAGAACACATTAAAAACCTTACTAGCAAAACCGAAGACCCCATTGAAAAAGCAAAAATAGTTTATGAGTATGTACAAAAAAATACCCGATATATTAGTGTTCAAATTGGTATTGGCGGATTTCGACCTATAACAGCCGCTGAAGTCGATAAAGTTAAATATGGTGATTGTAAAGGATTAACCAATTATACAAAAGCACTTCTGAATGCCGTGGGAATTACTTCCTATTATTCGGTTGTGGAATCAGGTGATGAGCAAATTGGGTTTTTAGATGATTTTCCGTCCATTGAGCAAGGCAACCATGTCATTCTTGCTATTCCTAACGATGAAAACTACACTTGGTTAGAATGCACAAGTCAGCAAACACCCTTTGGTTTTATTGCAAATTTTACCGATAACAGAAATGTTTTAGTAGTAAAACCAGAAGGTGGTGAAATAGTAAAAACCAAATCCTATATTGAAGAAGATAACAGCCAAAATACAGAGGCAATACTTACACTAGACAAGGATGGCAATCTGAAATCTAACCTAAAACTTTCCAGCAAAGGCACTTTTTATGATAGTAGGCAATATCTAGCGTCTTTTAATCAGCTAGATATCCTAAAAAATTATAAGAAGAGATGGAGCAAACTCAACAATATAACCATTAATACTTTTGAATTTGAAAACAATAAAGACCAAATTCAATTCATAGAAAATGTGCAATTGGATGCCAATAATTATGTATCAAAAGCAGGCAATCGGATAATTTTTACTTTAAATGCATTCAACAATACCATAGAAATCCCCAATAGATATAAAGATAGAAAATCCCCCATAGAAATTAAAAGAGGATTTGTTGAAGAAAGCATTTATACCATCTATTACCCAGAAGAATACACCATAGAGGCGATGCCAAAAATTAATAACATAAAAAATTCGTTTGGCGAATATGAGATATCATTACATCAAAATGAAGATAATAGCATTACCTATAGTAGAAAGTTTTTTGTAAAAGAAGGTCTTTATCCTAAAGAAGAATATGATAATTTCAGAAACTTTTTAAGTGATGCTGCCATTCAAGATAATGCAAAAATAGTGCTAATTAAAAAGTAATTACAATGAAAAAAAGTGTTTTTATTTTATGGTGCGTCCTAATGTACAACACCACGTACGCGCAACGATTTGATTTTGGCAAGGTGTCAGAAGAAGAAATAAAGGAAGAAGTTCACCCTATAGACCCCGAAGCCTCCGCAGCCGTTTTGTATAAAAAAGCAACCCTCAAAATGGAATATAACGATACATGGTTGTATGTGTATGAAGTAGAAGCCAGAATAAAAATTTATAAAAATGAAGGGTTTGACAAAGCTACGGTAAGAGTGCCTATATACCAAGTTGGGGTTGGAAGCAATGAGATTTTCTCTAACTTTAAAGCATTTACCTATACGCTACAAAATGGAAAAATAGAAAAAGAAAAAATAGGCAATGACGCCATATTTGATGAAGATTATAATGAGTTTTGGAGGTATAAAAAATTTACGTTTCCTAATGTAAAAGAAGGTGCAGTATTAGAATATACCTATAAAATTACATCCCCATACATCAACGGATTGCCAGAGTTTTATTTTCAGGAAGATATACCCGTTAATTTTGCAGAATACACCTTAAAAATCCCCGAATATTTAGGCTATAAATCCTATAGTAAAGGGTTTTTTCAATTACAAAGAGAAGAAAGTAGAGAAGTAAACCAATTCACGTTTTCCTATGTGCCAAAACTAAGAGCAGGCACTTCGGCTTTAGGCTCTCATAAAACGCAAAATAGCACTGTAAATTATACTTTGTTAACCACTAAATACACCGCCAACAATGTTCCAAAACTAGTGGCAGAAGAATATGTAAATAATATCGATAACTACTTAACCTCGATTAGGCATGAATTAGAGGCAGTAAAAATGCCAAATTCCGAAGTAAAAACATATGCTCAAAACTGGGAAGATGTAGTTAAAACCATATACAAATATGATCGTTTTGGAAAAGAGTTGGCACAAAAAAATTATTTTGAAGCAGAGTTAAACCCGCTTCTTGAAGGCGTAAACTCCAACCTAGAAAAAGCAATTATTATTTTTGAATTTGTAAAAAATAAAATGTCTTGGAATACCAATAATGGCTATTTCACAAATGATGGCGTAAAAACCGCATACAAAAACAGAACAGGGAATGTAGCAGAAATTAACCTAATGCTAACCGCCATGTTGCGGTATGCCGGTTTAACAGCAAATCCAGTGCTGGTAAGCACAAAATCAAACGGCATTCCACTTTTTCCCACCCGAAATGGGTTCAATTATGTAGTTAGTGCCATTGAACTTCCCGAAGGTGCTTTATTGCTAGATGCTACCAATACCTACAGCAGCCCAAATATTTTACCCGAACGCGCCTTAAACTGGTTTGGGCGTTTGATGCGTAGTGATGAAACCTCAGAAGAAGTAAATTTAATGCCTACAAAACTTTCCAGAAAAGTAATAAATATGGACATAAAATTGAACGAAAATGGAAGTATAGAAGGAAAAATAAGAAACACACTTACTGATCATTTAGCGTTACAATTTAGAAACCAATATACTGAGGTAGAAGAGAAAACCTATATCGATCAATTGCAAAATCAATTTATTTCTTTGGATATCGAAGCGTACTCGATTCAAAACCAAAAAGACGCCTACAAACCAATTGTAGAAAGTTATACATTCACTAAAAGTAATGCCTATGATAAAATAGGCGATAAAATATATTTCAATCTACTGTTTTTTTTAGCTACTTTAAAGAATCCCTTTACCGCTGAAAGCAGAGAATATCCCATAGATTTTAAATATCCTACTTCAAATTCATATACCATAAGCATCACTATTCCTGATGGATACCTTGTGGAATCTATTCCAGAATCTGCAGCTTTACAACTTCCGGACGGTTTAGGAAAATATGGGTTTATGATTTCACAAACTGGAAACAGTATCCAATTGCGGGTTACCTCAGATGTTAATTTTACTATGGTACCAGCACTTTATTATGATGCACTAAAACAATATTTTAAAGCCATTGTTGAAAAAGAAACCGAAAAAATTGTGTTAGTTAAATTGTAGTGATTAGCCCTTAAAAAATAAAAAACCATGAAACAATTGTGCCTTTTAGTTTTGCTATTGAGTAGTTCCTTATTTGCCCAGGATTTTATTTTTGGAAAAGTATCTGAAAGCGAATTAAAACAACAAATTCATCCTTTAGATTCCTCTGCCATCGCTGCCGTTCTTTATAAAAAAGGAAGTACTAAAATGATTTATGAAGAAAAATGGTATTACGTACACGAAATAGAATCCAGAGTAAAAATTTATAAAAAAGAAGGATTTGCCTATGCTACTATAAAAATCCCAATGTATGATAGCGGCGGAGGTAATAAAGAAAAAATATCCAATATTAAAGCGTTCACATATAATCTAGAAAACGGAAAAATAAACAAAGAAAAGCTCAAAAGCGATGGACAGTTTGAAGAAGATATAGATGAATCTTGGCGGTATTACAAGTTTACACTTCCCAACGTAAAAGAAGGCTCGGTTATCGAGTTTACCTATAGAGTAACCTCGCCGTTTATAAATTCTTTACCAGAGTTTACCTTTCAAGAAAAAATTCCTGTAGCTAATGTAGAGTACACCATTGAAATCCCCGAATACCTGAACTACAGGGCATATAGCAAAGGCTTTATTCCTTTAAAACAAACTAAGACTTCAAGAAGAGAAAAACTACTCATTAGTTATCGAGCAGATACCGATCCAAAAGTAGGTGGCTATGGCAATACAAATTCTCTAAGAACGGAAAGAGGTCAAATAGAATTCAACCTGGAAACCACGGTTTATTCTGTTTCCCAATTACCAAAACTAGTAGATGAAGAATATGTTAATAATATAGATAATTATTTAAATTCTATAAAACACGAGTTAGAATGGACAAAAATGCCGGGTTCTTCTCTAGAAACATATACCCATTCTTGGGATGATGTTGCAAAGTCTATTTACAAACACAGTAGGTTTGGTAATGAAATAGACACGAGAAAGTATTTTGAACAAGATTTAGATCCATTATTAAAAACAGCTCAAAATAATTTGGAAAAAATAAAATTGGTTTTTGATTTTGTAAAGCAAAAAGTAAAATGGAATGAAAAATATGGTGTTCTTGTTAAAGATGGAGTTAAAAATGCCTATTCGCAAAGAACAGGTAACGTAGCAGAAATTAATTTAATGCTTACAGGAATGCTTCGCTATGCAGGATTAAATGCAAACCCAGTATTGGTTAGTACCAGAGCAAACGGCATTGCCTATTTCCCTACCAGAGAAGGATTTAATTATGTAATAGCAGCAGTTGAACTAAATAACGAAATAATTTTACTGGACGCAACTAATGAATTTACAGAACCAAACATCCTTACTGAAAAAACCTTGAATTGGGTAGGAAGACTTATACGAAGTGATTTCAGCTCTGTGGAAGTGGATTTAACGCCAAAAACGCTTTCCAGAAAAGTTACAGATTTAAACGTCAAAATGGATGCACTAGGCACTATAAATGGCGTTTGTAGAAACAGCTATACAAATCAGGTTGCTTTAAATGTACGAAATAGTTTAGCCGGAAAAAGCGAAAAAACCTATAATGAAATTATTGAAAACTTTTACGATACTATGGAAATAAGTAACCTTACTATCTCAAACAGAAAGGAAACAGAAAAACCATATATAGAAAATTTTAATTTCAACAAAACTAGTAGCTTTGATGGTTTAGGAGATAGAATTTATTTTCAACCTTTATTTTTTATGGCTACTACTGAAAACCCATTTAAAGCAGAAGAGAGAGAATATCCAATAGATTTTTCATACCCTACAGCAAATATGGTTAGGTTACAAATTGAAATTCCGGAAGGCTATAAAATTGAATCGACACCCGAGAGTGCCACCTATAAACTTCCTGATGATTTGGGAGAGTTTACCTATCTAATTTCTTCAACGGAAAATACCATAAATTTGCGCGTTATATCGGAAATAAAAGCCTCAATTTTGCCAGCGGCTTACTACAGCGCAATAAAGGAATATTATAAATTAGTAGTAGAAAAAGAAAACGAAAAAATAGTGCTTGTAAAATTGTAAAATCTACTTCAAAAAATGAACCTAAAACACGCACAACTAGAAGTAGATTCCTGGATAAAACAACATGGTGTTCGCTATTTTAACGAACTTACCAATATGGCACAACTTACGGAAGAAGTTGGTGAAGTAGCCAGAATCATTGCACGCCGCTATGGCGAACAAAGCGAAAAAGAAAGCGATAAAAACAAAGACCTAGGTGAAGAACTTGCAGATGTTGTTTTTGTTGTTTTATGTTTAGCAAACCAAACAGGCATTGATTTGCAAGCTGCTTTTGATAAAAAATTAGAACAAAAAACCAATCGCGACCACGACCGACACCAAAATAACGAAAAACTAAAATAGGGAATCTACTTTACGGGTTGTACTTTTACCATACCTATTTTTATAACTTGTCTTTCACCTATGAATGTACATTTGCAATCTAATGCCATACATCCCTATTCTGAAATCCAAATTTGTGGCTCTAAAAGTGAATCCAATCGCTTATTAATTCTACAAGCAATTTATCCAGAAATAAAAATTGAAAATCTTTCTACAAGTGAAGACACCCGTTTACTACAGAATGCTTTAATTTTAAATGAGAAATCCATAGATATTCATCATGCAGGCACCGCAATGCGATTTTTAACCGCCTATTTTGCTACACAAAAAAATAGAGAAGTCGTATTAACCGGTTCTGACAGAATGAAACAACGACCCATTGGCGAGCTTGTTAATGCACTAAGCCAATTAGGCGCTCAAATTGAATATTTGGAAAAAGAAGGATTTCCACCTTTGAAAATTACTGGAACAGAAATTTTTCAAAATAAAGTGAGTATTCATGCAGCAATAAGTAGCCAGTTTATCACCGCCCTTCTCCTTATCGCTCCTTCGCTAAAAAATGGAATGGAAATAGAGTTGGTTGGTAAAATAACTTCCCAACCGTATATTCAAATGACTTTAGATTTGCTAAACCAAATTGGAGTAAAAACAACCTTTAAAGATAACAAAATAACCATAGATTATCTAGATAAAACAACCTCCTTGTCAACAACGGTTCACGTAGAATCTGATTGGTCATCGGCTTCTTATTTTTACTCTTTTGTTGCTCTTTCGCCATTGAAAACAAAAACTTCATTGTCCATCTATAAAAAAAATAGCCTTCAAGGCGATGCCGCTTTAGTTGCTATATATAAGAATTTTGGAGTGCAAACTACATTCCAAAAAAATAACATCCTTATAAAGAAAACAACAAACCCAAAAACGGAAACCCTAAACCTTGCTCTACATAACACTCCGGATCTAGCACAAACGATTGTAGTAACCTGTTTTGGATTAGGAATTGCTTGCCATCTCACAGGTCTACATACCCTGAAAATAAAAGAAACAGATAGACTGGAAGCTCTAAAAAAAGAACTTGAAAAATTGGGGGCAGTTATTTCCATTTCTGAAGAAAGTTTAACCTTAGCTTCTAGCAGTTTTCTAATGCAAGAGTATTCAGAAAAAGCTGTTTTTATAAAAACCTATAACGACCACCGAATGGCTATGGCTTTTGCTCCTTTAGTTTTAAAAAAAACACTAACCATTGAAGACGCAAATGTGGTAGATAAATCCTATCCCAAATTCTGGTTAGACCTTCAAAAAGCAGGGGTTCAAATTATTATTAAATAATAAATCCCTTTTTACTTGACAACGCCTGTTTACAGGTTGTATATTTGCAGCCTTTAAAAAACTAATCTAAAAACCTAAAGTGTATGAAGCTTTCCAGTTTTCAATTTGAACTTCCTCAAGAATTATTAGCAGAATACCCAACATTAAATAGAGATGAATCTAGATTGATGGTGTTAAATAGAAAAACGCAAACCATCGAGCATAAAATGTTTAAAGATTTGATTGACTATTTTGAAGAAGATGATGTTTTAATTTTAAATGACACTAAGGTTTTTCCAGCAAGACTTTATGGAAATAAAGAAAAAACGGGAGCTCGTATTGAGGTTTTTTTGCTTCGCGAACTTAATTCAGAAACAAGACTTTGGGACGTTTTAGTAGATCCTGCCAGAAAAATTAGAATTGGAAATAAACTATATTTTGGCGATGACGAAAGCCTAGTGGCTGAAGTTATCGATAACACTACCTCAAGAGGAAGAACACTTCGATTTTTATTTGACGGCTCTTATGAAGAATTTAGAAAAAAATTAACCGAATTAGGCGAAACACCACTTCCAAAATACATTTCCAGAGAGGTAGAACCCGAAGATGCAGAAAGATACCAAACCATTTATGCTAAAAATGAAGGAGCTGTAGCAGCACCTACCGCAGGTTTACACTTTTCAAAACACTTGCTTAAACGAATGGAAATTAAAGGAGTAAATTTTGCCGAAGTTACTTTACATGTGGGTTTAGGCACTTTTAGCCCTGTGGAAGTAGAAGACCTTTCCAAACATAAAATGGATTCTGAAGAAATAGTGGTGAGCGAAGATTGTGCAAGTATTGTAAACCAAGGCATCAAAGACAAGAGAAAAATTTGTGCGGTAGGCACCACCGTAATGCGTTCCATTGAAAGCTGCGTATCCTCAAATCATACACTAAACGCATA
Source organism: Bacteroidetes bacterium HGW-Bacteroidetes-2 (assembly GCA_002842575.1). GTDB lineage: Bacteria > Bacteroidota > Bacteroidia > Flavobacteriales > Flavobacteriaceae > Planktosalinus. The sequence continues at coordinate 29,701 of PHDJ01000010.1, forward strand.
TTCTGGTTGGACCAATAAATTTATCTTTCCACCTCACGAATTTAGTATCGCAAATATGATGATAACGAATTTTCATACACCAAAATCTACACTTTTAATGATGGTATCTGCTTTTGCGGGTCACGATTTCATAAAAAAAGCGTATGCTGAGGCTATAAAGGAAAAGTACCGTTTTTATTCCTATGGCGACGCAATGCTTATTCTTTAATTATTTTTTTTTAAACCAAATTCCTCTTCAATTAGTTTTTTAAAGAGGAATTTGGTTTTTTCAGGCTTATTTTCAATAAAATTAATTACTTTAGTAAGCATTATTTTAATATTCAGAATGAATGAAAAAAATTACACTGTATTTTCTCTTACTATTTTTTATAAACCTCTCGGCACAAGTTACCAATCAAGGACAACCTATGAGCTGGAAGTTTAACCAACTCAACAACGTAGTTCCTGTACAAATGACCGAAGTTGATTTGACATCGCTGCAAGCGGAAGATGCTATAAACGATTTAAGAAGAGATATTCCTTGGCGTTTTGGCACTGAATTATCTGTAAACTTATCCATGAATACTTCTGGTACTTGGGACCAATTACCCAACGGAGATCGAATTTGGCGTTTGAATATTGTTTCAGATGGAGCAAAAACTTTAAATTTTGTGTTTAGTGATTTCTTTTTACCCACAGGAGCAAGTTTGTATTTTTATAATCAGGAAAGATCCGACCTTCTTGGAGCCTATACTTCTTCCCAAAACAGAGAAGATAGACAGTTAGGCACTTGGTTTGTTGAGGGAGACAATATTTGGATAGAATATTACGAGCCTAGAGCAGAATCTGGTAATGGCTCCTTGCAAATTTCTAAAGTAGTTCACGGATATCGTTCAGTATCACAAACCCAAATGGATGGAAAAGCACTAAACGATTCCGGACCTTGTAACCACGATGTAGATTGTTCAGTGGGTGAAGATTTTGATTCTCTTAAAAATGTTTTAAAAAGATCTGTAGCTATGTTTATCCTAGGAGGATCCGTTTGCTCCGGAACCTTAATTAATAATACCGATAATAATAACGCACCCTACTTTTTAACGGCTAACCATTGCGATAATGGAAATACCGCCGTTTGGGCATTCCGATTTAATTGGGTAAGCCCTAATCCTTCTTGTGGCACAACAACAAACAGTACTAACGGAAATTTTAACCAAACCACCAGTGGAGCAACTAAACTTGCAAACAATTCAAAATCGGATGTTATGCTAGTTCATATTGACGCTAATTTACCTTCCGCATGGAATTTAACTTGGGCGGGATGGAACAGAAGCGACACAGACATACCTGTGTTTGCCGTAGGAATTCACCACCCAGCGGGTGATATTATGAAGGTATGCAGAGATGATCAATCTCCGCTTAAAGTAAATTTAAATTTTAATGGTAACCCCACCGCGCAAATGTGGCGTATTAACGATTGGGATTTAGGCGTAACCGAAGGAGGCTCCTCCGGTTCTGCATTATTCGACCAAAACGGCAGAATCGTAGGCCAGCTTGCAGGAGGTGCTGCAGCTTGCGTTGGCACAAATGATAATGGACAACCTGATTTTTACGGTCGTTTTGCTACCTCGTGGGATTTTGGCACAACCGATAATACCCGACTATCTAACTGGTTAGACCCACAAGGAACAGGTGCCACCTCTATCGATATTTTGAACACTCCTGATTTTCAATTTCTAGGAAGAATTTCTATTTTTCCAAACCCTGCTACTACAGTTATAATTGTGGCAAACAATAATTCTACACAACTTACATACCAACTATATTCTATAACAGGGCAATTAATTTCAAGTAATAGCTTACCTTTTGTAAACAATACGATTTCTGTAGAGGCTCTTTCTGAAGGCGTTTACTTTTTACAGTTGCAGGATAAAGCTTCAAACAACACTTTGGTAAAACGTATTGTTGTAAAAAAATAAGTTTCCGATTTTTTGGTTACTCACAAAAAGTGTTTCCCATAAAGAAGCACTTTTTCTGTTTTTAATATCTAGTGGCATTAACCTCAAATTTGTAGTACTTTTGCAGCATGCAAGAATTGAAAAAAGACATAAGAGCATTATCAAAAGATGAGTTAAGAACCTTTTTTGAAAATATAGGCGATAAAACCTTTAGAGGAAACCAAGTGTATGAATGGCTTTGGAACAAAGGGGCACACACCTTTGAAGAAATGACAAATCTTTCAAAAGAAACCAGAAAACATTTAACCGACCATTTTGTTATTAACCATATCCAGGTAGATCAAATTCAAAAAAGCGCAGATGGCACCATAAAAAATGCCGTAAAATTGCATGACGATTTGATAGTGGAATCGGTGCTCATTCCCACTAAAAGCAGAACAACTGCTTGTGTATCTTCGCAAGTGGGCTGCAGTTTAGACTGTAAATTTTGTGCTACGGCAAAATTGAAAAGAATGCGCAATCTAAATCCTGATGAAATTTACGACCAAGTTGTTGCCATAGATAGAGAGAGCAGATTGTATTTTGACAAACCACTCTCCAATATTGTTTTTATGGGAATGGGAGAGCCTTTAATGAATTATAACAATGTTTTAAAAGCTATAGAAAAAATCACCTCCCCAGATGGACTTGGTATGTCGCCAAAAAGAATAACAGTTTCCACTTCTGGTGTTCCTAAAATGATTAAGAAACTAGCCGATGACGAAGTGAAATTTAAATTAGCAGTTTCTCTGCACAGTGCCATACAAGAAACTAGAATAACCATCATGCCATTTGCTGAAAATTTTACTTTAATCGATTTAAAAGAAGCCCTTCAATATTGGTATGCCAAAACAAATAGCAGAATCTCTTATGAGTATGTGGTTTGGAAAGATATAAACGACGGGCAGAAAGATATAGATGCTTTGGTACAATTTTGTAGCTACGTGCCCTGTAAAGTAAATCTTATTGAGTACAACCCCATAGGCGAAGAAGCTTTTAAACAAGCAAGTACTAAAGCCATTGACAATTATATTGCGGCTTTAGAGCACAGAGGTATTCCGGTAACAGTTAGAAGAAGTCGCGGTAAGGATATTGATGCCGCTTGCGGGCAATTGGCAAATAAGCAATAAAAAAAAAGGCTTTTCATATTCTGAAAAGCCTTTTTTAAAACAAACCAAGTTCTCTCTTTTTTGGAGAGGTATAGGATAGTTTATCTTTTGATAAGTTTAAAAGTAGTAGTTTGTCCATTTGCTGTAACGTTAGCAATATAAACACCATTTTTCACAGAAGAAAGGTTGATTACTTCCTTAGTAGTTGATAGGTTTTTAGCAATTACTTCCTGACCTAGAATATTAAAGATTTTAATGCTGCTAAAAGCATCATTTGCAGAAATTGTCAAGTTTTTAGTTTGAGGAGAGTAAAAATAGTTAAATCCATTGATGTTTGAATCTACAGTGCTTAGTGTACCATCTAATTGAACATCATCAAAATGGATGTAAAACTGGTCAGTAACATCGTGATGTCTAAAAGCGATGTAAACAGTCGTTGCGCCATCAAGAGCAGTAGCATCAAGAGTTCTGTTAACTAATGCTCCAGCTGCATTAGGGTCATCACCTAAATTTTCAGTATAACTTACTGTATTGGCAGGGTTTTGAAAATCAGCTATAGTATTTCCGGTAGAAACATACACAGTATAATTTTCTGCTGACCAATCTGGGTCTTGACCACCAACCATATAAGATAACATTAGTCCACTTGCTCCGGTTACATTAATTGCTTGTGAAACTGAGTAATTATCAGGAGTTAATGCTCCAGTATCGGCTGTCCAAGATGCTGAAGCCATTGTTGCAGAAGGATTTCCGGTAGGAAAATAAGAGAAGAATTCTTGACCATCGCCATCAGCGTCTATTTGAACCCAATCAGAAATATCTTCGTCTTCAAAATCATCAGAAAATATCTGAGCATTCATTCCAAATGCAACCAAAAAAGCTGTAATTAAAGTAATTTTTTTCATAATTTTTATTTTAAAATATTTAATTTATGAGAGCAATATAGCCTAATTTAAGGATCTAACAAGAGGTAATCCTGTTTTTAACAGACGGTTTTATTTTTGTAGCAGCCTCTTAAAAAATGGATATGCAAAGGATGTTCACAACAAAAATAACATCCTTTAAAAAGGAGATTAAATAAGGATAAATGCACTTGTTTATTAGCAAAAAAATTATGAATTAAATAAGGGTATGTTTTCTTTATTGTTAACAGAGCAATAAAGTTTAAAACGCGTTATTAACCCTTCGATAATAAAAAAGGCTTTTCAGAATATGAAAAGCCTTTTTTTAAAACAAACCACACCAAGTTCCCTCTCCTTTGGAGAGGGTTAGGTCTCTTACACTTCATAGCTTCAGCGACGAAGCGGTAAGGATATTTTATCTTTTAACCACTTTAAAAGAGGTGGTTTGTCCATTTGCAGTAACATTAGCTATATAAATACCATCTTTTAATGAAGCTAAACTAATTACCTACTTAGTAGAAGATAATTTTTTAATTGATCAATAATTTGTATAAAATACATTAATCCCAATATATATATCCACTTGCATTTAAAAATGGGTCACAGCAACTATACCCATCACAACATAAGAGATAATCTAAATAAAAATTTATATTATAGTCGGGTCTTTTACTACTCATTGGTGGATTATTTGTGTTTTGAATTTCATTTATAATAAGACAATTTACTTCATTTAAAATTCTATTTGTGTTTATAACATTTGTGTATACATTACCATTAAAGCCATAAAGATCAAATTGCATTTCAATATATTCAGAGTAAGTACCACCCGCATTCGGAGTATTATATCTATTATTAAGCATAGTTTCTATATCAGAATTCCTCATGTTTGGGTCACCGAAAATTTCTTGATAATAATGATTTAGATAAAAAATGCCACTTGTTACATATGTGCCTCCAGAATATCCACCCATAATTTCAGAGCAATAATATTGAGAACTTGAATTACGATTATTATTTATAAATATGTTTAGTTTTTCTGAAATTTTTTCCCAGTTTGTTTGGTTATTTTCAATATTTGTTTTTTCGAAATAAACCTCATTTATAGTTGTAGATTCTATTAAATTATTCTCATTTTCGGGTGCTGAGCAACTAAATAGTATCAAAAAAGCTGCTATAAAAGTAATTTGTTTCATAATATTTTGTTTTTAAGGGTTAAATTTAGTTAGTTAAGATACTATTTTTTAAATATTTGTCAAAAACAACAACTTATTTTTAACACCACATTTTTATTTATCTTTGCTTTTACATGAAGGTAGTATCCCAGATAAAATTGCCTATTGAGCAGGAAATGGAGCTTTTTGAAAAAAAGTTTACTAACTCTATGGTTTCCAATGTTTCCCTGCTCAATAGAATAACACACTATGTAGTAAACCGCAAAGGGAAGCAAATGCGGCCCATGTTTGTCTTTCTCATCGCAAAAATGGTGTCTAGCGAAAGCAAGGTGGAAGAACGCACGTATAGAGGTGCCTCAGTTATTGAACTAATTCATACCGCAACTTTAGTACATGACGATGTGGTGGATGATAGCAACCGCAGACGAGGTTTTTTTTCCATCAATGCACTCTGGAAAAATAAAATAGCTGTTTTAGTGGGTGATTATTTACTTTCAAAAGGGCTTTTGCTTTCTATTGATAACGGCGATTTTGACTTGTTACAAATCATTTCAGTAGCCGTTAGAGAAATGAGCGAGGGGGAACTCTTACAAATTGAAAAAGCCAGAAAACTAGATATTACCGAAGAAATCTATTATGAAATCATTCGTCAAAAAACAGCTACACTCATTGCAGCTTGTTGTGCTATGGGAGCAAAATCAGTAAACGCCACGGATGAGGTGGTTGAAGGTATGCGTAAGTTTGGGGAACTCATAGGTATGGCTTTCCAAATAAAAGACGATCTTTTTGATTATGGCAATGAAAAAATAGGAAAACCCACAGGCATAGATATTAAAGAGCAAAAAATGACACTGCCTTTAATCTACACCTTAAACCATTGTGATGAAAAGGATAGAAAGTGGCTAATTAATTCTATTAAAAATCATAACAAGGATCATAAGCGCGTAAAAGAAGTGATTGCTTTTGTTAAAAATAAAGGCGGTTTAGAATATGCAGTTTCTAAAATGAAATCCTTTCAAAAGGAAGCGTTACAAATACTGGACAACTATCCACAATCTCCTTACAAAGATTCTTTGGTGTTAATGGTGAACTACGTGATAGAACGAAAAAAATAATTTTCTATTCCTAATAAAAAAATCACCTTCTGCATAGCTTTATCACAAATTGGTATGTTAAAGCCAAATAGTCCTTTCCAAAATAAAAATAATCTGTTCCTCAGGCAACTATTTCATTAAATTTAACGTCTATATAAATAGAAGACGCAAACCCATTGAAAATAATTAACATCCATAAAAACCAAACTACATTAATTAATGCAGCTACTAATAATAACAGGCAGGCACAACATGAGCTCTATCAGCTATATGCGCCAAAAATGTTAAGTGTGTGTAGAATGTATATAAAAGACTTGCAATGTGCTGAGGAAGCCATGCTCAATGGTTTTTTTAAAGTGTTTACGCATATTAATGAATTCAAGAACCAAGGAAGTTTTGAAGGATGGATTCGGAAAATCATGGTAAGAGAGTCTATTTCTTTTCTTCGACAAAAAACAAACATCACTTTTCAGGATTCTACATTTGAAGACGAAAACGAACAGCCACAGTTTATGCAGACTAAAATGGATATAGAATACATACAAAATGCTATAGACACTCTTCCGGAAGGCTATAAAATCATATTTGTAATGTATGCCATAGAAGGATATAAACATCACGAAATTGCAAAAATGCTCGATATTAATGAAGGTACTTCTAGGTCGCAGTTACATAAAGCACGAAAAATGTTACAAGAAAAATTAATGCAAAAGAACACCACAGGTTATGGAACTAAATAAATTAGATACCCAAATAAAAAATAAACTAGAACAAAGAGAAATTTTGCCTTCGCCTAAAAGTTGGGAGCAATTAAGGGAGCAATTAGATACAAATGACAAAAAAAGCACCATTTCTTTTTGGTCGATAGGAATAGCAGCTTCTATTCTTGCCGGAATCCTTGTGGCAAGCCTTGTTTTTACCAATATAACAAGTCAAAAGAAGCCCATGCTAGTTGAAACAAATCAAGAAGCTCCCATTAAAAATAAACAACAAATAGTAATAGCAAACGATGTAAAAACTACCAAAAAAACATATGTTAACCATCCTGTTAAAATTTCTAAAGTAAAAACTACAAAAAAGGCTATTGTAAGCCAAGAAAATGAAAACAGTACCACACCTTTACTTGTTTTAGAGGAGGTTGAGGTGTTACAGAAAACTATGCCAGAGGAAATGTTACACATAAACCAAAAAATAGAAGAAATCCTATCAAATATAGCCGAACAAGACTTGAAGAATACCACATTGACCGACGCAGAAGTAGATTCTTTATTATTAGAAGCTGCCACAAAAATCTGGAAAAACAATCGGGCAAGCCCTAATAGTGCTGGCATTACTGCATTTAGTTTATTAAACAGTGTAGAAGAAGAGCTAGATCAAACCTTTAGAGAGAGAATATTTGAAATGCTTAAAGACGGTTTCTTAAAAACCAAAGAAGCCGTTGCAAACAGAAACAATTAAAACTTTACCAAACTTAAAATTCATTCATCAATCAATCTTTTATTGAGCATCTCCGCAAGGAGATGCCAGTAAAGGATGCTAAATCAACCCTTATGAAAAATGTTTATGCTTATCTCAGTTTATGGGCACTATTGTTTGCTTTCAACCTTTTGCAAGCGCAAGAAAAGGAAACACTAGTTATAGATCAACAAAAAGAACTCGTAATTCAAGAAGAGCGTAGTGCGCTTAAAAATGAAGTCGAAAAAATTAATAAGCGTTTGGAAAATAACGAAATTACATCTGAAGAAGCAAACACCTTGAAACAATTTGCTGCACAAAAACACGCATTAAATATAGAAAACCGTATTGCCATTCTCGAAAATGAATTTGCACTAAGCCAAAGAAATAAAACAGTAATAAGTTATGATAATGAAAAAAACTCCATCAGTATTATTGATGAAGGAAAAATTTTGAGTATCAAATTCAGAAAAAAAAGACCTTTTGATCGCCGTACAACAAGCGATTTTGTTTTTGCTTTTGGTTTTAATAATGCCCTTACAAAAGGCGAATCTCTGGAGGATAGTGATTTTAAAATTGGAGGTAGCCGTTTTGCCGAATTGGGTTGGGCCTGGAAAACTAGAGTCTTTAAAAACACTAATTGGTTGCGGGTAAAATACGGGTTTTCATTTCAATTTAACGGGCTAAAACCCACAGGAAATAGGGTTTTTGTAGATGAAGGAGATGAAACTTCCCTTCAAGAATTTCCGTTTAATTTAAAAAAATCAAAGTTTAGATATGACAATTTAGTATTTCCAGTTCATTTTGAAATTGGCTCCTCAAAAAAGAAAGAGTATGAGGATTATTTCAGATATTCTACAAAAAACCATTTCAAATTTGGAATTGGAGGATATGCAGGTTTCAACTTAAGCACCCGTCAAAAATTGAAATTTACACAAGAGGGCAATAAACGAAAAGTAAAATCAAAAGAAGATTTTAATACAAATAATCTTGTGTATGGTTTGAGCACCTACTTAGGGTGGAGTAATGTAGGGTTGTATGCAAAATACGATTTGAACACCATTTTTAATAACAACCCTTTAGAGCAAAGAACAATTTCTTTAGGTGTACGGTTTGATATGGATTAAATATAAACCTGCCGTGTTTTAAAAAATAGGCAGGTTTTCTTTTTTACTTTATTTGAGTACTTTTACAATTCCTTAATAAAAGAAATCCTTGATTTCAAAAAACACTATAGACAATGTATTTGAAACTGCCCGCGTTGAGGAGGTCATTGGCGATTTTGTTCAACTAAAAAAAGCAGGAAGTAATTATAAAGGCTTGAGTCCATTTACAGATGAGCGCTCCCCTAGTTTTATGGTTTCGCCTGTAAAACAAATCTGGAAAGATTTTTCCAGTGGAAAAGGAGGAAATGTGGTTGCTTTTTTAATGGAACACGAGCATTTTACCTATCCAGAAGCTATAAAATATTTAGCTAAAAAATACGGCATAGAAATAGAAGAAACCGAGCAATCTTCTGAAGAAAAAGAGCAGGCAGATGAGCGCGAGAGTATGTATTTGGTTAGCGATTTTGCTAAAAAATACTTCCATGAAACCCTATTAAATAGTGAAGAAGGAAAAGCAATTGGGCTTACCTATTTTAAAGAAAGAGGCTTTTTGCCTGAAACCATAGAAAAATTTCAACTTGGCTATTCTCCAAATGCTTGGGATGCTTGTACACTTGAAGCAATTAAAAATGGGTACAAACTAGAATATTTAGAAAAAACAGGATTGACCATTGTAAAAGATGCAAAACAATTTGACCGGTTTAAAGGACGTGTAATGTTTCCTATACATAGCATGAGCGGTCGCACCCTTGGTTTTGGTGGAAGAATTTTAACCAACGATAAAAAATCGGCAAAGTATCTCAATTCACCCGAAAGCGATTTGTATCATAAAAGCAAAGTGCTATATGGCATTTTTCACGCCAAGCAAGCCATTGCTAAAGAAGACAATTGTTTTCTGGTAGAAGGTTATACAGATGTTATTCAGTTTGCGCAAACAGGCATACACAATGTGGTTTCCTCTTCAGGCACTGCATTAACCTCTGAACAAATTAGACTTATAAATAGGCTTACAAAAAATATAACCTTACTTTTTGATGGCGATGCAGCAGGATTACGCGCTTCACTTCGCGGAGTCGATTTGATTCTAGAGCAAGGTATGAATGTAAAAATTTGCACTTTCCCGGAAGGCGAAGACCCTGATAGTTTTGCTAGAAAAAACTCCTTAGAGCAGCTCAAGGCCTATTTAGAAGAAAACGCTCAGGATTTTATTAACTTTAAAGCTTCGGTATTAATAAACGAAAGCAAAAACGATCCCATAAAAAAAGCAGATACCATCAGAGATATGGTAGCTAGTATTTCTAAAATTCCGGATGTAATAAAAAGAGAAATATATATACAGGAATGTTCACGCATCATGGATATTTCAGAAGCTGTGCTTTTTAATGCTTTGGCTCAACTCATTTCTAAAAACAGTAAAGAGGCTTCTAAGGTCACAAAACAGGTAGAAGAGCCTTTTGAAATAGTCAGTAAAAAATCAGAACTTTCTGAAAAAATTGATGTTCAAAAGCAAATTGAAAATAAAATAATGGAAATACTCTTTCTTTATGGGGATAAAGAAGCTGTTTTTAAAGAAACCTTTTTAAAATTTGATGAGCACGGAAAAGAAATTTCATTAGTGGAGGAAAAAAGTATTAAAGTTTTTCAAAAATTATTTCTCGATTTGCAAGAAGATGAAATGGAGTTTGCAAATCCTACTTTTCAAGAATTATTTTCTGAAGTGATTGGCCATTTTCAAAACGATACTTCTTTTGAAATAAATGCGTATGCAAAACGATTAGAAAATGAAAAAGCAAAAATTGTAACCGATATTTTTATGGAAGATGGAAAATACCAACTAGACGATTGGGAGCGAAAAGATGTGTATGTGAAACAAAAAAATGATGCTGTTTCACAGTTATTAATGGAAACCGTTTTGAGCCTAAGAAATTATTTAATTTCTTCAAAAATAAATAATCTATCTCAAGGAATTAATGAAATGGAAGAAACAGAACAACTAGAAATAATTCGCTTGATAATGGATTATCAAAAACTAAGAACAAAACTTTCCAATGAATTACAAACTGTGGTTAGAAGATTTTAAAAATAAAAAAAAGTAGTGCCTTTTTACAGGACTACTTTTTTTAAGATTTTCTATAACTTAAATTCTGTTTTAGCTAAATTGAAACATTCTAGATTGGTTAATCAAATCTGCTAAATTATCTACTTTTAACTTTTTAAGCAATCTTGTCTTATAGGTGCTTACTGTTTTTTCGTTAATTTCTAAGGCATTGGCAATGTCTTTATTTCTTTTGCCATTAGACAAAAGATTTAGCACTTCAATCTCTCTGGAAGAAAGTTTTTTGTACCTGTTTAATGCATTACTTTCTCCCACATTTCTGCTAGTAAAAGTAGTTGTTAATTCATCGTTTAAGAAAACACCTCCTTTTGCTACCTTTTTTAATGCTTTTTTCAGCAATTTTATAGAAGCGGTTTTAGAAATGTAAGCAGAAGCACCGGATTTAATAGAGCGAAGCGCATAAATTTCCTCCGGATGGCAGGAGTAAATTAATATTTTTAAAGCAGGAAATTCGGCTTTAATAGTTCTTAAAACAGTTATGCCATTTACTTGTGGCATGTCAATTTCCATAATTAATACATCTGGCTGGTGCTTTCGTATGGATTTAAATAATTCTTCTCCGTTGTTTACTTTATCTGCAATTTTATATTCTGGATTTTTCTTAAGTAAACAACTAATGCCTTTTGTGGCTATTGGGTGATGGTCTGCTATAATTATTGAGGTCATAAGGGTGAGGTTGACATTTTATATTATTAATTTATCACTAAAAATTTTGTAGGAAATACAATCTATGTTTGTAAATATAATACTACAAAACCAAAAGTATTAAATTACATCAACGTAAAATATTCTTTTCGTTAAAACCCCTGAATAATCGATAAAATACAATACCTATTTATAATTTGATGGAATTTTGCATATAGGTATTGGTTTCATTTTGTGTTGGTTAGAAAAATTGAGTTTTTTATAAATTTTCAAAACCTCTTTTTCTCTTTCAGAAATGTTGCCTTCCGGTATTTTTGTTTCAATAAATTGCATTGCCCATTCTAGTTCAATGTAGGAAGCGCCTAGTTGTTGTTCATCTGTTCGGTCATCACCAAATAAGCCGTCTGTAGGAGCTGCTGTTAAAATAGAATCTACAATATTCATGAAGTTGCCTAGCAAATACACTTCACTTTTCATTAAATCTGCTATGGGGCTCAAATCTACACCACCGTCGCCATATTTTGTGTAAAAACCTACACCAAAATCTTCCACTTTATTTCCTGTTCCTACAACCAAAAGTCGGTGCATTCCGGCAAAATAATACAAAGTAGTCATTCGAAGTCTAGCCCGTGTATTTGCAAAAGATAAATCTACTAATTTCTGATTTTCAATAACAGGAACTTGCTTTTTAAAGGCATCAAAAACAGAGGATAATTCAACGCAAACCGTATTTACATTAGCATATTGTTTTTGTAAACTTTGGATATGTTGTTGCCCTCTGTTTACTTGTTTTTTATCCTGGTAAATGGGAATTTCAACACATAAAGTAGGCAAGCCAGTTTTTGCACAAAGCACAGAAGCAACGGCAGAATCTATGCCACCACTTATTCCAATTACAAAACCTTCCATTTTTGCTTTTATGGCATACTCTTTTAACCAGTTTACTATATAATTAATTACTTTCTCTGTTTGCATAAGTGTGGTTTTTCACAGTGTTAAGTACTACATTTGCATTGCAAAAGTAATCTAAATATAAAATTTATAAAACATACTTTCGTTAAAGCAATGACAACCCATAGAATTAAACCACAAATGAAGTATTTATTTTACTTGCTCTTTCTACTATTTCTTCTTTTTTCTTGTACTTCCGACAAAAAAATTAATCCTGAAATAGAACGGATACCTGTACATGTTGTCGTGGAGCGATTTGACGAAAAGTTTGCAGCAGCAACTCCTGAAAGTTTGCAGGAATTAAAAATGGAATTTCCCTATTTATTTCCAGAAAAATATGCAGATTCTATATGGGAAATGAAAATGAAAGATACATTACAGATAGAATTACAAACGGAAGTACATAAAGTTTTTGTAAATTTTTCCGCCATTGAAGAGGAAATAAAATCTCTTTTTCAACATCTAAAATATTATTTTCCTTTGTTTCAGGAGCCTAAGATTGTTGCCGTAATTTCGGATGTGGATTACCGAAATAAAATTGTAGTTACTGATAGTTTGTTAATCATAGGTCTAGATAATTTTTTAGGAAAAGAGCATTATTTTTATACAGACATACCCCAATATTTATCTAAAAATTTTACACAAGAGCAGCTTACGCCAAACATTGCTGAGGCTTATGCTGAAAGGATTGTCCCGATACCCACAAGTAAAACTTTTTTAGAGGCTTTGGTGTATTTTGGTAAAATAAATTATTTAAAAGAAACCCTACTTCCTTTTTTTGAAGAAAATAGAATTTTAGGATATACCGAAGCAGAATTACAATGGGCTAAAGAAAATGAATCAGAAATTTGGAGGTATTTTGTAGAAAAAGAATTATTGTACAGTTCAGATCCACAATTAGGTCCTAGATTCATAAATCCAGCGCCATTTTCAAAATTTTATTTGGAATTAGACAATGAATCTCCCGGGCGATTGGGTCAGTATATGGGTTGGCAAATTGTACGATCGTATGCTAAAAATAATACTATTTCATTACAACAATTACTTAAAACCAACGCCGAAGACCTCTTTAATAACTCAAAATTTAAACCACGTAAATAATGACCAAAACACATAAATCAACGATTGAAATTGATGTAACCCTCGACGATAACAAAATTCCTGAAAAATTGTATTGGACTGCTGCTGATGGAGGTATTTTGCATCAGGAAACCAAAGCCATCATGCTTTCGGTTTGGGATGCCAAGGCAAAAGAGTCGCTTCGAATGGATCTTTGGACTAAAGATATGCCAGTGGATGAAATGAAAATTTTCTTTCATCAAACCTTACATGCTATGGCAGATACCTATCAACGAGCTACTAACGATGAAAAAATGAGCGCCACCATGCGTGATTTTACAGATTATTTTGCTGAAAAACTGGAAATTAAAAAATAAGGTATTATGCAAAAACTTCTTTTTGTTTACAACGCTAATTCAGGCAAGATGAATGGATATATAGATGCACTGCATAAAGTAGTAAGTCCTAAGACGTATGCTTGTAATTTGTGTGATATTACTTATGGTATTTTTAAGGAAAATAAAGTCTGGAAAAGATTTAGAGAAACTAGTGAAACTCCCATGGAATTTTTGCATTTGGACGAATTTAAAAAGAAATACGCCTCAAAATTTGGACATAAATTTACCTTTCCAATAGTGCTTTTAGATACAGCAAATACTTTAGAAATTTTTATACATACCAAAGAATTGAATGCGATGAAAAATGCAGATGCACTTATTCAATTAATTGTGGAGAGAATGAAAAGCGATTAAGATTCTTTAAAATTTTTGTTGATATCGCCAATGTAACCTAATAATTCTTCACGCCCTAAGTTGTTTGAGGCTGAGGTGATGAAATAGTTAGGCATTTCTGTCCAAGTCTCTAAAAGTTTTGCTTTATAGATGTCTATGTTTCTTTCTAAAGCCTTGGGTTTTACTTTGTCTGCTTTGGTAAAAACAATCCCAAAAGGTATATCATTCTCTCCCATCCATTCTAGAAATTCTAAGTCCACAGCTTGTGGCTCGTGTCTGCTATCAATCAATACAAAGGCACAAACAAGTTGTTCACGTTGTAAGAAATAATCGGTAATAAACTTTTGAAAGGTTCTTTTACTGCTTTTAGATACTCGCGCATACCCATAGCCAGGCAAATCTACCAAATGCCAGTTTTTGTTAATCAGAAAATGATTTATTAATTGTGTTTTTCCGGGCCTTCCGGAGGTTTTTGCTAGTCCTTTTCGCAACATTAACATGTTGATAAGCGAGGATTTCCCCACATTAGAACGACCAATAAAAGCATATTCTGGAATTCGGTTGGCAGGACATTTCGTAACTTCGCTGTTGCTCATTAAAAATTCAGCCGATTTTATTTGCATGCTTTTTATTTTATTATTTAAGTCGTTAAGAGAAAATAAGCGGATTAAATACCTCTTTTAGTAAGCCACTTATCAAGTAGAATATTAAATTCATCTGGATGTTCCATCATAGCAGCATGTCCACATTTATCAATCCAGAATAATTCAGAATCGGGTAATAACTCGTTAAATTCTTTTGCTACATCTGGAGGGGTAACCCCATCGTTTTTTCCCCAAATAATGCAGGTAGGAGTTTGCATTTTTGGTAAGTCTTTGGACATATTGTGTCGTATAGCACTTTTAGCAATAGCAAGGGTTCTAATTAATTTTGTTCTATCGTTAACTGTAGTATATACTTCATCTACAATTTCTTTTGTTGCAATGGCGGGGTCAAAAAATACGCCTTGCGCCTTTAATTTGATGTATTCATAGTCGCCTCTTTTGGGGTAACTCTCGCCCATTGCACTTTCATATAATCCTGAACTACCAGTAATAACAAGTGCTTCAATTTTTTCGGGATAAAGTTTTGTACATAAAAGAGCAATATGTCCTCCTAAGGAATTGCCTAGGAGAATTACTTTTCCTAGTTTTTTGAATTCAATAAAATCCCTCACGTAATTGGCAATATTTTTTACGTTTGTTTTTAACAAAGGTAGGGAATAGATTGGAAGCTCAGGAAGTATTACTCTGTACCCTTTGTTTGCAAAAAAACTAGTAACAGAATCAAAATTACTCAATCCTCCCATCAAGCCATGAAGTATAATGATTGGTTTACCTTCACCTATTTCAAAATAGCTGAATTTCCCTTCTTTTTTTAAGTTTTTAATCATAAAATAGGTAGCTTTTACTTTAGCAAATATAACCATTTCAATGTTATAAATAATTTTTCATTTTAAGGAGTTTTGAAAGAATTATTTCCTAAAATATTATCTAAAAAATTTAAAGTTATTCACAATGAGCGCTTTCTATCTCTAATAGTTTTATAAGTGATTATATATAAAACCATTGCCTATTTACTAAAATTTATTAACAATGTGGTAAAATGTGGTAAAATGTGGTAAAATTTAAATATATTTGAGGTTATAAACGAAACCAATTAGTACAAGATGCATAATCTAATAGGGACATTTGAATGTAAAGCAGACGTAAAAGGACGTGTGATGCTGCCTTCTGTGTTGCAAAAACAATTGTCGTCTATGTTAGAAAAAGGTTTTGTGTTAAAACGTTCTGTTTTTCAGCCCTGTCTGGAGTTATACCCAATGGAGGAGTGGGAAAAGTTGATGCAAAATGTTAACAAACTAAATCGTTTTAATCGAAAAAATAATGATTTTGTAAGACGCTTTACTGCAGGTGTTAAGGTGATTGAATTAGACACTACAGGAAGATTGTTAATTCCGAAAGATTTAGTTGCTTTTGCGGGTATTCAGAAAGATTTAGTGCTTTCATCAGCAATTAGCATTATAGAAATTTGGGATAAAAACAATTATGAAAAAGCCATAGACGATGCCGCTAATGACTTTGCTGATTTGGCTGAAGAAGTAATGGGAGATAAAAGTAAGGATGACAATGATGTATCATAATCCAGTATTGTTACAGGAATCTGTAAAAGGACTTCACATAAAACCAAATGGTATTTATGTAGATGTAACTTTTGGCGGTGGGGGTCATTCTCAAAAAATATTAAATGCTCTAGGAGAGCAGGGAAAGCTTTTTGCTTTTGATCAAGATGCAGATGCTTTAGAAAACACAATTCAGGACGATAGATTTGTACTTATCCATCAAAATTTTCGCCATTTAAAACGGTTTTTACGCCTTTATGGAATTACAAAAGTAGATGGTGTTTTAGGCGATTTCGGGGTTTCTTCGCATCAGTTTGATGTTGCTGAAAGAGGTTTTTCCACACGATTTGAAGCAAACTTAGATATGCGAATGAATCAAAAAAGCGCAGTTTCAGCATATCAGGTAGTAAATCAATATAGCGAGAAGGATTTACAAGAGGTGTTTTGGAATTATGGTGAGCTTCAAGCGGCAAAGGGAATGGCTAAAATAATTGTAGAAAAAAGACAAGAAGATCCCATAAAAACTAGTGAACAGCTAAAAAGCGCATTAGGAAAATTTTTACCAATGCATAGAGAAAATAAAATTTTAGCACAAATATATCAGGCAATTCGCATTGAGGTGAATCAAGAAATACAAGCGCTTAAAGAGTTTTTATTACAAACCACAGAGTTACTCGATGTGGGCGGAAGGTTGAGCCTTATTTCTTATCACTCTTTAGAAGATAGATTGGTAAAACGCTTTATAAGAAGTGGTCTTTTTGAAGGAGAGCCTGAAAAAGATGTTTTTGGCAATATAGATGTGCCCTTTAAAAAAATAGGAGGGTTATTAATTCCCACAAAAGAAGAAATAAAACAAAATAGTAGGGCGCGAAGTGCAAAGCTGCGAATTGCTGAACGAATTTAAAAAAAAGTCAATATAGTGAAAAGGCTTCCAACCCATATTTAAAAATTAAAAAATGAAACAGAAAATATATCAAATATTAAAAGGAAAATTTTTAGTAAGTGAAGATGCTTTCAAAAATTGGAGATTCATCATCTTTCTTTCTCTTTTGGCTTTGGTTATGATTTCAAGTGCACATAGTGCAGATAAAAAAGTTCATAAAATTTCAAAATTAAATACACAGGTTAAAGAATTACGTAGCGAGTTTGTTGATGTTCGATCCAAATTAATGAAAGTTAAAATGGAAAGTAAAGTAATCGCTTCTTTAGATGGTAAAGGACTAAAACCATCCATTAATCCTCCTCATAAAATTAGAATAATACATAAAAAAGAATAAAAGTGGCTATTCAAGAAAAGAATATATTAAACCGCCTCTATATTATCGCAGGATGTTTGTTCCTCTTTGCGATAGCTGTTCTATTTAAGTTGGCAGATATTCAATTTGTGGAAGGAGATAAATACCGCGAATTAGCAAAAAAAAATACCACAAAAAACTTTATTATTCCAGCAAACCGAGGTAATGTATATGCTGATGACGGAAGCTTACTAGCCACTTCGGTGCCTAGATATGACATACGTTTTGATGCGGTTACTGTAAGCAGCGAAAATTTTGAAAAATATGTTGCCCCCCTTTCTGAGGCACTTTCTGAAAAATTTGGAAAGAAAGCCTCACAGTATGAATCCATTTTGCGAAATGCGAGAGCTACACAAAACAGATACTTACTTTTATTAAGAAAACTAGGTTATTCGGATTATATGGAAGTAAAAACCTTCCCTTTATTTAACCTAGGCCCTTATAAAGGAGGAATTATCGTTGAACAATCTACATTTAGAGAACATCCTATTGGTAAAATTGCTGAACGAATTGTAGGCTATGAACGAATTGATGAAAATGGTTTTACAACAAGGGTAGGTTTAGAAGGGGCTTTTAGTGAATACCTACAGGGAATTGACGGCAGACGCCTCAAACAAAAAATTGCACAAGGACAATGGAAACCAATTTATGATGAAAACGAAGTAGAACCTCAGGACGGTTATGATGTTATTTCAACTATAAATATTAATATTCAAGATATTGCCCATCATGCACTCTTAAAACAATTAGAAAAATATGACGCTGACCATGGAACAGTCATTGTTATGGAAACTAAAACTGGCGAAATTAAGGCCGTGGCAAATTTGGGAAGAACTGTAGACGGAAATTATTATGAAAAATTAAATTATGCCATTGGAGAATCCCACGAACCTGGTTCTACCTTTAAATTAATGGCTTTTGTAGCTGCTTTAGAAGATAAGGTAATTGACACAGGAACAGTTGTAGACACCGGAAATGGAAGACATATTTTTTACGGAAAAAGTATCGGAGATTCTAGAAGAGGAGGTAACGGAAAAATTTCTGCTGCCAAAGCACTAGAAGTTTCTTCAAATATAGGATTAGCTAAACTTATTGATGATAACTATAGTAAAAACCCAAAACACTTTGTAGAATTATTACAGAGCATGCATCTAAATGAGCAGATTGGATTACCAATAAAAGGAGAAGGAAAACCTAAAATACCTCACCCTTCAGACAAAACCGGCTGGAGTAAAAATGCATTGCCTTCTATGGCCTATGGTTATGGAGTATCTATAACGCCACTTCAAACACTTACCTTTTATAACGCTATTGCTAATGATGGTGTGATGGTAAAACCACGTTTTATAAAAGAAGTAAAAGCTTGGAATAAAGAAATATACAAATTTGATAAAGAAATAATCGATCCACAAATGGTATCTATGGAAACCATAAAAAAAACACAGGAGGTTCTTAAAAATATTGTGATAAGAGGTACCGGCAAAAGTTTGTATTCGCCAAATTTTTCTATGGCGGGAAAAACAGGTACTGCACGTGTGGAATATTGGATGCCAGATTGGGCCTCTAACCCTCGATATATTTCTTCTTTTGCAGGGTATTTTCCAGCAGAGAATCCAAAATATTCGTGTATAGTAATTATTCATAAGCCAAAAGTAAGCACTGGTTTTTACGGAGCAGATGTGGCGGGCCCTGTTTTTAAAAGTATAGCCCAAAAAATATATATCGATTCGCCAAATGTAGATGAGGTTAGTAATCTGGAAGTATTGCAAGCTGCCGTTGAAAAAGATTTTGACAGCTATTTTACAAATGCACAAAAAACATATTCAGTGGTTCCCAATGTTAAAGGAATGACTGGAATGGATGCCGTTTCACTCCTAGAAAACATAGGACTTAAAGTGCGAATTATTGGCAACGGTAACGTGAAATCTCAATCCCTTCCGGAAGGAGAAAAATTGGAAAAAGGAAAACAAATTTTATTAGAACTTTCTTCATGAATTTAAGAGACATCCTTTATAAAGTCACCTTGAATGCTGTTGTTGGAAACACCGATGTTTCTATCAACAACCTAGAATTTGATTCCAGAAAGGTCTCTTTGAATGACTGTTTTGTGGCTATTAAAGGAACAGCTTCTAATGGGCACGAATTTATAAAAATGGCTGTTAATCAAGGTGCTTTAGCGGTAATTTGTGAAGACCTTCCAGAAAAAATTATAAATGGCATTACTTACATACAAGTAGAAGATTCAAAAATAGCATTAGCCATTATGGCTTCTAATTTTTTTGGGAATCCTTCCCAAAAATTAAAACTTATTGGCATAACAGGTACTAATGGAAAAACCACTGTTGCAACACTTTTATACCAATTATTTAAAAATGCAGGCTACAAAGTAGGGCTGCTTTCAACGGTAAAAATTATAGTAGATGAGCAGGAATTCCCAGCTACCCATACCACACCAGATTCTATAACTATCAATTACTATTTAGGTGAAATGGCACTTCAAGATGTAAAATATTGCTTTATGGAAGTGAGCTCTCACGGCATTCACCAAAAACGCACAGAAGCCCTGCAATTTTCGGGAGGGGTTTTTACAAACCTTACACAGGACCATTTGGATTATCACAACACCTTTGCAGAATACAGAGATGTGAAAAAAACATTTTTTGATTATTTGCCTAAAACCGCTTTTGCATTGGTGAACGAAGATGATAAAAATGGATTGGTAATGCTTCAAAATTCAAAAGCAAAGAAATATACCTACGCTTTACAAACAGAGGCAAATTTTAGAGCGCAGATTTTAGAAAATCAATTTAGCGGGTTACTTCTAAAAATTAACAATAAGGAGGTGTGGTCTAAACTCATAGGAAAATTTAATGCCTATAATGTTTTGGCAATTTACGGAGTGGCTTCCATTTTAGGTATGGAAGAATTGGAGATTCTTCGATTAGTAAGTGAACTAGAAAGCGTAAGCGGAAGGTTTCAATATCAAATTTCTAAAAACAATATTACAACAATTGTTGATTATGCACATACTCCTGACGCGTTAAAAAATGTATTAGAAACCATCAATAGCATCTGCACAGGAAGTGAAACCATTATAACCGTAGTGGGCTGTGGAGGAAACAGAGATAAAAGTAAACGCCCAATAATGGGATACATAGCTTCTGCATTAAGCACGAAAACAATTTTTACAAGTGACAACCCAAGAAATGAAAATCCAGATACAATTATAGAAGAAATTGAAAAAGGGGTAGAGCCACAAAATTATAAAAAAACAATGTCGATTACAGATAGAAAACAAGCTATAAAAACCGCTTGCCAACTAGCCGATAACAATGATATTATCCTCATTGCAGGAAAAGGTCATGAAACCTATCAGGAAATTAAAGGAAAACGGTTTCACTTTGATGATTTTGAAACTGTAACTCAATTATTAAAACAATTAGACAAATAACAAATGCTGTATTACTTGTTTGAATATTTAGACCAAAACTACAACCTCCCGGGAACTGGGCTTTTTCAGTTCATTTCCTTTAGGTCTGCTTTAGCCATTATACTCTCTTTATTCATTGCAACGATTTATGGCAAGAAAATAA
Source organism: Bacteroidetes bacterium HGW-Bacteroidetes-2 (assembly GCA_002842575.1). GTDB lineage: Bacteria > Bacteroidota > Bacteroidia > Flavobacteriales > Flavobacteriaceae > Planktosalinus. Next base: position 51,066 of record PHDJ01000010.1, read on the forward strand.
TTAACTATTTAAGAAGAAAACAAATAGGAGAAACAGTTAGAGACTTAGGTTTAGAAGGACAAAATGAAAAAGCGGGAACGCCTACAATGGGAGGGGTCATAATTATTTTAGCCACGTTAATTCCAGTTTTATTATTCGCAAAACTTGATAATATTTATGTTATCCTATTGATTTTTACCACTATTTGGATGGGAATTATTGGCTTTATAGACGATTACATCAAAATTTCCAGAAAAAATAAAGAAGGTCTGCCCGGAAAATTTAAAGTGTTTGGTCAAGTTGCTCTAGGTATTGTAGTGGGTGCTACTATGTATTTTCACCCAGATATTACCGTAAAACTGGATAGCCCGGCAAAACAGAAGTCGTATCAAGTAGTAGCGTTAAGCGCACAACAAATAGCAAATAATGAAACCAAAGCACTAGTAACCACGATCCCTTTTGTAAAAAATAATGAGTTTGATTATTCGCTCTTAATTAGTTGGATGGGTAAAGATTATTTAAAATATGCTTGGTTATTATTTATTCCTATCGTGATTTTTATCATTACAGCAGTTTCAAATGGGGCCAATTTAACGGATGGTATTGATGGATTAGCAGCAGGCTCTTCAGCAATTATTGTTTTGACTTTAGGACTTTTTGCTTGGGTTTCGGGTAACATTATTTTTTCAGAATATCTTAATATTATGTATATCCCAAGAACCGGAGAAATGACCATTTTCATTACCGCCTTTGTAGGTGCTCTTATTGGATTTTTGTGGTATAACACCTATCCGGCGCAAGTTTTTATGGGCGACACTGGAAGTTTAACCATAGGGGGCATTATTGCAGTTATTGCTATTGCTGTTAGAAAAGAACTTTTAATTCCAATTCTTTGTGGGGTGTTTTTTATAGAAACACTTTCCGTGGTCATGCAAGTAGGATGGTTTAAATACACCAAGAAAAAATTTGGCGAAGGAAGACGCATTTTTAGAATGTCACCCATTCATCATCATTATCAAATAAAAGGATTTCACGAAAGCAAAATCGTTACCCGATTTTGGATCGTTGGAATTGTATTAGCAGTTTTGGCAATAGTTACATTGAAAATTAGATAGATGAAACGATTGGTAATTTTAGGCGCTGGCGAAAGTGGTGTTGGCACAGCACTTTTAGGAAAACAAAAAGGATACGATGTGTTTGTTTCAGACAAACAAAAAATCAAAGAAAAATACAAACAAGTTCTTATACATAATGAGATTAACTGGGAGGAAGAAGGCCATACTGAGGCTACAATTTTTCAAGCAGATGTTGTAATGAAAAGCCCGGGCATTCCAGATAACATTCTTTTAATAAAACAACTAAAGGAAAAAGGAATTCCCATAATTTCTGAAATTGAATTTGCTGCACAATATACCAATGCAATTTTAATAGGAATAACAGGAAGCAACGGAAAAACCACAACAGCAACCTGGCTTCATTACTTGTTAGCTCAGGGTGGATTAAATGTAGGCCTTGCTGGAAACATTGGAGATAGCTTTGCAGGACAGGTGGCAAAGAACAATCGTGATTTTTTTGTGCTAGAGTTAAGCAGTTTTCAATTAGATGGAATTGTAGATTTTAAACCACATATTGCGGTCTTAACAAATATAAGTCCTGACCATTTAGATCGATACAATTACAATTTTGAGGAATATGTAGCTTCTAAATTTAAAATTGCAGAAAACCAAACCGAAGAAGATTATTTTATCTACGACGCAGATGATGAAGTGTTAGTAGAATGGTTGAAAAACCATCCTATTAAATCTCAAAAATTACCATTTTCCATTTCCAAAAAAATTAAAAATGGAGCAAGCTTAGAATCAGAAAATATAAAAATAACCATAGATAATAACGAATTTAAAATGCCAACAAAAATTTTAGGATTACAAGGAAGTCACAATGTAAAAAATGCAATGGCAGCATCTACTGTCGCTAAATTATTGTCTATAAGAAAAGCGACTATAAGAGAATGTATGGAAAATTTTCAAGGGGTAGAACATCGGTTAGAAACCGTTTTAAAAATTCAAAACGTAACCTATATCAATGACTCTAAAGCTACCAATGTAAACGCCACATTTTATGCCTTAGATAGTATGACATCACCAACTGTTTGGATTGTTGGGGGTGTAGATAAAGGAAATCTATATGAAGAGTTACTTCCTTTAGTTAATGAAAAAGTAAAAGCAATAATCTGTCTAGGCATAGATAATAAAAAAATAATGGATGCATTCGGAAATGTTGTGCCCATAATGATAGAAACTGAATCCATGCAAGATGCCGTGAATGCTGCATATCGAGTTGCAGAGCGTGGCGACACCGTTTTGCTTTCGCCAGCGTGTGCTAGTTTTGATTTATTTGAAAACTATGAAGACCGTGGTCGGCAATTTAAAGAATCTGTAAGAAATTTATAACATTTTTAAAAAGACAACATGCATAGAATTTTAAATAAAATAGAAGGAGACAAAGCAATATGGGCCATAGCTGGCTTATTGGCTTTATTTTCCTTTTTACCTGTTTATAGTTCTAGTAGTAATTTAGCCTATTTATATGGAAATGGAAATACAATAAGCTATCTTCTTAAACATTTAGTGCATCTTAGCTTAGGTTTTGGAATTCTTTATGGGGTTCATAAAATACCCTATAATTACTTTAGGGGGTTATCTATAATAGGACTGCCCATTGTAGTTTTGTTGTTAGTATTCACTATGGCAGAAGGCACAACCATACAAGGCTCTAATGCCAGTAGATGGATACAAATTCCACTTGTAGGTTTTACTTTCCAAACCTCCACCTTAGCTATGGTAGTTTTGATGGTTTATGTGGCTAGATATCTCTCGAAAATACAAAACAAAATCATCACGTTTAAAGAAACTTTACTTCCGCTTTGGTTGCCTGTTTTTGTGGTTTTAGCACTTATTTTGCCTGCAAATTTTTCTACAACTGCTATTATTTTTTCCATGGTTATCGTACTTGTTTTTTTAGGAGGATACCCTATGAAGTATCTAGGTATTATTTTAGGAGCAGGTACCATTATGTTGTTGTTTTTTGTACTAGCAGCTAAGGCCTTGCCAGATTTGTTTCCAAATAGAGTGGACACTTGGATAAGTAGAGTAGAAAAATTTACAGATAAAGATAATATTGAGGAAGGTTATCAAATTGAAAAAGCCAAAATTGCAATTGCCACAGGAGGTATTGCCGGTCTGGGTCCAGGAAAAAGTGTACAAAAAAACTTTTTGCCACAATCGTCTTCTGATTTTATTTATGCTATAATTGTCGAAGAATGGGGTCTTATAGGAGCTATTTTCTTAATGTCTTTGTATTTATGGTTGTTGTTTCGTTTAGTAATTATTGTGTATAAATCTACCTCTGCTTTTGGAAAACTGCTAGTTATAGGTGCAGGTCTTCCAATTGTTTTTCAGGCTTTAATTAATATGGGAGTTGCGGTAGAATTATTTCCGGTTACTGGACAAACATTACCCCTAATAAGCAGCGGTGGCTCCTCTATTTGGATGACATGTTTGGCATTAGGAATCATATTAAGCGTTAGCGCTAAAAGAGAAGAAATCAAAAAAGAAAAAGAGGAAGAAAATCCTTTAGATATATTAAGTGAAACCATATAAATTCATACTATCAGGTGGAGGAACCGGAGGGCATATCTATCCGGCAATAGCTATTGCTAACGAGCTAAAGGCACGGCACCCCCAAGCCTGCTTTTTGTTTGTTGGTGCTCAAGATCGTATGGAAATGCAAAAAGTGCCTAAAGCTGGATATGAAATAGAAGGATTGTGGATAGCGGGTATTCAGCGTAATCTGTCACGAAGAAACCTAATGTTTCCATTTAAATTATTGCATAGTTTGGCTCGAGCTAAAAAAATTATTAAAGCCTTTAATCCAGATGTGGTAATTGGCACAGGAGGCTATGCTAGTGCACCTTTATTACGCGTTGCATCTCTAAAAAAAATTCCTTGTTTAATTCAAGAACAGAATTCTTACGCTGGTGTTGCTAATAAATGGCTGTCAAAAAAGGTAAATACTATCTGCGTGGCATATAAGGGTATGGAAAAATATTTTCCAACAGAAAAATTGGTACTAACAGGAAACCCAGTACGCGAGGATATTATTGAAATTGCATCCAAAAAAGAAGAAGGACAACATTTTTTTCAACTTAGAAAAGATAAAAAAACCCTTTTAGTTTTAGGCGGAAGCCTTGGTGCTAAAGCAATTAACGAGTTTATAGCAAATTCATTGGGGTTTTTCAAAGAAAACGAGATGCAAGTGCTTTGGCAAACTGGCTCCTTTTATTTTGAAAATTACAAAAAACACCATGAAATTTTTGATGTTCAAGTGCACGATTTTATTTATAAAATGGACCTGGCCTATGCTGTTGCTGATATTGTCATTTCAAGAGCCGGAGCTTTATCGGTGTCTGAATTATCTATGGTTGGAAAACCGGTAATCTTTATCCCGTCACCTAACGTGGCAGAGGATCACCAAAAGAAAAATGCTTTAGCTATCGTTCAAGAAAATGCAGCCATTTTAATAGAGGAAAAAAATTTAGAAACACAATTTGAAAAAATATTTACGGAATTAATACATTCAGAAGAAAAACAAAAAATACTCTCGCAAAACATAAAAAAATTAGCAGCACATAATGCTACAAAAGCTATTGCTGATGAAGTGGAAAAGCTTTTACAAAAACAATAAATGAAAACACTGGAAAACATACAAAACATATACTTTATAGGTATCGGAGGTATCGGTATGAGTGCGCTCGCTAGATATTTTAATACTAAAGGTAAAGTGGTTTCCGGTTATGACAAAACACCGTCTGAAATTACCAAGGCTTTAGAAAATGAGGGAATTACTATTCATTTTCACGAAGACATTTCTATTGTAAATGCCTTGCCAAATAAAAATACCTTAGTGGTTTACACTCCTGCTATCCCTGTTGAAAGCTTGCTATTAAACGGCTTTAAAAATCAAGAATTTGTAATGATGAAAAGGGCAGCTGTTTTAGGATTAATAACCAAACAAACCAAATGTCTCGCAATAGCAGGAACACACGGAAAAACTACTTCAACAGCTATTCTTGGACATTTACTTGCAAGTGCACATGAAGAAGTGACCGTTTTTCTAGGAGGTGTATCTGAAAATTACAATTCTAATTTAATTTTAAATGGAAGCAAAATTACCGTTGTAGAAGCAGATGAATTTGATCGTTCTTTTTTACAATTAAATCCTTATATCGCCGGAATAACTTCCATGGATCCAGATCATTTAGATATCTATGGTGACGAAGCACATCTTATTCAGGCTTTTACATCTTTTGCAAATTTAGTACCTAACAAAGAATTTTTATTACATAAAAAAGGATTGCCACTTTGTGGAAAAACAGTAGGAATTGAAGATAATTCTGATTATGAAGCACAAAATGTTCGAATTGAAAACGGCAGTTATGTGTTTGACTTAAAAACACCACATATAAAACTTGAAAATTTAATACTTAACCTCCCAGGGCGTCACAACCTCTTTAATGCTACTCTAGCTTTGGGCATGGCAATTTGTCTTGGTTCCCCAACCAGCGGCATGCCTGAAGCTTTATTTAATTTTAAAGGAGTACAACGTCGTTTTACCTATAAAATTAAAACCGAAAATTTAGTGTTGATAGATGATTATGCACACCATCCTTCTGAAATAAATGCTGTATATCAAGCGGTAAAAGAAATGTATCCCAACAAAAAAAATCTAGTAGTCTTTCAACCCCATTTATTTAGCAGAACACACGATTTTGGCGATGCATTTGCTGCGAGTTTGACTCCTTTTGATGAAATAATTTTATTAGATATCTACCCCGCACGTGAAAAACCCATGAAAGGTATAACCTCACAATGGTTATTAAATAAAATAAAAAATAACCACAAAAAATTAAGCAATAAAACACAATTAATACAAGATTTAAAAAACTCCTCAGCCACTATTATTTTAATGCTTGGAGCTGGTGATATAGGTGAGGTGGTAGAAACTATAAAAAACAAATTAATCATTGAAAATTAACTGGGATTACATAAAGCTTAGTACACTTGCCATTTTGGTGGTGTTTCTTTTTGCGTTCAGTTCAAATCGAAATTCCAATAGAAATTTGAAAGGAAAAGAAGTCTTTTTTGTAGAGGATGATAACCACTTTATAACCCTTGACATGGTTAATAAATTGTTAATACAAAATAACGAGAAGGTTACGAGCATAGGCAAAGAAACTTTAGATTTGAATGCAATGGAACGGCGGTTAAATAATAACCCAATGATTTCAAAAGCAGAAGTATATGTTACCATTGACGGTATATTGGGGGCAAAAGTCAAACAACGGAAACCTATAGCAAGAGTAAACGCAACAACCCCATTTTATATAGATGAAGACGGAAAAGAAATGCCTCTTTCAAAAGAGCACACAGCAAGAGTGCCTTTAATTTCAGGAATAGCCATAAAAGACTATAGCCATTTGAAAGAATTGTTATTAAAAATTAAAGCAGATTCCTTTATGAAAAATCATGTGGTTGGTATTCAAATTGAAAATAAAGAAGAACTCATAATTCATTTAAGGGTTTACAATTTTAAAATACTTTTTGGAAAAGCAGAAAATATAGATAGAAAGTTTCGGAATTTTAAAGCTTTTTATCAAAAAACGGTAAAAGATAGCACTATATCCAATTACAGTTGGGTGAATTTAAAATTAGAAAGTCAGGTTGTAGGAACTAAAAAATAAGGTATGGAAAAGAAAAATATAGCAGTGGGTTTAGATGTTGGAACAACAAAAATCGTCGCCATGATAGGTTGTTACAATGAATATGGAAAAATGGAGGTTCTTGGCATAGGTAAAGCCAAAAGCTTGGGTGTTCATCGAGGTGTTGTAAACAACATTACCCAAACCATTCAGTCTATTCAGCAAGCCGTAGAAGCCGCAGAAATTTCTGCAGACATGAAGATTTCAGATGTGGTAGTTGGTATAGCAGGACAACACATTCGAAGTTTGCACCATAGCGATTACATAACCAGAAAAGATGGTGAAGAAGTCATTACTGAGCAAGATATTGAAACTCTTTGTAACCAAGTGCACAAACTTGTAATGCTTCCAGGGGAAGAAATTATACACGTACTGCCACAAGATTTTAAAGTAGATGGACAACCAGAAATAAAAGAACCAATAGGAATGTATGGTGCTAGATTAGAAGCTAATTTTCATGTAGTAGTTGGGCAGGTTTCCTCTATAAGAAACATTGGTAGATGCGTAAAAAGTGCTGGCTTAGAACTTGCCGGAATTACTTTAGAACCCCTTGCTTCTGCAAATGCGGTTTTAAGTCAGGAAGAAAAAGAAGCAGGAGTAGCACTTATTGATATAGGAGGGGGCACTACCGATTTGGCAATTTTTAAAGATGGAATTATCCGTCATACCGCTGTAATACCTTTTGGAGGTAACGTTATAACCGAGGACATTAAAGAAGGTTGTTCCATTATTGAGAAACAAGCAGAGATGTTGAAAATAAGATTTGGTTCTGCATGGCCGGGTGAAAACAAAGACAACGAGATTGTCTCTATTCCAGGACTTAGAGGCAGGGAGCCAAAAGAAATTACACTTAAGAACCTGTCAAAAATCATCCATGCTCGCGTTGTAGAAATTATTGAACAAGTATATACCGAAATAAAAGCTTACGGCCACGAAGAACAAAAGAAAAAACTTATTGCAGGTATAGTTATAACAGGAGGCGGAGCACAATTAAATCATCTTAAGCAACTAGTAGAATACCACACAGGTATGGATACCAGAATTGGATATCCCAATGAACATTTGGCAGGAAACAGCGATGCCGAAACTACCAGCCCAATGTATGCAACAGCAGTAGGTCTTGTACTTAATAGCTTAGAAAAAGTAAACAAAAATCAGTTTAAAGAAGAACTGGTAGCCGAATCTGCTAAAAATATTTTGGAAGAAAATGAAACAGAAAAAGAAAATATAGGCAAAAGGCTACCTAAAGCTAGAAAAAGCTTTATTGATAAATGGGCAGAAAAATTTAAAGATTTTTTAGATAATGCCGAGTAGTAAATAGTATAATCTCACATAAAAGAATACACTCTAAAACAAAGAATTATGAGCAGCAACACAGAATTCGAAAACATAGCATTTGACCTTCCTAAAAACCAATCTAATGTTATCAAAGTAATCGGAGTAGGAGGTGGTGGAAGCAATGCCATCAATCATATGTTTCGCCAAGGCATAAAAGGAGTAGACTTTGTAATTTGCAATACAGACTCCCAAGCATTAGAAAACAGTCCTGTGCCAATAAAAATACAACTCGGACTTTCTTTAACAGAAGGACTAGGAGCTGGTGCAAATCCTGAAGTGGGAAAAGACGCGGCCATTGAAAGCATGGAAGAAATTAAATCCATGCTATCTACAAACACAAAAATGATTTTTATTACTGCCGGAATGGGTGGTGGAACTGGTACCGGAGCAGCACCAATAATTGCTAAAATGGCAAAAGATTTAGACGTGCTTACTGTAGGCATTGTAACAATTCCTTTTCAATTTGAAGGAAAAATACGTAACGAACAAGCACAAATAGGGGTTGAAAATCTTCGTAGAAATGTAGATTCACTTATCGTTATCAACAATAACAAACTTCGTGAAGTATATGGAAATCTTGGCTTTAAAGCAGGTTTTTCCAAAGCAGATGAGGTGTTGGCAACCGCCTCTAGAGGGATTGCTGAGGTAATTACTCACCACTATACACAAAATATTGACCTTCGTGATGCTAAAACAGTTCTTGCTAATAGCGGCACTGCTATAATGGGAAGCGCAAGTGCTATTGGCTCAAACCGTGCTCATGATGCTATTTCTAAAGCATTAGATTCGCCTTTGCTTAATGATAATAAAATCGCAGGAGCTAAAAACGTATTGTTGCTAATCGTCTCTGGTTCAGAAGAAATTACTATCGATGAGATTGGAGAAATAAGCGATTATATTCAAGCGGAAGCGGGACATGGTGCAAACATCATAATGGGTGTTGGTGAGGATTCTTCTCTAGAAAATGCCATATCAGTAACCGTTATTGCAACCGGTTTTAACGTAGAGCAACAAAATGAAATTGTAAATACAGAAACTAAAAAAATCATTCACACACTCGAAGATGAACAATGTGCAGAACAAGTTTTGGTTTCTAAAACCCATAATTACCCATCAAACAATTTTGATAAACCCATCTATCAAGAGCCCAAAATACCCATAATTAAACACACTCTTTTTGATGAAGAAGATATCGAAAATGAAAAAGCAAAGATGGAAGAGGTTCCTTTTGAAGGATATATGAAAACTTCTGATTTTTTATGGAATATTCCTATCCACTTTGATGAAATAGTTCCAAATAATTTAGCAGAATTTGACCAAAACTTTATTAATACTATAGAAGTCAATGATTTTATCATCGTCGAAGTAAAAAAGGAAATACAGGTTGAAACTAAATTAGAAGAAGCAACAAAAAAAGAAGAAAATCAAATGTTAATGTTTGATTTGCCTTTAAACCACGACAAAAATGAAGAAATAGAAAAAGAAGCAGTTAAAAACACTTCTTGCATTAACGATATAGTTGTAAATGATTCCATAGAAATTATACCAGTTACCGAAATTTCGCAGGAAGGAATTAAATACTACAGTTTAGATGACTACCAAGAAATGGAAAATTTATTAATGCAATCAAAAGCACCACAAAAAGTTGTCAAGGAAGATATGGATGAGGAATTAGTTTTTGAAAAAAGAACGGTCTCTGAAACCCCAACACAAGAAAAAAACCTGGAAGTGGACCCTATGAATTCCTCTATTTCTGAATTATTAAGTAAACGAACAGAGGAGCGTAAACAAAAAATGAAAGCATTTAATTATAAGTTTAATAATAGCAATTCCCGATTAGAAGAATTAGAAAAACAACCGGCATATAAACGATTTGGAATAGAACTAGAGGAATCTAAAAATGATAAAAGTGCTTTTTCCAGAACATCATTATCAACAGATGATAATGATGAAATTCAATTTCGAAACAACAATTCTTTTTTACACGATAATGTAGATTAGAACATTAAAATATAAAGAGTAAGTTTAGTGTTAAAGTTGCTTCAAAACCTCAAAAGCAGAAATTGTTTTTGGGGTTTTTTCTTAAATAGAATAGTTTTTTTTATTTAGTACAAGCCTAATCTCACAACTCTAATCTAAGAAATTATCGTATCTTTGCAGTCTTAAAAAAATAGAAAATTATGAATTTGCAAGAGAAAGTGATGACCGCAATGAAAGATGCAATGCGTGCTAAAGATGCTAATGCATTAGCTTCCTTGCGTGCTATAAAGTCTGAAATACTTTTGGCCCAAACAGAATCAGGTGCTAAAGAAGAAATTACCCCAGAACAGGAAATTAAATTATTGCAAAAACTCGTAAAACAACGCAAAGACAGTGCTACAATTTATAAAGAGCAAAACAGGGAAGACCTTGCACAGCCAGAAATAGATCAAGCTTTGGTGATTGAACAGTTTTTGCCGGAACAACTTAGTGAAGTAGAAATAGCAAAAGTAATTGATACCATAATAGCAAAAACTGGTGCTAGTAGTATGAAAGATATGGGAAATGTTGTTGGGATGACAAATTCAGAACTTGCAGGAAAAGCTGATGGCAAGACAGTTGCTATGATTGTAAAGCAGAAGTTAAGTTAATTATATAAATGAGATTTCACTCAAAATTAATTTGCGTGTAAGATGTAGGGTTTTGAATAGAAAGTAAAAAAGAAAATTTTGAAAGATTGATTAATAAAATCCCTGTTTTGACAGGAATTATGGCCGCGTAGTTCAACTGAATAGTCCGCCACAGGCGGATCGGCTCTGAGGGTTTTTAAGAAGAAAGTAAAAAAGAAAATTTTGAAAGATTAATTAATAAAATCCCTGTTTTGACAGGAATTATGGCCGCGTAGTTCAACTGAATAGAATATCAGATTTCGGCTCTGAGGGTTGGGGGTTTGAATCCCTCCGCGGTCACTAAATAAACCTAACAGATTTAATAAACCTGTTAGGTTTTTTCTTTGTAGACCATTTTATTTTTATTTTCTTAGCATAAAAAATAAAACGTATGGAACAAATTTTAGGTATAGGCTCCCGAATAAATCACCCAAACCATGGAAAAGGGGTGGTAACTAATGTAACTTCAAAAATGTATTGGGTTACCTTTTTAGAAAAAGGATTGGAAACCATAAATGTAAATGATGATTTTGATGTCATAGAAGCTGTAGAAGGTGAAGTGGATACCGTTAGTTTTTCAGAAATAGAAGAATCTCTAGTTGAAATATTAAAACGATGGAGCGATGTTACCGAAGTTGTGCCTCTTGCCGATAAATGGCGCAATGGAACTATGGTTTTACAACCCAAAGACAAATCGCTTTCTTCAAAAGATATTCCTATTGAAACATTTTTTCATAAAATTGTTATGTTACGTGACAGGCTTCGGGTCATGGAGCAAAAAATTAATTCCAGTAAAGGTTTACAAGAAGATGAAAAAATTGATTTGCAACAATACATCACCCGTTGTTATGGAAGTTTGACAACCTTTAATATTCTATTTAAAAATACTTCTCAAAATTTTATTGGCGATTCTTTAAAAAAATAGTGACAAACCAAATTAGTGTATTAGCTAAATCGACGATATTTTGGAGAACTAATTTTTGACAGGCTAGTGATAACTAACTTCAGGTTATATTTGTTTTCTTAATGTTAGGACAGAAAAATTATTAAAATTTTTTAATACTGTTGTGATGCTGTGAGCTTAAAGAAATAAGGCCGAATAAAAATGTATGAGGGGAATTGTATTAATCCAATGACACTACTTCAAAGTTCAAGGGATTACATATTCACCAGTTTGTTCAAATTTGCAATGGTTTCTAAAGGATTTTCTGCTTTAAAAACAAAGTTTCCGGCTACTAACACATCTGCCCCTGCAGCTACTAATTGAGAAGCATTTTTATCGTTTACACCACCATCGATTTCAATTTTAGTGGAAGCTCCGTTTCTAGTAATGATTTCTTTGAGTTGTTTGGTTTTTTTATAGGTATTTTCAATAAAACTTTGACCTCCAAAACCAGGGTTCACGCTCATTAAGCAAACTAAATCAATATTGTTTATAGTGTCTTCTAAAAGACTCACGTTAGTATGTGGGTTAATCGCAACACCAGTTTGCATTCCTTCGGCTTTGATGGCTTGTAAAGTTCTATGTAGGTGTGTGCAGGCTTCATAATGCACACTGAGTATATTTGCTCCTAAGTCTGCAAAAGTTTTAATATATCTGTCGGGGTCGATGATCATTAAATGAACATCAATGGGTTTTTTTGCGTGTTTAGTAATGGCTTGTAAAACTGGCATACCAAAGGAAATATTAGGTACAAAAACACCGTCCATAATGTCTATATGAAACCAATGGGCTTCACTATTGTTGATCATTTCGATATCGCGTTGCAGGTAGGCAAAATCGGCTGCTAAGATGGAAGGTGCTATTTTGATGGACATAATACAATGGTTTTCGCAAAGGTAATAAAGATATAGAGAAGTGTGTTTGTAGTTGTCTATTTTAAATCCTAAAACAAGTTTTTGTTCTAAATGATGAGATTTCTCCTCAAGTAAACTTAAGTATGGGAATAAAAAATCCCCGGTAATCAGCCGGGGATTCATTCATCAATCAAAAAACGAACAGTTAGTGATAACTGTTTGTTATCATAATTTAGGATTTTTAAAACTATCCTAAATAGGTTTTTAATATTTTACTTCTTGAAGTGTGTTTCAATCTTCGTATCGCTTTTTCTTTAATTTGACGCACACGTTCACGGGTTAAATCAAACGTTTCACCTATTTCTTCTAAAGTCATTGGGTGTTGATCTCCAAGTCCAAAATAAAGACGAATAACATCTGCTTCACGAGGTGTAAGAGTTTCTAATGCGCGTTCAATTTCGGTACGTAAGGATTCATGCAGTAGCGCGCGATCTGGGTTAGGAGATTCTCCACTACGTAAAACATCGTACAGGTTTGAATCTTCTCCTTCTACAAGTGGTGCATCCATCGATACGTGACGACCAGAGTTTTTCATGGACTCCTTTACGTCATTTATAGTCATGTCAAGTTCTTTAGCGATTTCTTCAGCAGAAGGTGGTCGCTCATGAGCTTGTTCAAGGAAAGCAAAGGTTTTATTTATTTTATTTATTGAGCCAATCTTGTTCAAAGGCAAACGTACAATACGTGATTGTTCTGCAAGAGCCTGAAGGATAGATTGTCTAATCCACCAAACGGCATAGGAGATAAATTTAAATCCACGGGTTTCATCAAAGCGTTGTGCGGCTTTAATAAGACCTAGGTTTCCTTCATTAATTAAATCGGGAAGTGTTAATCCTTGATTTTGATATTGTTTAGCAACAGATACCACAAAGCGTAAATTAGCTTTCGTTAATTTTTCTAAAGCTTGTTGGTCTCCTTTTTTTATTCTTTGTGCTAATTCAACTTCTTCGTCAGCGGTGATTAAGTCAACTTTTCCTATTTCTTGTAGATACTTGTCGAGGGAAGCAGTTTCTCTATTGGTAACCTGCTTGGTAATTTTTAGTTGTCTCATTAAAAATTTTTCCGTTAAAAAAACTTGTTACAAAATGGGTTTTTACTTAGTTGGAACTATCAATCTTGCCTTTGAAAGTTAAAGGTCAAAACCTTTGCTTCTCCAGAAGCGTCTTTTCAGTAAATGTTATTTTGCAACAAGTTTCAAAATGTGTTTTGTTTATCTTGTATATATTGTTATACGTAGGAAGCAGAAAAAAGGTTACAAAAAAATAAAATTATTTTTTTAAATAAAAAAAAACACCTCTAGATTTTAGAGGTGTTTTACTATGTGTAAAGGATAAAAAATTAATCCCTTCTCGGTTTTCTATCTCTGTCGTTTCTGTCTCTTGAATCTCTTCCACGGTCATTGCGATCTCTGTCATTACGTTCACGTGGTGGTCTTGCTACATAGCCTTCCGGTTTAGGCAACAAGGCTTTGCGAGATACTTTTTCTTTACGAGTTTTTGGATCAGTACCTAGATATTTAACTTCAAAAACATCACCCATGTTAACTACATCGGTTACGTTTTCGGTTCTTTCCCAAGCTAATTCAGACACGTGTAATAAGGTTTCATTACCTGGTGCATCGAGATATTCTACTACAGCACCAAAGTCTAACATTTTTATCACTTTTACCATATACGTTCCGCCCATTTCTGGTTTGAACATTAGGGAATCAATTTTTGCTAAAACAGCATCAATTCCTTCTTGGTTTGTTCCTAAAATTTCAACAATTCCTTCTTCTGTAATTGGGTCTTCATTGATTACAATAGTTGTTTTAGTAGCTTTTTGTAATTCTTGAATTACTTTACCACCAGGTCCTATTAATGCCCCAATAAAGGCATTAGGTATAATTTTAGTTATAATTTTTGGAGCGTGGGCTTTAACCTCTGCATTTGGTTGTGCTATGGTTTCTACAATTTTTGTTAGAATGTGTGCTCTACCTGCTTTTGCTTGTTTTAAAGCGTTTACTAAAATTTCATAAGGTAATCCTTTTACTTTAATATCCATTTGGCAAGCAGTAATTCCGTCAGCCGTTCCGGTTACTTTAAAGTCCATATCGCCTAAGTGATCTTCATCTCCTAAAATATCTGAAAGTACTGCATAACGATCGCCATCAGAAATTAATCCCATTGCAATCCCAGATACTGGTTTTGTCATTTGGACACCTGCATCCATTAATGCCATGGTTCCTGCACATACTGTTGCCATAGAAGAAGAACCGTTTGATTCTAAAACTTCTGATACTATTCTTACTGTGTAAGGACATTCCTCAGGAATCATACCTTTTAATGCGCGTTGTGCTAAGTTTCCGTGACCAATTTCACGACGGGAAGTTCCTCTTAAAGGATAAGCATCACCGGTACAAAATGGTGGAAAGTTATAGTGTAAATAGAATTTTTCCTCGCCTTGGTGGGTTGGCATATCTATCATGTTTGACTCTCTGGAAGTTCCTAAAGTTACTGTTGCTAATGCTTGAGTTTCTCCACGTGTGAAAATAGCAGAACCGTGTACAGATGGTAGATAGTCAATCTCGCACCAAATAGGTCGGATATCTGTGGTTTTTCTACCGTCTAAACGAAGACCTTCAGAAAGAGTAAGTTCTCTTACGGCTTCTTTTTCAATTTTGTAGTAATAGGTTTTTATTAGGTCGCTATTTTCTGCTAATTCTTCTTCAGAAAAAAGTGCCATTACCTCTTCTTTTACAGCATCAAAAGCTTCGGTGCGTTCTCTTTTACCGTAACCTCCTTTGGCAATGTCATAAATTTTTTGGTAAGCTGCTTCACGGACTTTAGCTGCGATAGCATCGTCACTTTTAGCAGGAGCATATTCTCTGGTTGGTTTTTTTCCGAAAGCTTCCGCTAAGCGAAGTTGAGCAGCACATTGAATTTTAATAGCATCGTGAGCAAATTTAATAGCATCAGCCATTTCTTCCTCTGAAATTTCTTTCATTTCACCTTCTACCATCATCACAGAATCTGCGGAAGCACCGATAACCATATCAATATCTGATTCTAGCAATTGGCTTCTACTTGGATTAATGATGAATTCGCCATTGATTCTGCCTACACGAGCTTCTGAAATAGGACATTCAAAAGGCACATCTGAAAGTTGAATTGCTGCTGATGCTGCAAGACCTGCTAATGCATCCGGCATTACTTCTTCATCGTGTGACATTAACTGAATCATCACTTGGGTTTCTGTTTTATAATCGGATGGGAATAATGGTCGCAATACGCGATCCACAATACGCATCGTTAAAACTTCGCCGTCACTTGGTCTTGCTTCTCTTTTAAAGAAACCGCCGGGATAACGACCTGCCGCAGCAAATTTTTCTCTGTAGTCCACAGTTAATGGAAAGAAATCCATGGTGCTTTCTTTGTAAGAGGATACTACGGTACAAAGCAACATCGCTTTTCCCATTTGTACCACAACGGATCCGTGGGCTTGTTTTGCTAATTTTCCGGTTTCGATAGAAATAGTTCTACCGTCTCCTAGGTCAATGACCTCTCTAAAAACTTTTGGAATCATATTTTTTTAATTCTTAAACACGCTTAATTACGTGTTTGGTTAAACAATGGTCGTTGTGTTGTAGTAGTAGTGGTGGACCAATGAAAAACTAAAATTGTAGCTTTTTCTCTGTAAAAATGGCTTCTGAAAATTTCAGAAGGATAAAAAAAAAGGGGCAGCTAAGCCCCTTTAAAATTTATTTTCTTAATTCTAATTCTTTAATAATAGCACGGTATCTCAAGATATCTTTTTTCATCAGATAATCTAATAAAGCTCTTCTTTTTCCTACGAGCATTACCAAAGATCTCTCTGTGTTGTAATCGTGACGGTTGTTTTTTAAGTGAGCGGATAAATGTTCAATACGTACAGTAAATAGTGCAATTTGTCCTTCTGCTGAACCTGTATTGGTTTTTGAATTTCCGTGTTTTTCAAAGATTTTCTCTTTGTCTTCTTTTGTTGGGTACATGCCAATATTATTTAAATGATTTTTATGTATAAATTACCTCTTTGGTAATCAGGCGGCAAAGATATAAAAATTAAATGGTTTAGTTAATGAGGTGCTTTAATTTTTTTTGGTTGGAAGCGGGGAGCTGGAAGTTGGGAAGTTAGAAGTTAGAAGTTAGAAGTTAGAAGTTGGAAATTAGAAGTTGGAAGTTAGAAGTTAGAAGTGGGAGTGTTCAATAAACTGTGTCATCCTATTTTATTCTATCACTAAAATAAGCATTTAAATCATTTTGTATAGCTGACCAATGAAAGATTTGTCTATTCCATCTGGTTTGAGCATTCATTATTGCTAGATACACTTGTTTTAATATAGCGTTCTCTGGGGGAAAAGCACCTTTGGTTTTATTTATGAAAGGGATAATCTCAGCTTTTTGCAAATTTAATTAACGGTAAAATGTTTCCTTCATCAGCTTCTTTTAAAGCATTTATATATTTTTTTCTGGATTCGTCTGCTTTTGTTAAATTGGATTGTTGCCAAGAAAATAGTTCATTTTCAAATATGGATTCTATAATGATATCAGCCATCAACCTTGAGTGTCTTCCATTTCCATTTGGAAAACAATGAATGGATACTAAACGATGCTTAAATCTAATGGCTATTTCTTCAGGAGAAAAGGTGTTATTTTCAATCCAATGAATGGTATCATCCAATAGGATTTTTAACTCAATTACAATTTGTGTCCAAGGAATACCTATGTTTTTTTGGGTTGTCCTAAATTTACCTGCCCATTTCCACACATCAACAAACATTCTTTTGTGCAGGTCTTTTACAAATTTTTCTGTCAAAATTTTTTCAGGTTTGAATTTTGTTTGAAGAGTCCATAAGACCGCCTTTTCAATATTCAATTGCTCAAATTCGTCCAGTTCGCCTTGGGTAGTAATCGACTTTATTTTTAAGCCCACTTTTTCTTCTTCTGCTATAGGAGTTTGACCATTACCATATTTTAAATCTAATCCCATAATGACTTTTTCATCTCTCGTTTTAGTTCACTAGCGAGTTCATTTATGGCTTTGTTTATTTTATCATCAGTAATGCCTTGGTCTTCAAGCTTCATATTGTGGTGGGTTCTTGACACAATTTTTTGTGCCAGTTTTTGGGCTCTTGCTTCTATGAGGTCATCTAGGGTTCCATTTTTAGGCACTAGAGCATACACCAATTGTAAGTCCAAAACATGAGCAACATTTTTTAAAGAATTGATGGTTATGGTACCATTAGCCTCGCTTTCTTCAATTTTTTTTACACCTTGTCTGGTCATATTTAGTTTACCACCCAGTTGAGCCAGTGTCATATTGAGTGTTGTTCTAATGGTGTGTATCCAGCCACGCTCTGGCAACAGAACTTTTCTGTTTTCTATAAAGGGTTGAAGTTTTTTACTCAACTGTTCAAGTAAAAGTTTTCGATTGTTTCGCATTTTTGTAAATTTATATGTTTACATATTAAAAA
This sequence comes from Bacteroidetes bacterium HGW-Bacteroidetes-2, assembly GCA_002842575.1. Classification (GTDB taxonomy): domain Bacteria; phylum Bacteroidota; class Bacteroidia; order Flavobacteriales; family Flavobacteriaceae; genus Planktosalinus. Next base: position 69,196 of record PHDJ01000010.1, read on the forward strand.
ATATATAAACTGTTATGTTTACAAATATATAAAATTGTTAATACTTAAGATTACAAAATATAAAATAATTACGGTTGCTTTGTAGGGATATGGGAGACCAAAGCAAACTTCTTACTCCCGCGGCTTCCATCTTCCAACCCTTAACCCCTTGAAAGCCCTCTTAAAAACTCAATTTCTTCTTTAAGAGATTTAATATGCTCCTTGTCACTATATATTGTACCAATAGCGGCCTGCGCGTGGTCGCCATTGTTGTGATGTATGACATTGGTGGCTTTCTCACCAAACAAGTAAGCTATATTTACCTCAAGTACCTCGGCTATTTTTAATATTTTGGGTATTGTAAGGCGATTGTCATCTTTTTCTAAACGTCCATAGTTAGATTGTGAAACTTCTAGCTCCATTGCCATCACCTCTTGTGTGATGCCTTTTTCTTCTCGTCTTTTTCTTATTCTATTCCCTACAATATTCATAATATAGATTATTTTATGAGCAATATAGATAATTTTATTTGTTTTATAGCAAATTATGTGAGTATTATTTCATTAATTGCTATAAATTAATCCTTAGTAATTCATTATTTTTTTTCACTACTAACCGACTAAATATTTTCAAGACAAAGGGCTACTTTTAACAGTAAGCCCTTTTTTTTCATACTTTTTGCGTGTCTAAAGCCAAAAGTTATGATGAGTTCCAAAGATATTGAAAAAAAGTTTGTCGGTCAGCCGATTTTTAAACAACTAATTGATTTTATCCCAAAAAATAAATTTGATTTACTTGCCAAAAAACACCAAACAGACCGCTATTACAAGGCATTTCCTGCTTGGACACAACTGATAACGATGCTTTTTGGCGTTTTTAGCCGTTGTGACTCTATGGGCGAAATTTGTGATGGAATGTTGGCAATGCAAGGTAAACTGAATCATCTTGGTTTAAGTTCTTCTCCTGCCAAAAGCACTGCTGGCGATGGTTTACGTGAAAGAGACAACGAATTTTTTAAAGATTTCTACTTTTTATTGCTAAAACACTTCGAGCCACTTTTGTCGGTCAGCCGAATTGACAAGATTTCGTTTGACAAGCTTTTTATTTTTGATTCCAGCACAATTAGGCTGTTTTCACAAGTAATGAAAGGTGTTGGACGAAACCCAAAAGGCGAAGGCAAGAAAAAAGGTGGGCTCAAAGTTCATATGCTTATTGATGCACATTCACAAACCCCAAAATTTGTCAAAATAAGCGAAGCCAAACTGCACGACAAAAATTTCATTCAATACCTAAATCTACCAGAATTTAGTATGATTGTATTCGATAGGGCATACAATCATTACCTTCAATTTGCAAAATTCACCCAAAAGAACATCAATTTTGTGTGCCGATTAAAGAAAAACGCGGTCTATGAAGTGGCTCAAGAATTATTTTGCCAAACACAAACCGATTCAGGTTCTGGAGTACTAAAAGAAGAACATATTCACTTGAAATACAAAGAAGAAAATCAAGAAAAAACCCTTTGTTTACGAAAGGTTACTTACCGTGATGACAAAAGTAGAATGTATGAGTTTATTACCAATAACTTTGAAATTAGTAACGAAGAAGTGGCTTTGATTTATAAAATTCGTTGGCAGATTGAATTACTTTTTAAAAAATTAAAACAAAATTTTCAACTACACTATTTTTATTCAGAAACAGAAAACGGAATAAAAACCCAAATTTGGATTACACTTATTGCACAATTGCTTTTAATGGTTTTAAAAACCAAATCAAAAACTAAAAAGGCATTTTCGACAGTTGCGGCATTGGTCAGAATACATTTAATGAGCAATCTGGATGTTTTTTGGGTAATTGAAAACAGCCGAAGAACCTATACAAAACGACTAAAAAGAACAAAACCGCCAAACCTTCAAACCGCATTATTCTAAAATATAGGTCTAAAATATAGGACGGTAGGTTTTGAAATTTAAAAGAACATCCCAATAAAATAAAGGGATGCAGGAGTTTTTTTTTCAATTTTTCACTTTAGTCGTTTGATAGTGAAAAGTAATCTATTAAACCTACTCATTGTCTTTATATATTACCTGTTGGTTTACAGCACCATCTTCATAATTTTTTTCTATTTTATACAAACCTTGGTCGAGTTGTAGTAACAAATTAGGATTATTAATTGAGGTAGAATCCTGAGGTGTTATGGTTACATTGGCATTAAAAATACCATCGTTAAACTTGGTTACACTACCCCCAATAGGTGCTCTGTTCCAATTGTCATAACATTTTCGGGTGTTTTGACCATACGCTTCTGGCAACGATGTTTGAAACATAATTTGTATGGCGGTATGATTGGGGTGTGTAATACTATTAAAATTTGTTTCATTTGGCTCGATGGTTAACACAGTAGTGCTTCCTATAGTAAATGAAGTGTCTTCATAAGGACTAGGCTCAGGGCAATCACATTGGCACTCTCTAAATTTATAGCGAAAGCCGGGTTGAAACAATGGGGATTCGTTTGTTTGAGGTTCTGCAAAGTAATATTCCCCCTTATATGGCTCATATAGCGACGCAATGGTATTTTGTTTAGGTTCAAAAAGAGTTGGAAACGACAAAATTTGATTTCGCATTTTATTCCCTTGCTCCGGAAAAAAATGGGGATATTGTTCCATACATGGTGTACAATCACCCATTATATTGCCAACATCTTGAAATGAAGCATCGTAAGCATTTCCATGACTATCCTGTTGACTGCCGTCATTATTATATATGCAAGTTTGTAAATTAACAAAAGGGAAAGTCCCAGTTACAGGATCCCTAAAATGATTTATAGCTGCTGTTTGAACAACCCAATCTGCAGTAGAGTCTGCGTTAAAATGAGGATGTTCCTGGTTGCGAGGAACATTTTCTGTAAGAGATCTTGTGCGCTGTAAGGCAAATATATGCGCTATTTCATGAGGCATAACATGACTTGCAAAATCTTGAGGTTTAACAATCACAGAAGTATTTGAATAACTAGCTGCCCCCCTATAGCCTTCCGTTGCATAAGGTGCATAAATATTAATGGCATTAGGCTTTTTATAACCATTTGTTAAGACATAATTGAAGAAAATACCTCTCTGGCATATTCTTATCATGCCGTATCCTGTAGGGTCATTAACTTGTTGGTCAACACAAACATTATTGTAGCAGCCAGGTTCATTAAAACAATCGGGTTCTGTACTACACCCAGGATTACCGTTGCAAATAACTTCAGGTGCTATCAAAGGCACATAGACTGGAGAATTAAAAGAGTCATTCCCTAAATATTTAAAAAAGATATTGAACCGATTGTATGTTATATTTAAATGTACCACACCTTCTAATATTTTTTGATCCGTAAAATTAGTATTGTTATAGTTACCTTCTGAGTCGTTAACTTTCCAAAAAAACAGATTAAACACAATGGGTTCTAGACTAGGCGAAGGAACGTCGGTAAATGGAGTGTAAAGTTCTGAAGGTTCAGGTAATTCATTTTCATCAAAAACACAATAATCAAGTTCTTGCGCTTGTGTGAAAACAAAAATCATGTAGAAGCAGAGGGTTAAGAGAAGATTACCCCCCCCCTCCAGGGTTTTAAGAAAAATTGAGATTTTTTCATAATATTAAAGGTTTTAAATTAATAATTATTACACAAATTTAACATTTTTTTTGAATAAATAATTCTAAAACAGTATTAATTTTTTGATTTTTAGCTATCTGTTATTTACTTATTAGAAATAAATGAAATTAAAACAGAACTTCAAAGGAATAAGAAAAAATACTGTTATAATAAAATTTAATTGGCGCTTCGCAAGGTCATCAGATATTTTTTAGGCGTTATTCCGAACTTCTTTTTAAATGCCGAAATAAAATGACTGGAGGTGCTGTAACCTACTTTTAAACCCACTTCATTCACGTTGTGCGATCCGGTTTCTAAAAGTTTTCTCGCATATTCCATTTTATAATCAAACAAAAACCCAAAAACAGTATCGCCATAAATTTCTTTAAATCCTTCTTTCAATTTCTTTAAACTTAAACCAATAGCATCTGCTAACTCCTGCAAACTTGGTGGCTCAGCAATTTGATGAATAATAATTTCTTTGGCATTTCGTATTTTCCGAACATTGTCTTCATCTATCAAAAAAGGACATTGTTCCACATCTACCTCATCGGGCCGGTTAAAATACAAACCCATAAGCTCATAAGCTTTGCCTTTTAAATAAATTCTTTTTACTGACGGATTTAAATTAAAGTTTAAAATCTGTGTCAAAACTACCGCCATGGAAGGAGTAATAGTACCGTCTTGATAGTATTTTTTATCGCTATTATCCTCCTTTAAAAAGTCAATATAACTGGCCTCTTCTGAAAAAAGCGAGTGAAACTTATTTATAGAAACTAAAACCGATACCAACCATGATTTAGGGGCAACCACAAGATTTAAGGGAAGTTCTTTTTGTGGATTGTACAACAACAATGATTTTTCATCCTCAATGGGCAATATGTATCTTCCTTCATTAAAAATAAAAGATGCATTCCCTTTTACACAAAAGTGAAATTGAATACAATTAGCTTCCACATCTCGCACAACTTTCTGATTTTCATCGGTTTCATTTTGTGTGGTAAGAATGAAAAATCCATCTTCAACTGAAATTACTTTTACCGAACCTTCAGCGTTACTTTTTTCCATAAACTATGACATTTATCACCTCTTTATTATTTAGAATCATTCTAAAGAAAGTCCTTAAGAGGGCTTGATTTTGTTATAAAAGTAGTAATTTTAATTAAATTAAGAAAGCTTTTATCAAATTTAACAAGGAACGTTATAAAAAGTACTTTCAGCGACACTTTTATTCAATTTAGCGAAGTACTTTTGTAGTCAAATACCAAATTCATTTCATGAACCCTACAACAATTTCAAAACACACCTCCTTTTATGCCATAGGACTAAGCTATAAAAAAGCAGATGCAGACATAAGAGGAAAATTTAGTTTGGATGAAGACGCAAAACAAAATTTGCTGCTTCAAGCTAAAAAAGATGGCATTGACGCCTTACTTGTAACTTCAACTTGTAACCGTACTGAACTTTATGGTTTTGCCGAGCATCCTTACCAACTCATCAAACTTTTGTGTGCAAATACCTCCGGCACAGTAGAAGAATTTGAAAAAGTAGCATACGTTTATAAAAATAAGGAGGCCATTTCTTTTATTTTTCATGTAGGCACAGGCTTAGATAGTCAAATATTAGGCGATTTTGAAATAATAAGCCAACTTAAAAATGCCTTTATTCGTTCAAAGGGCATAGAAATGACCAATCCATTTTTAGAGCGCCTAATAAATTCGGTAATTCAAGCTAGCAAAAGAATAAAAAACGAAACAGAAATTTCTTCAGGCGCAACTTCCGTAAGTTTTGCTTCCGTTCAATACATAATGAAAAATATAGAAAACGTTTCCGAAAAAAACATACTCCTTTTTGGAACCGGAAAAATAGGCAGAAACACCTGTGAAAATCTTATTAAACATACTAAAAATAACCAAATAACTTTAATAAACCGCACCAAAGACAAGGCCGAAAAAATTGCCGGAAAATTTAATTTAATAGTTAAAGATTATGCCGATTTACAAGCAGAAATAAGAAATACAGACATATTAATAGTGGCAACGGGCTCACAAAACCCCACCATTTCTGAAGAGTTAATTTACTCCAAGAAAAAATTGCTCATTCTGGATCTTTCCATTCCAAAAAATGTATCAGAAAGTGTGGCTACTCTTCCTAATGTGGAAGTCATTCATTTAGATCACCTTTCGCAAATGACAGATGATACTCTAGAAAGAAGAAAAGCATTTATTCCGGAAGCAAAAATAATTATTGAGGATGTTAAAATGGAATTTAACGAATGGCTAGAATCCAGAAAATTTGCTCCCACCATTAACGCATTAAAAAAGAAATTAAAATCCATTCAAGATGCTGAAATAGATTTTCAACGAAAAAAACATTCTGTTTTCAGTGATAATCAAACCGAAATTATTACCAACAGAATTATCCAAAAAATCACCACGCATGTTGCCAGCCATTTAAAAGAAAGTAACGATGATGCCGATGAAAGCCTATTACTAATTCAAAAAATATTTCAATTGGACCTTTCAGAGTCACTTCCAATCGCAACCTTGGTAAAGGGCAAAAACCCATCTAAAGTTTTGGAACTGTAATGAAAAAAAGTATACGAATTGGCACCCGAGACAGCGAACTCGCACTTTGGCAAGCTAAAACAGTTCAAAAAAAACTGGAACAATTAGGACACTCTACAGAATTAGTAGCTGTAAAATCAACTGGTGACCTCAATTTAGCACAACCACTTTACGAAATGGGGATTACGGGTATCTTCACCAAAACATTAGATATCGCAATGCTCGCCGGAAAAATTGATATTGCTGTGCATTCCATGAAAGATGTACCTACTTCCTTACCAAAAGGCATGGTAGAAGCTGCCATATTAAAGCGTGCTTCCCCAAAAGACATTTTAGTGCATAAAGGTTTAGCTTTTTTAAATACACAAGGCATCATCGCCTCCGGAAGCTTGCGCAGAAAAGCGCAATGGCTAAACAAACATCCTAAACATACTGTTGTTGATTTACGCGGAAACGTAAACACCAGAATGCAAAAACTACAAGATAATAACTGGAATGGTGCCATCTTTGCCGAAGCAGGTTTAGACCGAATCCTACTTAAACCTGAAAACTTTTTAGTGTTAGACTGGATGATTCCCGCACCGGCTCAAGGTGCAATGCTTGTTGTAGCTATGGAGAACGACACCTATTCGCGCCAAGCACTTGCCTCCTTAAATCACAAAGACACTGAAATTTGCGTGCAAATGGAACGCCAATTTTTAAAAACCCTAGAGGGTGGATGTACCGCCCCAATTGGTGCTTTAGCCACTATTTCAGAAAACACAATAACCTTTACTGGTGTTTTGTTCAGTATAGATGGTGTTCAAAAATTAGAAATTAACAAACAAATTTCTATCTCTAAAGTTAAAGATTTTGGCAAACTTTGCGCTGAAGAAATTTTAAACCAAGGGGGAGCAGCACTAATGACTGAAATTAAAGCAGAAATTGGCAAAGAATGAGCGCAACTGTTTTATCTACTAAAAAACTTTTACCCAATCAAAAAAAAACAATACACGATTCTGGAATTGCTTTAGTTGAATATAACGCTATAACCATCGCATTTTTAAATACGATTAAAGCAGATAACCCAATCAAAAACGCAATAATTACAAGTCAAAATACGGTAAAAGCACTTATAAAAAACAAAATCGTTATTCAAAATTGCTATTGTGTCGGAAAAAAAACAAAAGACCTATTAGAAAAAAATAACTACCAAGTCAAAGAAGTTGCAAATTATGGAAAAGAATTAGCTGAAATAGTAGCACAAAAATACAAAGAAGAAAACTTTACTTTCTTCTGTGGAAATATTAGAAGTGAAGAAATTCCTAAAGCTTTAAAAGAAAATAATATTAATTTTGAAGAAATAGTAGTGTACAAAACCACTTTACAACCAAAAAAATTTAACCAACAATTTGAAGGAGTTTTGTTTTTTAGTCCAAGTGCCGTACAAAGTTTTATGATGGAAAATAAACAAGAAAATGGCACTGCATTTTGCATCGGGATGTCCACAGCAGAGGAAGCAAAAAAGCATACAAAAAACATAATCATTGCCAACACACCAAGTATAGAAAGTGTTTTGGAGCAAGTTATTAAAAACCTAATTTAAAAAAATACCCTACGATTCAGCGCATTGCACACTGTAAGGTGTAAAAAAATAAATAATCATGAATAGTATAAAAAAAGACGAAACACCAAAATTGAATGTCATAAAAAACGACCTTTTCTTAAGGGCATTAAAAGGAGAAATCGTTAACCGTCCCCCCGTTTGGATGATGCGCCAAGCAGGTAGGTTTTTGCCCGAATTTAGAGAAATAAAAGAAAAATATGACTTCTTTACCCGATGCCAAACACCAGAACTTGCTTCTGAAATAACCGTACAACCCATTAGAAGGCTAGGAATGGATGCCGCTATATTATTTAGCGATATTTTAGTAATACCGCAAGCTATGAATATAGAAGTGGAGATGAAACCGGGACTTGGTCCATGGCTGCCAAACCCAATTCGTTCTCAAAAAGATGTAGATAGAGTGATTGTTCCAGATATTCAAGAAACTTTAGGCTATGTGATGGAGTCTATAAAAATGACCAAAGAAAAACTAAATAACGAAATACCACTAATAGGTTTTGCGGGATCTCCTTGGACAATTTTATGTTACTGTGTGCAAGGCCAAGGCTCAAAAAACTTTGATATTGCTAAAGAATTTTGCTTTACCTATCCTCTTGCAGCACATGATTTATTACAAAAAATTACAAATACAACCATCGCCTATTTAAAGGAAAAAGTAAGAGCCGGTGTGGATGCCGTTCAGGTTTTTGATAGTTGGGGAGGTATGCTTTCCCCCACAGATTATCAAGAATTTTCGTGGCAATATATGCAACAAATTATCGATGCATTGAAAGGCAAAACACCCGTCATTGCTTTTGGAAAAGGTTGTTGGTTTGCATTAGATGTGATGGCAAAATCTGGCGCATCTGCTCTTGGAGTGGACTGGACATGCTCTCCAAAAAATGCGCGTTATCTTACCGGAGGAAAAATAACATTACAAGGAAACCTAGATCCTGCGCGTTTGTTTTCTTCGCCTGCAGAAATCAAAAAATTGGTTACCCAAATGATTAACGAATTTGGAAAAGACAAATATATTGTCAATTTAGGGCACGGTATATTACCTAATATTCCTTTGGAAAATGCCAAAGCCTTTATTGATGCTGTGAAAGAATATTCCTCCCCTAACCCCTCCTAAGGAGGGGAACAGTTTGAGGAATCTTAAGTGGTTTTATAATTATGAAAAAATAATAGATACTAAATATTAAAACCCCCCTCCCCTTCAGAGAGGGGCCGGGGGAAAGGACAATGGCCATTTGGAATCGCATTAAAAATTTGAATATCAAGCAGTTCTTTTTACTAACCAGGACTTTTATGAAATGTCCTGCATATTTTTTTCCAACTCACAGGGCAACATTAAAAACAATGCAAATTTGTGATAAATTGTTTAAAAAAGCCCATCATAAAAACAATGTTGCTAATGCATTTAGGCATGGGTTGTGGAACGTGTTGATTGCAAAAAAATGTTTTCCGAAAAATGAATCTGTTGAAAGATCGATAAAATGGGCAAAAACGATCACCCATATGCACGAAAAACTCACTCCCAACTCTGAGCTTGAAAGGACCATGGATTTGCACAACAATGAAATTGGCAGAACCCTTTTTGCTGAAAAGCAGTTGCAAAATATGGAAGAAGAAAAGATTATCGCTGTACTTAAAGTAAAAATGGAAACTGCTATAAAAGTGAATTCCATTGACGAAATGGAGAAAAATAAAAGTGAATTTGTTTATATTGAGGATTTAAAAACCAATTAATTATACCCCCTCCTTGGGAGGGGCTAGGGGGAGGATGAAACACAAATTTTACCGGTATATACAACAACTACAAGACAGCATCACTTCTAAACTAGAAGAAGTAGATGGTATTTCAAAATTTGGCGAAGACCTTTGGGAACGACCTGAGGGTGGAGGTGGAAGAACGCGAGCTTTAGAAAAAGGTGCTGTTTTTGAAAAAGGCGGCGTCAATATTTCAGCCGTGCATGGGGAATTGCCCAAGGCGATGCAGACTTATTTTAATGTGAATGACTGTGACTTTTTTGCCTGCGGATTGAGCCTAGTGCTACACCCAAAAAACCCAATGGTACCCACAGTGCACGCCAACTGGCGTTATTTTGAAATGTATGACAAAGAAGGAAATATCATAGACAGCTGGTTTGGCGGCGGGCAGGATTTAACACCTTATTACCTGTTTGAAGAAGATGCAAAACATTTTCATTCTGTTTGCAAAAAAACCTGTGACAAGCACCATCCAGATTTTTACACCGATTTCAAAGAAAAATGTGACACCTATTTCTACAACGCACATCGCGAAGAAGGACGAGGTATTGGTGGATTGTTTTTTGATTATTGCAAAGCTACCAAAACGATGTCTTTAGAACGTTGGTTTCAATTTGTTTCTGAAGCTGGTAATAATTTTTTAGACGCCTATATCCCAATAGTAGAAAGAAGAAAAAACCTGCCTTTTACTAAGGAAAACAAAACCTGGCAAGAAATTAGACGCGGTCGTTATGTAGAATTTAATTTAGTACACGATAAGGGAACCCTTTTCGGATTGAAAACAAATGGTCGTATTGAAAGTATTTTAATGAGTTTACCACCTACTGTTCAATGGAAATATGATCACCATCCGGAAAATGGAAGTGAAGAAGAAAAACTTTTAAATGTTTTAAAAAAACCTAAAAATTGGGTGTAAAATGAAATATATCTTTTCTACATTGCTTTTAGCAATATGCATTTCCTGTGGCAGCAAAGAACACACCATTCCAGAAGGATATGCCTGTGGCTCTGAATTTTGTACGGCAATTGGCGGCGGCAGCTTACAATCGTTACTAGCAGAAAATAGCATTCCTAATACCATTTTACATTTTCCCATTCAGGTAATTTGGATCAGTAACCAAAAAGATTTTGAATTAAAAGAAAACAAAACACTATTAAATAATGCAATACAAAATTTAAATCTATCTAGTAAAGAAAGTCAAATTACATTTGATTTTAATAATAAAATAGAAGTTGTTTACGAGAAAAAATTGACCTTAGAAAAATTATATCGCAATGATTTAGTAGAATATTGTGTGTCCCGTTTTGGAGATAATAAAAAGATAAACATATTTATTATTGAATCCGAAGGCATATTAAATGGATATACGCCAGTGCTTACAGAAAGATTTGAGCGTTATAAAAAAAAGGATGGATTTAATTCAATATTTCTAGGAAATAAAGCAATATTTAACCCTTCTTCATTAGCGCACGAAATAGGTCATTTTTTTGGTTTGCAACATACTTTTGGCAAAGACGTAAAACCTTTTTCTACAGATGAGTTACCAGCAGGTGAAAATTGTTTTAATTCCAGTGATTGGTTGTGTGACACACCTGCTGACCCAAATATACTCATTAGAAATTGCAACGAAAATCTAGAAAAAAGCCCTTTTAAACCTCTATTAAACAATTACATGTCATATTATCCTAACATTTGCAAAAACGCATTTACAAAAGAACAATCTATTGTAATGCACCGTTTTGCATATAAATATAGAAATCATTTAATACAAAATTAATATGTACCCACTTAGAAGAAATAGAAGATTACGAGCCACAGAAACCATCCGCTCATTAGTTAGAGAAACCATTATAAGTCCAAACGACTTTCTTGTTCCTCTTTTTGTGGTAGAAGGAAAAGGCATTAAAGAAGAAATTGCCTCCATGCCTAATTATTACCGAATGAGTCTGGACGAAATTACCAAAGAAGTAAAAGAACTTTGGAATATGGGATTAAAATCGGTGTTGCTTTTTGTAAAAGTTCCAGATAATTTAAAAGACAACAAAGGCACAGAAGCGCTAAATCCAAATGGTCTTATGCAACGAGCCATTAAAACCGTAAAAGATGCTTGTCCGCAAATGCTTATCATGACCGATGTGGCTTTAGATCCATTTTCAAAATATGGACACGATGGTATTGTTTATAAAGGCAAAATTTTAAACGATGAAACCACCTCAGTGCTTGCTAAAATGTCACTATCACATGCTAAAGCCGGGGCTGATTTTGTAGCACCTAGCGATATGATGGACGGCCGTATTTTTGAAATTCGCACCCTTTTAGAAGACGAAGGGCATTACAATACCGGCATCATGAGTTATAGTGCTAAATATGCTTCTGCATTTTATGGCCCTTTTCGAGATGCTTTAGACTCTGCTCCTGTAGATTTAAAAGACGTTCCAAAAGACAAAAAAACCTACCAAATGGATTATGCAAACCGGGAAGAAGCTCTTCGCGAAACACTTATGGATGTTGAAGAAGGTGCTGATATTGTAATGGTAAAACCAGGACTTTGTTATCTTGACATTGTAAGAGAAATAAAAGATGCCGTAACTGTTCCGGTAGCCGTTTATCAAGTAAGCGGCGAATATGCCATGCTTAAAGCTGCTGCACAAAGAGGATGGCTTGACCATGATGCGGTAATGCTAGAACAAATCACCGCCATTAAAAGAGCTGGAGCAAGCATAATTGCCAGTTACTTTGCTAAAGATGTGGTGAAATTAATTTCATAATCCTAAAACAACTGTATTCTTAATGTTTTAGAGGTTTTCTATGCAAAGAAATTTTATTTCAACAGAAAAAATAAATCTGTAATAATTTTGTTTAACAAATTGTTTTTTGTTGTAATCTTGCATAGTGAAAAGCAATAAAAATAATTGGATAACATTACTTACCGTATTGCTAGTTGTTCTTCAACCAGCAATATCTTTCGGTAATGATTTTTCTTTAGCCTCTACTAGTGAAAATCATCAAACCGAAATTGGTTATTTTAAAACAAAAAATACCAAAGCAATCCTTTTAGAAGAAATCACAATAAATACAGCTGAACATACCGTTTTGTTTGTTGCTTTAAAAAACCCTTGCAAATTCTTTTCAAACCCAATACCTAAAACGCACGAATTTCTTGTAAAAGAAATATTTCTTGTGGATTTAAGAAGTATTCTATCCGCCCAAATTTTTCCGTTCCATTCCTTTTTGTAAAGTAGAAAACCTAAATTATCTTCAAAAATTTGCTCAATAAAGCAAACTAAATTTAGTACAAAAAAATAATCAATTAAAATTTATAAAAATGGAATTTGTATCTCTTGAATTAGGCATTGCCTTATTATTATTATTTGTTGTACCTGTTATATATGCAGTGACAAACCAATCTCGAAAAGAGAAAAAAACAATTAAAAAGGTAGAAAACCTTTGCAAAACAAAAGCAGTAAAACTAACTTCTTCTGATATCTTTCAAAGTTTATTTATAGGCATTGATGAAAATGCAAAATACTTAGTAACTGCAACAGTACCTGTAAAAGAAGAGACTATTGAATTATATCATTTAAAAGATATAAAATCTTGCAACTTATATAAAAGAGAGGTGCCAAAAGCGGGACAACCTAAAATAAAAATTATTGAAGGCGTGTCTTTAGAACTGATACTTCACGACAAGACAAAACATGAAATTATCTTTTTTGACGATGACCACGGTATGAATCAAGACTTAAGTGTAAACCAAGCAAGCACATGGAATGAAATAATCAGAAAAAATTTAGTTTAGTTTCTAAAAAATTCCGGATTGACAAGGATTGATTCGGAATTTACTTTTGTTTTTATTTAATCATCTAACTCATAAAATTTATCTAAAAGAGGTAAAAAAGCACTTTAATTTTCTATATTTGAAGTTAAAGAAATTTAAAAAAAACAACCCATGGGACTATTTATAATTTTAGGAATCGTTGTTGTGCTAGCCATTTGGGTAGTAGCAATCTACAATGGTTTAGTAAGCCTTAGAAACAACAGAGAAAATGCTTTTGCTGATATTGATGTACAATTAAAACAACGCCACGACCTCATTCCACAGTTACTTGGCGCCGTAAAAGGGTATATGGAACACGAAAGAGGCACCCTAGAAGCAGTAACACAGGCTAGACAAAAAGCTATGTCTGCTTCAGGAATCAATGATAAAATTGCCGCTGAACAAGAATTAGGCACCGCATTAAAAGGATTAAGTATTCAAGTAGAAGCCTATCCTGATTTAAAAGCAAGTGCAAATTTTATGCAGTTACAAACGGAAATATCCGATATCGAAAACAAATTAGCCGCAGTAAGACGCTATTTTAATGCAGCTACCAAAGAACTTAACATTGCCGTTCAAAAATTTCCAAACAACTTTTTTGCAGGAATGTTTGGCTTCAAAACTGAACCTATGTTTGACCTAGGAACTGCTCAACGTGAAGAGCTAGACAAAGCTCCCGAGGTTAAATTTTAAACAGTGAAGTTTGTTGGAATCCAAAAACAAATCAGAAGAAACAACCTAAAGTCAATTCTTCTTTTAATAGCATTTCCATTACTGGTTTTAGCTTCTGTATTTTCTGTGGTTTATTTTTTGACCTTTGATGAATACCAAAATGCAAATCTTCTTCTCGCTAAAGAACACTTTTTAAACGCAATTCCTTTTGTCACTTCCATCGTTCTGGTTTGGTTTCTTATCGCTTATTTTGCTCACGGAAAAATGATAGCCATGGCTACTGGAGCTAAGACCTTAGAGCGAAAAGAAAATATGCGGGTGTATAACCTTGTTGAAAACCTTTGCATGACCGTTGGGATGAAAATGCCTAAAATAAATATCATAGAAAGTGAAGCATTGAACGCATTTGCAAGCGGGTTAAAAGAAAATAATTATACCGTAACCCTTACTAGAGGCATTATTGAAACCCTTGACGACAATGAGCTGGAAGGAGTTATCGCTCATGAGTTGATGCACATTCGCAATAAAGATGTGCGATTATTAGTGGTAACCATCATTTTTGTAGGTATCTTTTCCTTTGTGGTGCAAATTGCTTTTCGCAGCTTTCTTTATGGCGGAATGACTAGCCGAAGGAATAATAAAGATTCTGGAAAACTTATGATTATTATCCTTATTGTTTCTTTAATTGCCTATTTAATTTCAATGATATTTAAATTTTCTTTAAGCCGAAAAAGAGAATATATGGCAGACAGTGGCGCCGCTGAAATGACTAGAAAACCTTGGGCATTAGCCTCTGCACTACGAAAAATATCTTCTAACCATCACGTAAAACAAGTGAAAAGTGAAGAAGTACAACAAATGTTTATTGAAAACACCCCAAAAGACACCTCAGCCAGTATGTTTGGTGGACTAACCGGTCTATTTTCCACCCACCCACCTATTGAAAAACGCATTCAGTTTTTAGAACAATTTTAAAAACTTAAGCTCTTGGAAAGTACCTCATTAAAAACACCTTTAGGAATTGTAACCATTCAAGGGGATATGAATGGTATTACAGCTATTTCCATAGCAGAAACATCAAAAACCCTTATCAAAGAAATACCATCCTCTCTTCAAAAATGTGTAGTGCAATTACAAGAATATTTTGACGGAAACCGAAACCGTTTTGATATAGCACTAAACCCACAAGGCACCGATTTTCAAAAACGAGTATGGCAAGCCCTTTTAGAAATTCCTTTTGGAAAAACAACTTCCTATTTAGAACTTTCTAAAAAACTTGGAAATGCAAAGACCGTAAGAGCAGTAGCGGCAGCAAATGGCAAAAACCCCCTGTGGATTATCATACCTTGTCATCGTGTAATTGGCACCGATGGATCTTTAACCGGATATGCCGGCGGTTTATGGCGAAAAAAATGGCTATTAAATCACGAAAACCCCTCCACACAAGTATCTCTCTTTTAAAACCCTTAATTAATTGTCTTTTTTTATTACATTTATTAAAATATTAATACCCGCATTATGAAATTTTTTAAAAGCCTTTTAAAAATATTACTTCTCCTTATTGCCCTACTTGTCATTTTAGCCTATGTTTTTGATGTAGATTATTTGTTTAAAGCCGTAAGAACCATTTATATAAAAGGACATACTACTGCTTTTTTAGAAGATTACAAAGCCTTTGACAATGACACGGTTAAAGCATCAGATAATGAAATTATTTGGCCACTGCATAAAGACTACAACCAAGTGGCACTAACCGATAAATTGTTAAAATCGCATAAAGACTATGGCACTGTTGCATATTTGATAATTAAAAATGACAGTATTTTTCACGAATCCTACTATGATGGTTATAACCAAGATAGCCGAAGTAATTCTTTTTCTATGGCTAAAAGTTTTATTTCTGGTTTATTAGGAAAAGCAATTATGGAAGGACATATAAAAAGTTTAGACCAACCTTTAGGTGATTTTTTTCCAAAATATAAAGAGGCTAAAACAACTGTAGGCGATTTGTCTTCCATGGCTTCCGGTTTAGATTGGGATGAAGCCTATTACAGTCCGCTTTCTATTACCACAAAATCCTATTTCTATGATGATTTAGCAAAAATGATGTTAGAATTAGACATCGTTGAGGAGCCGGGTAAAGAATATAAATACCTTAGTGGAAGCACACAACTCCTTGCCATGGTTATCGAAAAAGCTACTGGCAAAAAGATTGCTAACTATTTTTCAGATAACTTTTGGAAACCATTAGGAGCAAAAAATGACGCACTTTGGCAGCTAGACAGCAGAGAAAAAGAATTAGTAAAAGCCTATTGCTGCTTTGCTTCCAATGCTAAAGATTTTGCTCGTTTTGGCAAACTTTATAAAGATTATGGTAAATTTAATGGCAAACAACTCCTAGACTCTACCTTTGTTGTAAAATCTACCACAAGACGATTCCCAGAATCGCCTTATGGATATGGGTTCTGGATAAAAGACTTTCAAGGAAAACACTCCTTTGCCATGCGTGGGCATTTAGGACAATATGTAATTGTAGTGCCAGAAGATAATGTAATTGTTGTACGGTTAGGCCACTCCAAAGGACCGGTTGCTGAGGGAGAAGAATATCCAGAAAGTTTTTGGATAAATATTGAAGAAGCTTACAAAATGCTAAACATAAAATAAAGATGCTATCCAAAATAAACATTGAAAATATTCTATTTCTAGATATAGAAACGGTGCCTCTCCATGAAAATTATGAGGAAGTTGACGATACCGCAAAACTACTTTGGGAGCATAAAACCCAATACCAAAGAAAAGAAGAATTTACTGCTGAAGAATTTTATGATCGTGCAGGAATTTGGGCTGAATTTGGTAAAATAATCTGTATCTCCATTGGTTATTTTGTTATAAAAGGAGAGGTTAGAAACTTTCGGGTAACTTCTTTTTTTGGCGAAGAAGTAAAATTACTGAAAGATTTTAAAAATGTATTGGAAACTCATTTCAATAGACCTCAACATGTACTTTGTGCCCACAATGGTAAAGAATTTGACTTTCCCTACATTGCTAGAAGAATGATTATCAACCGAATTGAGCTTCCTTTTAAATTAGACTTATTCGGTAAAAAACCTTGGGAAGTGGCACATTTAGACACTTTAGAATTATGGAAATTTGGCGATTTTAAACACTTTACCTCCTTAAAATTGATGACCCATATTTTAGGAATCCCATCGCCAAAAGACGATATAGACGGCAGTGAAGTTCGCGATGTATTTTACATTGAAAAAGATATTGACCGAATTGTTACTTATTGCGAAAAAGACACCATTGCAGTGGCTCAGGTACTTCTAAGATTGCGGAATGATGATATTTTGCATCCAGAAGAAATTACTTCCATTTAAAGAGACATTATAAACAGAAAAACCCGCTACATTAGCGGGTTTCTCATTTTAATTAAGCACTAGTTTAACTACTATTGTTTTATAAAACGCTTGGTGAATTTTTGTTCGCCATTGCTTATTTCTATAAAATAAACACCGCTCGTTAATTCTCCTACATGAATACTATTAGTAAAGACTCCTTTACTAACTTGTTGACCAAGCATGTTAAAAACTGCAAAATGGGTTGCCTCTACGCCAAGAAGTTCAACATTTAAAACAGTTCCTTTTACAGGGTTTGGATAAATTTCAAAAGCAAAATCTCCATGTTCTGTTGAGGTCGTGTTATAATTTTGTCCGGCAGTTGTAGAAATTACAACCGTATAATCTTCCACCTCACCATCGGCAAAAATTTCACAAGATGTTGAATTTGCATTGTATTTCATAGAAACACGCATTCTAGTTGCACCATTTAATGCCGCTGCTGGCACGGTAAAGCTTCCACTTACAGAAGTTGCGTTTGTTCTGCTTCTGCTATACACTTGTTCCCCCGAATCATTAAAATCACCATCTTGGTTATAATCAATCCAAACACGATATGCTTCTCTGTATTTTGTTCCAGACCAAGCAGGGGTAATGGTTATGGTATTGCTTGTTCCTTTTACAAGTGTTGTAGATAAGTTTGTATAATTAGCATAGCCACCATTATTTCCGGAATTATTATTAATACTTCCTAATTGAACTCTTTGAATCCATTCATCTGTAGTACTATTTCCTTGTGAATTACAGTAAGTAATAGTGTTTGCAAGGGTTGTCACATTTACAGAATTACTGGCTGGTGAAACGTTTCCGGCAGCATCTTTAGCTTTTACAGAAAACGTATAAGAGGTGCTTGCAGTCAATCCGGTAACAGATGCTGCTGTACCAGTTACGGTTCCTAAAAGACTAGCCCCTTGATACACATCATAGCCCACCACGCCAACATTGTCAGTAGAAGCCGTCCAAGACAAATCAACCGTAGTTGTGGTTATATTAGATGCTAACAAATTAGATGGGGCAGTAGGTGCTTGAGTATCTGGCGGACTTAACGTAGTAACACTTACCGTGTTACTGGCAGGAGAAATATTACCGGCAGCGTCTTTAGCTCTTACAGAAAAACTATAGGATGTACTTGCAGATAATCCAGTAATCGATACAGAAGTTGTTGTTACGGTTCCTAATAAATTGGCTCCTTGATACACATCATATCCAGCAACCCCAACGTTATCTGTAGATGCCGTCCAGGAAAGATCTACAGTAGTTTGAGTAATATTGGATGCCGTTAAATTTGTTGGTGCTGAAGGTGCTTGTGTATCTGCTCCTGAAGCAACAATATTTATGGTATAATCTTCTACTTCACCATAAGTAAAAGTTTCACAAGCAGTTGGAATTGCATTGTATTTCATGGAAACCCGTATTCTGGTAGCTCCATCAGCAGCTCCTGTAGGTATTGTAAACGACCCACTTACCGGACTGCTTGTTGTAGCTGCTAGTGTCCAAACTTGTTCTCCTGCATCGGCAAAATCGCCATCTTTGTTATAATCTATCCAAACGGCATAACCTTCAGCAAATACAGTACCTGTCCAAGTGGGAGTAATGGTTATGGTATAGGATTGCCCTTTGGTTACATCTGTTGAAATATTTGTAAAGTTAGAATAGAATTGAGCGCCTGATGCATTATTTATGGTATTAAGTTGTACCCTGCCAATGTATTCGTCATTTGTATTGGTGCTTGCAGACGCACAATAGTTTAATTGTACTACCGTAGTGGTGAAATTAACCGATGCAGAATATGCTGAAGTAGTATTATCCGGGCATTTGCTTCGTACTTGTACTTCATAAACTGTTTGTGGAGTCAATCCTGAAATTGTTGTAGATGTTCCAGCTACTGCAATCGTTGTCCAAGTAGTTGTTCCTGTTTGTCGGTATCTTGCTTCGTAAGAGGCGCCTGCAACACTATTCCAAGTTAAAATTGCTGAATTTGCACCTATACCAGATGGTGATAATCCAGAAGGAACGGCAGCACTGCAAGCCACAGGAGTTGAAGTAAGACCTGTTACTATCAAACTAAAATTTTGACTACCGCCTGAAAGGCTTCCTTTATGGGTTACAGTTATCGTATAGGTTCCTGTTGCATTAGCTACATCAACTCGTTCATAGGGGTCTTTGGTATTATCGCCTAGACCGTTGGTGGTAACTCCTGTTAATCGCCAAGGCAAATAAGTAGTTCCACTTTTTGTAACGCGTATGTCTAAATCGTTTACCAATTTAGCCGTGGGTGAATTCATGGTAGTGGTTGCGGTTCCGGCAGGATCTGTCCATGAAATGGAGGCCAATAATTTAGAAACACCATCGCTATCCACGTTGATAGTATACGTTTGTCCAGGCATTAAAGTTAACTCACTAATTAAAGACTGGTTTCCGTTTTGGGAAATTGCTTCCGCAGCTTTTTTAGCGTTTAATAAACCCCAACCCCAAACTGCATCTGGTCCTGTTGGACCCGCATCGTCTGCGGTATGTAAAGCAACCCCTTTTAAGGAAGCGGCTCTTAGAAAAGATCCATTAACATTATTAGCATGTTGTTGTAGCAACAATAAAGTACCGGCTACATTAGGTGATGCCATAGATGTCCCGGAAATACTATTATAAGCAGTATCGCTATTGTCATAAGTAGAATAAAGACCTGCACCATTTCCAGTAATATCAGGTTTAATTCTTAAATCGTCTGTTGGTCCTTGGCTACTGAATGAACTGATACTTACAGAAACTAAATTTCCATTACTATCAATAGTTGCATCGTTTGCACTAGCAACAACTAGATTGTTTTTTGAAGTAGAATGCCCTGTAAGCTTATCATACCCTGCAACACCATTTAGCGGTGAGGCATTATAATTGGTTGTACCGTCGTTTCCTGCAGCTACTACCATAAGATAATAAGGTGCATTATAATGTAAATTATCCCAATCTCTTGAATCGGTAATATAGGCTCCAAAATAGTAATCTGGAACAGCTTGTGAATTGAATCCATAAGAGTGATTTGAAATTAACATCCCGTTACCTGCAGCAGCTGTAGCTTCTGCTAAATCACTATTCCACATATATCCTCTCACACTAGATCGAGGAGCCATTCCTTTTGCGTTGGCAACTACTCCAGAAGCGGCAATAGTTCCAGAAACATGTGCAGAGTGAAAATTAAGTTGTGTTCCACCTTCTGATGCTGCATCTTGAACACTAACTCTGTTATTTCCGCCAGGGCCATCATATTCCTGATGGGTGATACGCGCATGACCACCGTCCCAAACATAGGCAATCATGTTTTGACCATCTAAATTTAAGCCTGTTGAGCCTCCTATATTTAGGTGATTGGTTCTAGTTGAATTTGCAGCTGCAACGTTGAACGTTCGATAATAAATAAGACTTCCATCGGGATCTATGCGTTGCAATTCAGCAAAACCACCATCTTCTAGGGTTAATTTTGTTTGAAGCCCTCTTTGTTGGGCATATTGCAATGCCGATTGTTTTTGTTGTACTGCCTTAGTTAAAAATTGATTTTCTAATTGTGAAAGTTTTTGTAGGTCATACCTAGAGGTGATTTTTTCTTGCTGATCTTTGGTTTGACCAAAAGAAATAAACGAAAATAGTAATAAAATAGACACTGCTATTTTACCAAAGGGTACTTTGTGATTCATAATTTAGTTAGGGTTAAATTAAACATTCATTGGGAAGTTGTAGAAATATACCAATTTAGAAAATATATTTAAAGAGAATTAAATAAATTTTCTTAATTTTTTTTAACAACAATTTTCAAATTAACAATTAAAAAACATGAAATGCAATTTAATTCGATGAAATGCAAAATTAAGTGTTTTATTTGCTAATTTTCTGAGAAAAAAAGGATTGCAAAATTAAATCTAACTTTTTAAGATAGTTCCATTATATTTGAGAGATATGAATGCCCTACCTATATTAGAAGTAAAAAACGCCTCCATTGCATTTAAGGCAAATAACATATGGAATACCGTAGTTCATGGCATTTCTTTTTCCTTATTGGAAAATGAAATTTTGGGTATCGTGGGCGAAAGTGGTTCTGGAAAATCGATTACAACACTTTCTATTATGGGGTTACTGCCTGAAAAAGTATCCAAAATTTCTAATGGAAAAATAATATATGAGGGGGAAGACCTTTTAAAATACTCCAAAAAACAATTGCAAAAATTGCGTGGTAATCAAATTTCAATGATTTTTCAAGAGCCAATGAGTGCTTTAAATCCTTCGATGACTTGTGGTAAACAAGTTGCAGAAGTTTTAAAAATCCATTGCAATAGTTCTCATAAGGAAGCAAAAAAACAAACATTAACTCTTTTTAGTAAAGTAAAATTACCCCGTCCGGATGCTCTTTATAATTGTTATCCACATCAAATTAGCGGAGGACAAATGCAGCGGGTTATGATAGCTATGGCAATAGCATGTAAACCTAAAATACTGATTGCCGACGAACCAACAACTGCTTTAGATGTTACCGTACAAAAAGAGATTATTTCCTTACTCAAAAACCTTCAAAAGGAAACAAAAATGAGTATTATTTTTATCTCACACGATTTGTCACTAGTTTCTGAAATTGCCGATCGTGTCTTGGTCATGTACCAAGGAAAAATTGTAGAACAAGGTTCTATTTCACAAATATTTCATTCGCCAAAACAACAATATACAAAAGCTCTTCTTCATGCACGACCATCGCTTACGGAGCGCGCTAAACGATTGCCTACGATAGCCAATTTTTTAGAAAACAAAATTTCTTCTGAAAGGGTAAGCTCACAAGAGCGGGTATTACGCCACAAAAAATTGTACAAACAAAAACCCCTTTTAGAAGTAATAAATCTGGAAAAGGAATATTATTCAAATGCAGGTTTTTTAAAAAAGAAAACTTTTTTTAAAGCGATAAACGATTTGAGTTTTCAGTTATTTGAAGGAGAAACCTTAGGTTTGGTGGGTGAATCCGGCTGTGGAAAATCAACCTTAGGAAAAGCAATTTTACAGTTAGATAAGGCCACAAAAGGCAGCATAAAATATAAAGGAAAAGAAATTTCTAATTTAAGCGAAACAAACTTTAGAAGGTTCAGAAAAGAAATACAAATTATTTTTCAGGACCCTTATTCTTCCCTAAATCCAAGAGTACTTATTGGCGAAGCTATTTTAGAACCAATGAAAGTACATCATTTGCATAAAAACGATAAAACTAGAAAGGCAAAAGTTATAGAAATTCTTGAACAAGTGGGTTTGACCGAATCTTATTTTTATCGCTATCCTCATGAACTTTCTGGTGGGCAACGACAACGAATAGGCATTGCTAGAACGATTGCTTTGGAACCCAAATTAATAATTTGTGACGAATCGGTTTCTGCTTTAGACATTTCCGTACAGGCGCAAGTGTTGAATTTACTAAACGACTTGAAGGAAAAATATGGTTTTACCTATATTTTTATTTCGCACGATTTGGCGGTGGTAAAGTATATGGCAGACCAATTGCTGGTGATGAATGCCGGTAAGATAGAAGAAATAGGAGAGGCAGATGAAATATATGCCAATCCAGAACGGGAATATACTAAAAAATTGATTGCTGCCATTCCTAAAGGGAAATAGCTTAAGGGCTTCTTCTTTGAAAACAAAGTTTTTCTAATCTACCTTATTACAAAACATTAACACATAAAAAAATCCCGTTCTAACCTTATAAAAATTGGAATTGTCCTTTAATTCTGAAAATACCAACAGACTTGGTTCTTTACTTTTTTGTTACTTTTTAAACTGTATTATTTTTTGGGGGGTGCTTACACTGTGAGCTAAGAAATTCCTTTTCAAGGATATTTGAATTTATTAATTTGTATATTTGTTAAAAAGTATTGTAATGAACATAGAAGCACGTAAAATAGAATTTGTTCAAGAATTTTTTAAATTGCAAAGCGAAAAAGTAATTTCAAAATTTGAAAAATTACTTCAAAAGGAAAAAAATGCTGTTGATAGTAAAGTTGAATCCATGCCAGCCCTTGAATTAAATGCACGAATTGACAAATCACTGGAAGATTCAAAAAATGGAAAGATGACAAATGCAGAGAATCTATTAGTTGAGATTAACAAATGGGATTAAAGATATTTTGGACCGATTTTGCTAAAGCTGAACTTAGGAAAAATTTTGAATATCTTAAAGAAAATGCCAGTGTTAAAGTCGCAAAAAATGAAATCCGAAAAATAGTTTTACAAACTTTGCGGTTGATAAAACAACCTGAAATTGGTCAAATAGAACCAATGTTAAAAGATAGAAAAATAGTATTTCGCTATTTGGTACATCAAACATATAAAATAATCTATTGGATAAATCGTGAGCAAAATCAAATTGAGATAATGGATGTTTTTGATACCCATCAATATCCTGAAAAGATTAGGAGAACAAAATAAAGCCATCTACTATATTTGCAGCACGTTGGAGTTAAAAACCAAATGATGCAATCTTCTTTAATTAGTCCAGCTTCAGAAAAAGGAAAGGCAAACCCTCTTTAAACACATCGATAAAATGCTCACCAATAAAAAGTTCAAGGACTTCTTTCAGAAGAATGTGGCGGCGCTGTAAAGCATAAAAAAACCACTCCTTAATGAAGTGGTTTTTGTTATTAGTTACATAGAGATCAATGTTTTACCCAGATTCCAAAAATCATCAGGAAAATAAAAAACGCCAAAGACCCAAAAGTATAAAGTAGTACCCAAGTTCCTTTACGCTTCCGTTCTTCTTTACTCTCCCCTTTAAATTCCTGCTCTATTTTTTTGTATTTACCATTTTGTACAAATAAAAAGTGATGTATAATCAGTACACCAAAGTTAAAGGCTAAAACTTTAGCCTTTGGAATTTCTGTAGAAATAATCATAACATCAATAAAAATATCTACAATTATAGCAATAGATCCTAAAATTGCAAAAAAACTTAATGATAAGCCTAATATTACATTATATTGAGGCAAATCAATTTCTCCCCAAAGTTTTTTCTGCCAAGTATAGAGCCAATAATAAGTGTATTTATAAGCCTTCCACATATCAAGTTGATTATAAAAATAGTTGTGTGTTAGTCAATTTCTTTGTTATGCACAAGGATATGAAAATCGGTCACAAAATAATTTTGGGTCGTTTCTACTTCAAAATTATAGACCTCTATATTTTCCTTTTTGGTTTTAATTTCAGAAATTATAAATGTATCCTTGGTTGATGATGTTAGTACATCGCCTTTTGATAATTCCCTGACCGTTTTCCACCCATAGCCCGCCACATAAAAAGGATGCTCTGAAGTGGTTTTGATTTCCTCATCGTTTTGTAATGTAAGTATATAAATAAAATCAACATTGCTGCTCATTGTTTTGCTTACCACAGCTTCAACGACGTTGTTTTTATCAAAATCAAAAGAATATACAATATCCCCAGGTTTAATCTCTTCTATGGGGAATAAACCCATTGGCGTCCAGATTTTTGTTCCACTTACAAAACACCTATTATGATCCTTGTGAGCCGGATCTAAATGTACAGGCTCCCCATATCTTGCAATATAGTATGTTCCGCCGACAAGAAGACCTACTGGTCCGCCAAAAGTCATCAAAGCCCCTGCACCTATATCTGCACCTGACCAGGCGGCAGCCTCGTAATTTCCCGCTTGATAATGTCCTATTCCTTCATAAACACTTAAACCAGCCCCTGCAAAAAAAGAAACTCTGCCGGCCAATCGCCAATATCCTGCTGTTTTAATAGCTCCGCTTCTGCTACCAGTATGTTGGTTCGGTCCACGTCCTGTCATATTGGTATAATACTTCCCATTATTCCCAAGCCAGTACCCTTTACCAGCTACAATAAACTCTCCTGCGGAATATAACAACCCTCCCACAGCAAGTGCTGTTTGCGATGTAGAAAAGTCATTAGTTTGATTCTTTTGACTTTTTATATTCTTCATTGCTTGTCTAAAATATCTACAATCATCACATCCCTCACCATCATCGGTGTCGGTTGAGGAGTTGTCAGTAAATGAAATATTTAAAACGTTTTCTTCAGAATCGCTGTTAATAAAAGCGTGAGCTATATCGATTATTGATTGTGAATTTTGTCTTTTAGATTCTTCTTCTAAATATTCTCTGAATTCGTTATTTATTTCATCCTCAATAGTCATGTCCTCCGGAGCCATTCCATCCGGGTCAATGAAACGTAATGGGTTATTGAACGCAAAATCATAAGGCGAGTGCCTTCTCATCTGCTCCGCCAGTGGATCGATGTTCATCCAACGCCCTAAAGCAGGGTCATAGTTCCTAGCCCCAAAGTCATACATTTCCACCCCAAACTCGTTTTGTAATTCCTTGCCGCCGAACTTGTACAGTAATACTCTATACACACTTTTTTATTTTTTTCTCAAAGAACGTGTTGTGGTTTTTAGTTTTCAGAAACACCAAAAGTGAAACATTACCTCGTTTTTTACATAGCCCTCGGGTTTTTTAAATTTACCTTAGAAATGGAATCTAATTCTAATTCCAACTGATATCTTCCATTCTTAGTATAAGGTTCCCAATGTTCAATTGTACCTCCTTCTTTATAATATGGATAAAATAAGTTTATTTCAACCATATTAGTATCAATGAAAATATATCCTTTTATTTTTTCCTTTTTCCAAGGATAGTACAACCTTCCTCTTTCTGTAGTCCAAATCAAGCTATCAGCACCAATTTTGCCATATAAATTATTAAAATAAATCCAAAGATGTTCTTTAAATTCAAATTTAGAGAAGTCCATATTATGAAGATTTCCTCTTCCAGTATTCAAAGTTGTTAACTCTAATTCATAAAATTTAGAATTTGTTTTTCTAATTGTAACATATTTATCGGTCTCTTCTTTA
Organism: Bacteroidetes bacterium HGW-Bacteroidetes-2; assembly: GCA_002842575.1. Lineage (GTDB taxonomy): Bacteria > Bacteroidota > Bacteroidia > Flavobacteriales > Flavobacteriaceae > Planktosalinus. The sequence continues at coordinate 95,530 of PHDJ01000010.1, forward strand.
TGGTGACAACTAAAAATAAAAATAAAAAGCATGAATAAAATTACCAACCTTCTCTTTTCCATGGTTTTCCGTTTATAACATTTATATAAAATTCCTTTATGATATCTGCTGTTCTACTTATATCATTTCTTGAGGGAGTAGATTCTTTTAAAACGTGATTAATTGCAGCAAAAAAATTATTTACCCCCTTAGTCCCATACCAAGTTTGATATCCTCGATGAGAAGGAGAAGTCATGTCCATTAAAGTATGCATTACAAATCCTAGTGCTCGCAAACCTTCTTCACCTCCTTTTTCATTGTACAATGCAACTTGTTGATTAATAAAATCAACCGCTTTACTATAAGCTTCTTGAATAGATTGCCCAGGAGCTCTCATGCCGTGTCTAAATGAGTTTTCTAAGGTTTGAAATTCTTTCGCATCAGCATCTTTACTAGCTTTATAGAGTATATTAAGTTCCTTTTGGCTTAAAATACTTGCAAAAGCTTCATTTATAATATCATTATGAGTTCCAGTTGGCCAATTTTTAATATCTTCACCCCATTCTCCATCACTTTCACCCTCATCACTTTCTCCACTGCTTGTCTGACTCAATGACTCAACTTGTCCAACAGCATCCCAAGCACTCCTATTTACGCTGGTCATTCGGGTTATGGCATTCACACGATCTCGCAATGATTCTTCATTATCTTCTTCACTAGGTTTTGGAGCCATCCCATCTGGATCTATGAAATAAATGGGGTTGTTAAAGGCGTAGTTGTAAGGACTATGACGCCTCATCTTTTCTGCTAATGGGTCAACATTCATCCACCTACCAAGTGCCGGGTCATAATTCCTCGCCCCAAAATCATACATTTCTACCCCAAACTCATTTTGTAATTCTTTACCGTTGTACTTATAGGCATACCCCGGATTTTGCAACGGCACGCTAGGTGGGGCGGCTTCTTTTAGTCCTTTTTCATTGTTTTGCTGTGGTAGTAGGTCTATTTTGGTTTTGCCAGCGCGGCAAGCCGGCAGCTTCACTAAATTGACCCTCAGGGTCAATTTTTAATGTTCGCTCCGGTGGTTGCATGTTATGGAGGTAATGTTTTTGTTGTGGTCTATATTTTGGTTTTTGTTGGTTTCAGTATGACCAAAATATTCATTCCTGTTTTTTATTGATTATGACATTTCTAATGAAGCTATTATTATTTAATTTAGTTCCATATTTACCAAAACATCGCTGCATATTTCCCATTTATTTTTGCTTGTTTTCGTCTGTATAAACCCAAAACTAAAAATAATAGTATAAAAATAGGGTAGTAATATTGATCTAAAAAATAAAAAAGTATAAAATCTAGTATAATGCCTGAAATAACTAACAAATGAATATCACTATTCGTAACAAATTGTTCTTTACGTATTAGGTACTGTTCGAGTGGTAATATATATATGTTATGGATTTTTGAGCTTTCTAATTTTTGTTCAATGATATAATTTCTTTCATCAATTTCATCAAAAAATTTTATCCATATTTCTTTTAATGATTTGGCTTTGCTATCATTATGTAATATGATTCTACTTGATATATTTAAAATAGAATTATAGTGAAAGAGATTTTTTTCTGGTATAGTTTTTACAGCTAACTTTTCTCTAAATTCATCAGTTTTACGAATTATAATCTCGTTTATTTCCATATTTATTAATTGCTAAATGGTCTATCAATTGGAGATGCCTTAGAAAATTTTGCATAAATGTAATTTCCTATAGGACCTGCTATGTCAATATTTATGTTATATTTTGTAACAAAGGATTGAACACCTTTATAACCAGTTAATGAATTAGTGATTTGACTTCCATATCTATAGCTTAAACTTGCCCCCGCACTAGCTGCGGCACTACCCCAAGTATTAATATTATAATAAACAGTGTTTCCAAAAGAAAATGCATATCTATAGCTAGAAAAAGCAGAAGCATACCCACTTTGCGCCCCAACATACAAAAAAGGTGCCGCCTCAATAGCAACTGGAGCCGCCAACACGGCAAGAAAACCTATAGCAAAGGGTCTTCTGGCAGCCGACATATCCCTTATCATCGCATCAAACTCTGGTTTGTATATAGTGTTATAGTATGATGTTAATTCCATTTGTTTCATCCAACTAGGCATAGCACCGCTAAAACTCATTGCTTCTCCACTAATGCCCATTGCCTCTAGTTTATGCCCTTTGCCTTTGGCTGTCACTACTATTTCGGGAAGCACTATTGGGTTATCATTGCAACTGCCCTCAGGACAATTGCTTGAGGGGCTTTTGTCTTTCCCATTACTTTTATAGTGAGAATTATTATTATGATTTGAATAATCCTTTTCAGATTTCATCCTCATTCTTCTAGAAAATTCATCATTAGAAAAAGATTCGTTATTACTAGTTTCAGAGCCATCAATTGAACCAAAAGGCATCATCCCATCCGCGTCTATGAAGAAAACTGGATTGTCGAAAGCATAATTATACGGCGAGTGCCTTCTCATCATCTCCGCCAACGGGTCAACATTCATCCACCTACCAAGTGCCGGGTCATAGTTCCTTGCCCCAAAGTCATACATCTCCACCCCAAACTCGTTTTGTAATTCCTTACCGTTGTACTTATAGGCATACCCCGGATTCTGCAGCGGCACGCTTGGTGGGGCGGCTTCTTTTAAGGTTTTTAGTTCTTCTTCCCGGTCTATTTTGGTAATGTCGCTGTTGTAGTTTTTGTGTTGTAGGCCAAATGGGTAATAGTGTTGCTCTTCTAGTATGGCTAACGCACCTGTTTGTGGGTCTTGGGTGTAGCTTAGGCGTATGTTGCCGAGGTGGTCTGTGTAATTATACACATAGTCAAAACTATAACCGCCACTTAGCATTGGGGTGTTTTTTACATAACCTTCCGGGGTCGGGAAAAACTGTAGTACATTGTCAAAATACTGGAAACCGTTTATGTATTGGGTGGTGGACAAACTGTCTTGGTTTTTTATGGTTTTTTGAATTTTCTCGCCAGTGGCGTTATAAAGATAGGAAATATATTGGTTGGCATTGCCGTTA
>PHDJ01000055.1 GCA_002842575.1 Bacteroidetes bacterium HGW-Bacteroidetes-2
CATAAGATATTGGTTTGTTTTGCGACTTAAAGATACTGTAAATCAGTATCTTATCCAATATCTTTTTTTGTTTTATCCTATTTCACCCAACGGGTTAAAGATACATAATTTACATTGATGTCTTTTTTATTTCCCTTCATTTTCTTCTAAAATTAACTTAGGTAGATTTTTGTTAAACCAAGTGAATTTGTTTAAAATCATTATATGCGTGCCACCCTTAACAACAATACAATTTTTTATTTTTTCTATTGGAAAAACAACGTCTTCGTCGCCATGAATATGAATAATTCCATCAACAGCAATTTTTCTATCCCAACAAACCATATTTTCAATTGCCCAATCTAAATAATGTGCATCTCTCACGGAAAGGTATTCTTGATAAATTTCCAATCGCTTTTTTGTTTTAGGCCCAATGGCAAATTTAGTCAAATCGGAAGCGCTTAAAACCAATCTTGTTGGTACTAACTTGTATGCAAGCGTTTTTCTAGCTAATACTAAACGCAAAGGCAATTCGTTTTTTGTTTTAACGCTAGAAATGATGATTAATTTTTTAAGATTCAAAAAAAGACTCATTTCCTGAACTACAACCCCACCAAAAGAAACTCCTATTAAAACGGAATTTTCTTCCTCCACTCTATTTGCCATGCGTTTTGCATAGGATTGAAGAGATTCTTTTTCGTCTGGAAGGAGCCATTCTAAAAAATGGATTTTAAAAATTTCTTCAGAAAGCTGAATGTTTTTAAAAATTTCTTTGTTAGCTGCTAGCCCAGGCACAAAATAAATATGGGTGATATTTTGATCCATTTCTTTTTTAACAAGACTATTAGAGAGATATTCAACTTTTATTCGTAAATTTGTGCTGTAAAAATAAGAATTATTTCTTCAGCTCTAGAAATCCAATACTCTTTAAAAAGCACTCATTTTAGAAATAGTTTTTAAAAAACTTTATTTATTTTTGTTCTAAAGCCAATCTGCCTACACTTGAATATAATTTTATAATACTTTTCAAAGAATAAACAAATTTTAATTATGACAGTTGATGTAGAGATTACCGACAATGCGTTTTTAAGACAATTTGAATTCCATTTTGAAGCACAATTTGCAAGAATTGAATATTCCTTACAGGATCGAAAAATCTTTTTAACAAAATTTGAAATGCCTGAAGATATGCAAGAAAAAGGCCTTCTGGATCCTTTTATTGAAACCGTTTGTGAAGAAATAAGAAACAGACACATTAGTATGGTTCCTACTTGCTCTGAAATTTCTTCATTCATTCGCAGAAACAGAAGAAAATATAAAGATTTACTTCCTGTGGGTATAAACATTTAAGAGATATCTTGAAATGAAAGCTAGTTTTTTTTAACTTAAAAAAGAAAATTTTATTTTCTAGCTTACTGAGTAATACCTAATTCTTCTTTTACAAAATCAAACCGTACAATTCCATCCTCATCTATTTTTGACAAAAGGATGCTGTGCAATGTATTTATTAAATCCGGATTCCAAGGAGTTTTTACTTTAACATAGTTTTCCGTGAATCCTTGAATGTAGCCTTCTTTATTTTCGCCTTCAAATAGTACTGTTCTTTTAGTACCAATTTGTTTTTCATAAAAGGCTCTTCTTTTCTTTACAGAAAGTCCGCGAAGCATTTTACTGCGTTTTGCACGTATTTTTGGTTGTACAACGCCTTCCATAATTGCCGCTTCTGTATTGTCTCTTTCCGAATAGGTAAATACATGAAGGTAAGAAATGTCTAATTCATTTAAAAAACGATAGGTTTCTAAAAATTGTTCGTCTGTTTCACCTGGAAATCCTACTATAACATCTACTCCTATGCAAGCATCTGGCATTACTTCTTTTATTTTTGTAACTCTATCTACATACAATTCACGCATATAACGGCGTTTCATTTTCTTTAAAATAGCATTGCTGCCCGATTGTAATGGAATATGAAAATGAGGTACGAAAGTTTTAGATGTAGCCACAAACGCTATGGTTTCATTTTTCAGAAGATTAGGCTCGATAGAAGAAATGCGCAACCGTTCTAGGCCTTCCACCTTATCTAAAGCTTTTACTAAATCTAAAAAAGTATGCTCATGCCTTTTGTTTCCAAACTCTCCTTTGCCATAATCTCCAATATTTACACCTGTTAAAACGATTTCTTTTATTCCTTGTGCAGAAATTTCTTTAGCGTTTTGCAAGACATTTTCCAAAGTGTCACTTCTCGAAATTCCCCTTGCCAGCGGTATCGTGCAATAGGTACATTTATAATCACAGCCATCCTGGACCTTTAAAAATGCACGGGTTCTGTCGCCGATGGAGTAAGCACTGACATAAAAATCAGCTTCATGGATTTCGCATGAATGTACTTCTCCAAAATCATTTTTTGACAAATCATGGATGTAATCTGTAATTTTAAATTTTTCAGTAGCTCCTAACACTAAATCTACACCATCAACATTAGCTAATTCTTCAGGTTTTAATTGGGCATAACATCCTACCGCTGCAACAAATGCTTTTGCATTTGCCTTTTGTACTTGCTTTACTATATTTTTAAACCGCTTATCTGCATTTTCCGTAACCGAACAAGTATTAATAACATAAATATCTGCTTCTTCTGAAAAATCTACACGGTCAAAACCTTCATTAGTGAAGCTTCTGGCAATGGTTGAGGTTTCTGAAAAATTCAGTTTACAGCCTAAAGTGTAAAATGCGACTTTTTTTCTAGGATTCATTCTTGTACTTTTGAAAATGCGAAAGTGCAAAAGTACGAATTAATTAGACATTAGAAATTAGATGGTAGCTTTGAAAAAAATAAACTATTAGAAAAAAGCATTAGCACAACCTGTTCAAAAAAAAATCTATGAAGAAGTACCCTACATTATTGCCTTTAATTGCTGCTGTCCTTCTATGTATATGCTTTTCTTGCAACACTTCTAAAAACAAAGACCTTGATCTTCAAGTTTTTAGATATAATGAGCATTCTAATATTTCCTCATTAGATCCTGCTTTTGCCAGAAACCCTGCAAATATTTGGCCTACCAACCAATTGTTTAATGGTTTAGTACAACTAGATGATGCTCTAGAAATTCAACCTGATATTGCGAAAAAATGGATTTTTAATGACAGCACCCAAACCTATACGTTTTACTTAAGAGATGATGTTTTTTTTCACAAACACGTGCTTTTTGGAAAAGACAGTACCCGAAAAGTAGTTGCTAAAGATTTTGTGTACAGCTTAAATAGGCTAAAAAACACACGCATTGCATCTCCTGGAGGTTGGGTTTTACAAAATGTAGAGAACTACTATGCAATACATGACACTATTTTTGAAATTCAGCTAAAACAACCTTTTCCTGCCTTTTTGGGTTTGTTAGCGATGCGTTATTGCTCGGTGGTACCTGAAGAAATTGTTTCTTATTACGGCAATAATTTTCGTTCTAACCCGATAGGCACTGGCCCATTTAAATTCAAACTTTGGGAAGAAAATATTAAACTTGTATTGCGAAAAAATGATTTGTATTTTGAAAGAGATGCACAAGGTAACTCACTTCCATATCTGGAGGCTGTAGCTATTAGCTTTCTACCTGATAAGCAAAGCGAATTTTTACAATTTGCACAAGGAAAAATAGATTTCATTTCCGGTTTAGATGCTTCTTACAAAGATGAATTGCTCGATAGCCAAGGCGCATTGCGTGAAAGGTATCAAAAAGATATTAAAATGATTACCGGACCTTATTTGAACACCGAATATTTAGCTTTTTTTCTTGGTGGGGAAAAAGAAAAAGTAGTTTCGCCATTATTACGAAAAGCCATTAACTATGGTTTTGACCGTCAAAAAATGATTACCTATTTGCGAAATGGCATAGGCATTCCTGCTATCTACGGGTTTATTCCGATGGGATTACCTGGTTTTGATTTTATTGAAGGCTATGATTATCAACCCGAAAAAGCAAGAGCACTTATCGATCAATATAAAAGAGAAACTGGAAAATCTACCATAGAAATTTCTATAGGCACCGATAGTAATTACTTAGATATGTATGAGTACATACAAAGAGAAATGGAAAAATTAGGTATGAAAATAACCATAGATGTTATGCCCGCTTCTACTTTAAGACAAAAACGATCCTCAGGATCCATGGATTCTTTCCGAGCTAGCTGGATTGCCGATTATCCTGACGCTGAAAATTATTTATCGCTTTTTTATAGTAAAAATTTTACTCCAAATGGCCCTAATTATACCCATTTTAAAAATGAGCAATACGATATATGGTATGAAACTTCTCTTTCACTATCTGATGCAAAGGAAAGAAAAAACTTATATAGACAAATGGACTCTTTAATTATTAGCGAAGCACCTATAGTGCCATTATATTATGATGAAGCTATAAGGTTTACAAGAAAAAATGTGAAACATTTGGGTATAAATCCTCAGAATTTTTTGGTTTTAAAGCAGGTTCAAAAAGAGTGAAGGCTAAAAAATTCTATAAAAAGCACTAAAAAGCAAAGTCCTTTCTTTAGACTGTTTTTTTTTGCAAAAGGCTACCCCTTTCTCCACTTTGCGGTTTCCTCAAAAACGTGTTCTAAAATTTTTGCTTCAACCTTATTAAAGTTTATATTTCTTCTGGACATTACAGCTTTAGCAACTTCAAAAGCTTTATCAGTTTTGTAAGTAATCATACCGGCACTTCCGCCCCAACTAAACGATGGAATAAAATTTCGCGGAAAACCACTTCCAAAAATATTTGCACTTACGCCCACTACCGTTCCTGTGTTAAACATAGTATTGATGCCACATTTACTATGATCGCCCATCATTAACCCACAAAATTGTAAACCTGTGGGAGTAAAACCAGCTGTTTGGTAATTCCACAGTCGTACTTCAGCGTAATTATTTTTTAAATTTGAATTGTTAGTGTCAGCCCCTAAATTACACCACTCCCCAATGACTGAATTTCCTAAAAACCCATCATGCCCTTTATTTGAATACCCAAAAATAACCGAATTAGTTACCTCACCGCCTACTTTTGAATGTGGACCAATAGTGGTTGGCCCATAGATTTTTGTTCCCATTTTTAAAGTAGCGTGTTCACAAAGCGCAAATGGCCCTCGAATGGCGCAAGCTTCCATTATTTCAGAATCTTTACCAATGTAAATTGGACCGTCAGTAGCGTTTAACGAGGCTAAAACAACCGAAGCCCCCTTCTCTAAAAAAATATTTTTTTTATTTATGCAATGCACTGTTTTAGGAATAGGCTGAGAGGTTTTACCTTTAGTTAAACATTTAAAGTCCATCTCTATCGCTTTGCCATTTAATGTAAAAATATCCCAAAGGTGTTCTATTTTTAAAATGTCGTTGTGGGTGTATTGTATAATATCCATAGTCTCCCAATGAAGCTCTTGCCCTTTAGTAAAGAAAAAAGCAATGGGTTGGTCATTGTAAAAAATAGCTTGATTTTCTTTTAGATTTTTCACTATTCCGGCAAGGTTTTCGGTTGGAATAAAAGAAGCATCAATTTTTATATTCTTATCTAATTCTACCAAAGGAAACTTTTCAGATAAATAATCTTGAGTATCTGAAGATGTAGAAGCTTTTAAATGCTTTTCCCACTTTTGCCGAAGGGTTAAAATCCCGATGCGAATATCTGCAACAGGGCGTGTAAAAGTAAATGGTAAAAAATTATTTCGGACCGCACCATCGGTTAAAATATAGTTCATAGGTTTTGTATGCTTAATTTTGTGTTCCATATTTTGTATTCTCAAGCAGGTGATTTATTAATTTTCAAAAACCTTCACTCGCATTTCAAAAGTAAATAAAAAACCCCTCCTAACAAAGTTAGGAAGGGTTTATAAAATATCATTGTTACTATATTATTTACTGAATTTAGCGTATCTATTTTTGAATTTGTCAATACGCCCTGCTGTGTCAACTAATTTAGATTTGCCTGTGTAGAAAGGGTGAGAAGTTCTAGAAATCTCCATTTTTACTAAAGGATATTCTACACCATCTACTTCAATAGTTTCTCTTGTATTTGCTGTAGATTTAGTCAAAAATACGTCTTCATTAGACATATCTTTAAACGCTACTAATCTATAATTTTCTGGGTGAATACCTGCTTTCATAACTTTATGTATTAAAAATCTTTCCTATTTTGAGGTTGCAAATTTAAGTATTATTTTTAAATCTACAATAGAAAAGAATTAAAATATGGCTTGTTTACCAAAATCAATTAAAAAATAAAGTCCGCAAAAATGAAATCTTAACTTTTCTATGGATGTAGCTCCTACTTTTTTAACTTGTTTGTAACGATTCACTATATTTGTGTACTAACAAACCAAACCAAAAAATTAAACTCATGGAAAACACAACACCCTCTATCAAGCAAATTGCTACCAATCACGGTGTGCTACTAGCTCTTTTAAGCATTTTAATGTTGGTAATCATGTATGTGGCTAACTTAGAAAAAAATTGGGCTCTCAGTATTGTAAGTCTATTAGTTACCATATTAATCTTTATGTCTGCGATAAAAACATTTAAAGCAACAAATAACGGATATTTAACTGTAGGTGAAGCCATAAAAGTAGGATTAGCAACTGCCGCAATTGGAGGAATTATTGGAGCTGTTTACACCTATTTGCATTACACTTTTGTATACCCTGAATTTATAGAAATTGTCCTAGATACTGCAAGAGAACAAATCCTTAAACAAAATCCGGATATGGCACAAGAACAAATGGATATGGCTATGACTATGAGTAAAAAATTTTCATCCCCTTTTATGATGGCCACTGTTTCACTTATCGGTAGTTTATTTATAGGCTTTATCATTTCTATAATTACAGGATTAATTATGCAAAAAAAAGATACATTAAGCTAAAATAAATGAATCTATCAATCGTCATTCCCCTTCTTAACGAGCAAGAATCGTTAGATGAATTATACCAATGGATTGCGTCGGTGATGCAATCCAATAATTTTTCGTATGAAATACTTTTTATCGATGACGGAAGTACGGATGGCTCTTGGAATACTATCAAAAAACTTACTCAAAAATACAGCAACGTAAAAGGAATTAAATTTCAGAGAAATTACGGCAAATCGCAAGCACTTCACGCGGGGTTTAAACTTGCACAAGGCGATGTAATTATCACTATGGATGCTGACTTACAAGACAATCCTGAAGAAATTCCGGAATTATATTATTTAATAAAAGAAGAAAATTACGACCTCATTTCCGGCTGGAAAAAGAAACGTTTTGACTCTGTTGTCGGCAAAAATTTACCCTCAAAATTATTTAATTTTGCTGCGAGAAAAACTTCCGGAGTAAAATTACACGACTTCAATTGCGGATTAAAAGCCTACAAAAAAGAGGTGATAAAAAACATTGAAGTTACAGGCGAAATGCATCGGTATATTCCAGTACTTTCAAAAAATGCGGGATTTACAAAAATTGGTGAAAAAATAGTACAACACCAAGCTCGGAAATATGGAACTACAAAATTTGGTGTAGAACGCTTTATTAATGGGTTTTTAGACCTAATTACCATTTGGTTTCTTTCAAAATTTGGCAAGCGTCCCATGCATTTATTTGGAGCTTGGGGTGCATTTATTTTATTTATTGGTTTTGTATTAACTCTTTATTTAGGAATTGACAAGCTATTCTTAAATCCTTACGGAAGGTTACTTACAGAAAGGCCACAATTTTTTGCTGCCCTTGTAGCAATGATTTTAGGTTCACAACTTTTTTTAGCTGGTTTTCTTGGTGAAATTATTTTAAGAACAAACAAACAAAAAGATAATTATAAAATTAGTGAACAATTAAACCTAGAAGAAAACATAAAGGCTGCAGAAATATAATTCTTAATTATTTTACATTTTTTTGTTACAAAATAGCTACTGTTTTAGATTGTTTACCTTTGCTACAGCAAAATTTTCCAAAGTATGATTTATATTAAACCCGAAATTTTAGAAAAAGTCAATACTTGGCTTACTCCTATTTTTGATCAAGAAACCCAAAATAAAATAAAAGACCTCATTGCTCATGACCCAAAAGGGCTCGAAGAAAGTTTTTACAAAAATATCGAATTTGGCACTGGCGGCATGCGCGGTGTGATGGGCGTTGGAGATAATAGAATCAACCAATATACTCTCGGAAAAAACACCCAAGGTATTGCTAACTATATGAAAAAGCAATTTCCAGAAGAAAACCTAAGAGTAGCTATCGCATTTGACTGTAGGCACAACAGCAAAGAGTTTGCAAAAATTGTAGCCAATGTTTTTTCTGCAAATGATGTAGAGGTATTCCTTTTTACTGATTTACGCCCTACGCCAGAACTTTCTTTTGCGGTAAGGCATCTTCATTGTCATTGTGGCATTGTCCTTACAGCTTCTCACAATCCTCCAGAATATAATGGATATAAAGTGTATTGGCAAGATGGAGGTCAACTTGTTCCACCACAAGATATTGAAATTATCACTGAAATAAATAGTTTAAAATTTTCAGACATACAATTTACAGCCCAAAAAAATAGAATTTTCCCAATAGATATAAAAATCGATGCAGCTTTTTTAGAGGCATCTGTAAAAAATGCCAATTTCAGCACTTCTACTAAAGCAAAACAAAACCTGAAAATAGTTTTTACTTCGCTTCACGGCACATCTATCGTTTTAAATCCTTCTGCATTAGAAAAAGCTGGATATACCGATGTTTCTATCGTTAAAGAACAATCTGAACCTAATGGTAACTTTCCTACCGTAAAATCACCTAATCCAGAAGAACCAGAAGCGTTGAAAATGGCGTTGCAATTGGCAGACAAAATTAACGCTGATATCGTGATAGGCACTGACCCTGATGGGGATAGACTAGGTATAGCCGTTAGAGACAACCAAGGAAATTTGACCCTCTTAAACGGTAATCAAGTAATGGTATTAATGAGCGATTTTTTATTAGAATACCATAAAAAAAACCACTCATTACAAAAAAACGCCTTTGTGGCATCTACCATTGTTTCAACCCCTTTGATGGAAAAAATTGCAACACATTACCAAGTTGAATGCAAAGTAGGTCTTACCGGATTTAAATGGATTGCCGATGTGATTCGTAAAAACGAAGAAATAAAAACCTTTATTGGTGGTGGCGAAGAAAGTTACGGTTATATGATTGGTGATTTTATTCGGGATAAGGATGCCGTAAGTGCCTGTGCCATGATTGCTGAAATAGCAGCCTGGGCAGCAAAAAAAAGCAAAACCATCTACGACATACTTATTGACATTGCAGTTGAATTCGGACTTTATAAAGAGTCGCTCATTTCAATCGTTCGCAAAGGAAAAACCGGTGCAGAAGAAATCCAGCAAATGATGGCCAATTTCAGAAACTACCCTCCTGAAAAAATCAACGGTTCCAGGGTAATTCTCATTAAAGATTATGAGTTGCAAAAAGAATTTGATTTATCAGGCAATTCGATGAAACAAATTGACTTGCCCAAATCAAATGTGTTACAGTTCTTTACCGAAGATGGGTCAAAAATCAGTGTGCGCCCTTCCGGTACCGAACCTAAAATTAAATTTTACTTCAGCGTGATGGAACAGCTTTATTCAGCCGATGAATATGACGAGTTGGATCAAGAATTAGGGCTTAAGATCAATAACATCATTGCTGATTTAAAATTAATATAAGAATTTACAACCCATCTGTATCCTTTTAAATAGCTGATTTCAAGCGTTTTGCTGATCATGCATTCAAGATCAACAAAAAATATTGTTGAAATTATTTGGTTTGTATTGCAAACTATATTAATATTGCAGTATTAATTTATATCTTAAACA
>PHDJ01000056.1 GCA_002842575.1 Bacteroidetes bacterium HGW-Bacteroidetes-2
AATAAGTTAAGCCTTATGCCCGATAACTTCCCTAGAATACCATCATGAAGCTCTCGAGAAAGACGCTTTTTTTCGAGATGTTTTCCTTGCTCAATTTTATATTGCTCTTCCAGCATGGCTGCATAAATCTTCTCTTTGTTCTTCAACTCTTCTTGTTTTAAAAACAACTCCCTGTTTTTAAGTCGTTTTGAACGGTATTTGAATAGTAAAAACCCAAAAGAAATCAACATCAAACTCACACCGGCGATAAACCAAAGTTGGTTAACAAGCCTTTCCGCCCGGCTTTCGGCGAGTTGTTTTTGTATTTTTAAGTTTTCAGTATCAAAAGCAATAAGGGCAAATTTTTCTAGTTGGTTACGTTCATAATTGGTGATACTGTCTTGCAAAGAAATATAAGTCTCATACCATTGATGGCTGTTTTGTTTTCCTGTTTTAGCAAGCAAATGCAACGCCTTCAATTCATTATCCAAAACTTCTGTTTGTTGGGCAAGTTGATAAGAAGCATTTGCATAAATAAAAGCAGAATCCTTTTTATTTTGGTCTAAGTAATGCTCGGCTATCTGAACTTTTGTAGCTGCTATAGCATACTCATAGCCCATACTGTCTTGTATCTTTATTGCCTTGTTAAAAAGAGGCATCACGTTTTTTTCTCCGAGTTTATGTTGGGTAAAGGCTAAACTGTGTAGTAAATAAGCGTAGTTTAGGGGACTTTGATGCTTCAATCCATGTATGGTTAAAACCTCATTAAAATAATTCAAAGCCTCATTGTATCTTTCTTGTTTTTGAAACAAAACTCCTAGATTAATCAACGTTTGTGCTTTAAGTTGGGCTTTATAAGCAGCCATATCTTTAACTTTATCTAAATTCTCCAATGCCATATTAAAATACTTAAATGCCAGGTCGTTGTTCTTTATTTCTGTAAATAAGATTCCTAACATATTGTATGAAGAATAAAGGTTGAAGAAGTCCTTATTCTCTAAAAATATATTTAGAGCATCAACTGCATATCTCTCGCTATTTGAATAATCTTTGACATCTTTATAAATTTTTGAAACTTGTAATAAAACAGTTGCTAAACGTTCTGAGTCATTAGTAGTTTCATAAAGTGATTTTGACATTATATAATTAGCAAAAGCACTGTCCAGTCTTTTATATTGTAAATGATAATCCCCAAAATAGTAATAACCTCTGGCAAGAGTGAGGGTGTCTTTAGCATCTTTTCCCAAAGAAAATGCTTTGCTTGCGTTCTTGTAAAAACCTTCAAAATCATTGAAATAATAGTAACGATTTGCTATTTTAAAATAGTTTCTGCGGGTGGTAGAATCATTTACTCTACTTGCAAAATAATCTTCTAATTGATGTATGGCATCCAGTCGGGTTTCAAAAGAGAGTGTATCAATATAAACAGCCTGAAACAAAGAATCCACCCCTGAAGGCAAGGGTGGTTCTTTTATGTAATTAGACTTATTTGTACACGATAGCACAAAAGTCAATAATAAGAATATAAAAATAAATCTCACGGTATAAATGTAGTAAAGAAATATTAGTTAATAGCTTAATCTTTTGGAGGAGTATTCCCTCCACCTGTTCTAACAGTTATGCTATCTTTAGGTATTTCTGAATTTTTATACTCATAAATATCAATTGTTTCTAAATCGATTTGATTAGGTCTCAGTTCAAGTTCATTTACTGTACAGGCATTTAAAAAGAATGCCATAATAATTCCGGTAAATACTAATTTTGTTTTCATAATAGTTTTGTTTTGGTTTATACTGTGTGCTTCAAAAAAGCGCGCTTAAAACACATTATAAAACTATATGGATCTAACGAGTTGATTTTACGGGTTTTCCTTACTTAATGTTAAACCCATAAATTGAGTAATAAGCATCCTATTCCGGTAGAAAAGAACTTGAAGTAGAACTATTCACCTGGGAAAAACTGGATATGGTGGAAGCGGTTAGAGAAGCTTTTGGGTTTGAATAATTAATACGGATTGAAGGATTAATACCGATTTGCTGATTTAAGGTTATCATTTAATAAAAAACCTGCTTGTGAAAAACTCAAGCAGGTTTTATTTTTTGCCGAAGAACTCGTTGATTTTCGCTGAAAATACAAGAAAAAACTCACCTCTAACTCCTTCCTAATTACCACTAATCCCTACAGATCATACTTGATCGTCAACATAACGATCCTTGGCATTACGCTATAAAAGGATGTGGTGCTAAAAGTTTCATTAAAACTGTCCTGATTAATGGTTTCAACATCCAGTAAGTTGGTGGCTTGAATTCTGAATTCCCATTTACTGTCTTTTTTCTGATAGTACAAATCGGCTGATAAAAAGGAGTAATCGTTTTGAATGGTATTGTCTTTATTACTGTAATCGTAATAACTCCAATCTGCCTTAAAAGTGAAGTCTTTTAGAAAGTTAAATTCAATATTTGCAAAGGGTCTGTGGGTAAAAAACTGTGAAACAATACCTCCATTGTCATAATCGTTGATAATGAGATTGTATCCCACTTCAAAATTGGGGAACTCTTTAAAATTACTTCGGGCGCTGGTACGGTAATTTTGTGTAAAGCTTTCGGAGGTTGTAATCGTTTCATTGATAATATTATTAAAACTGCTCCAACTGAAATTTCCGTTTAAACTATACTGCATTTTTTTGATTCGTTTGCTAAAACTACCAGATGCAGAAAAGGTTTCATCGGCAAAATTACTATCTATATTGATGGGCGAAGAAACTTGGTTGATGGCTACAATTTGCGTGTTGTTTTTAATTCCTTCAATTCTTCGGGTGTAATTTAAACTTCCGGTTACATTGGTATAGTTAAACATATTAAAACTAAAGTAAGTCAGATTAAAACTATTAGCCAATGAATTTTCAAGATTGCGATTTCCTCTAAACAAACGGTTGTAATTATTAAAAACAAACCCTTCTGCATAATTGTTTATGTCGGTATATTCAGCAGTCATTGCATAATTAAACCGGATGCTTTCACTACGTTTTAATTGGGCTATAGCCAAAAAGTCTGGCAGTACCCGCCACTCATTTTGAGAAGTTGTACTTCCCAATTGTTCTGTTTTCAAATCATAATTGTGCAAAGTAACACCGGGGGTAAAAGTAAATTTACCGGTAATAAATTTGTATTTCAAACCTAAAAACACATCGCTAAAATGATAAGAAACATCATTTCCCAATGGGAAAATTTCGCCATCAATCTCCGGACTTTCATCAAAATTTAGGTTGTTGCCATTGTCTAATAGTTGAAAAATAGACGAATTGAATTGCTGATGGCTTTGGGTAGTACCGAGTGTAAAATTGAGATTGCTTTTGTTGTTTAGAATATAGTAATGATCAATTTTTGCATCCAGTTTGTTGGTCTTTACCCTTTTGTCTTGATTGATATCAAAATTGCTTTGATTTTCATCGGCATTTAAAATTCCGGAAAACGGAAGAAAATCGAGTACCGCATTATAAAAAGGGTCTTCGTCTTGCCACAAATGTTGTACTTGTCCGGCAAAAATGTTTTTATCATCCAGGGTATAATAGGCATTCACGTTTTGATTGATCGAAAAGGGATTGTTTTCTTTATCCTCAAAAATATTGTTATCAATGCCTCCAAAACTGGAAAGTTGGCTAGAAAATTCGGTTTGTTTTGAGAGTTTGCCAAGCACGTCATAATCGAGTTGAAAACGCAAATTGGGTTTGTAAACCGAGCTTAATTTCAACATCCCCAATTGGTTTCTTTGGTCGCTGTCGCTGTTACTGTTTTCTACTTCGCCAGTAGTCACAAAGCTACGCACCGTATTGGTTACAAAGTTGGTTCGGTTGTCTGAAAGAATGGCAAAACCACTTATATCTAGTGTTTCTGATGCTTTATAACTAAAATTTCCGGCCAGAAACTCGGCTTCAATATCGTTGGCTCTGTTGTTTTGTGTCACAGCAAAACCAAGACCACTGTCGTTGATATTGAATCGTGTACCACCTCCTTGATTAAAATTTCTAAAACCTCCTGTAAAATTGAAATAATCTCTAAAAGTAAAAGGCACATCACCGGTATTGTTGAAATTGCCAATAATATTAATGCTATAGTCAGGACTGTAGTAAAACAGTTTGGGGTTTGCCAGATACCTGAACTTTTCTCCATAACCGGCTCCGGCAGTGACTTCACCAAACCAAAAATTTGTTTTTCCTTCTTTAAGTTTGATATTTATGGCAACCTGGTCCTGAGTATTTGTAACGCCTCTGAGTTGCCCCACTTCGTTGTAGTTACGCAACACTTCAACTTTACTTACGGCATCTGCAGGTATGTTTTTTGTAGCAAGTTTGGAGTCGCCGTCAAAAAAATCCTTTCCATCCACCATCACCTTTTGTACTACTTTACCATCAACTTCAATTTCGCCATCTTCGTTAAGTTCTATTCCCGGCAAGGCTTTAATCACATCGCCTAATTTTTTTTCATTTCCAGTTACAAAGGCATCGGCGTTGTAAATAATGGTGTCTCCTCTTACCGTAACTGGCATTTCATAGACAATTTCTACGCCGTCTAATTCATCGGTCATTGCTTTTAAAACAATCTCTTTTTGTACGTCTGCTTTATCATCGCCTACGACAACATCAAAAGTAGCGGTTTCAAAACCCATGTAACTTGCTTGAAGAGTGTAGGTTGTATTTATGGGTAAAGAAATTTGATATCTCCCTGAATTGTTTGTTATGGCATACGTTTCAATGCTACCGGTTTCTTTTACTTTTGCAATAATGCTTGCCATTTCTAGAGGGTTACCAATGCTGTCTTTAACGGTTCCGGTAAGTTTTATGCTTTGGGCTTGTATTTGAAAAGAAAAAAAGATGCAGAGTAAAAAAATATTAAGTAATTTCATAAGGATGGTAATATTATAATAAGGATGTAAGGATAGGTTTATAAATATTCAGAAAAAAATTAGTATTTTGAGAACTGGAAGGATTACCCACCTATTCTAAAACCTCTGCCTTGACCTCTTCGTTGACCTCCATACATTTCTTGCATCTCCTCGGTTTTTTCTTTTACAATTTTAGCATATTGTTCTTTGGAAACTTTTTCTCCTTTAGTAGGTTTTTTTATTATTTCTGCATCTTTTGGGTTTAATATAATTTTAGAACACAAAATAGAGGTTCTGTCTGCCTGCACTTCCAGAATCAATCCAGGAAGCCCAAAAAATTCGCCTGGGCCTTGCGAAACTGGTATTTGAGGGGTGTACCAAGCAGTAATAGTAATTTCTTTTGGAATTTCTATTTCATCCATTATGGAGGTTTCTGTGGTGTCTTTTTTGGTATTATCTCCCTCTTTTTCGTTGGTTTTTTCTCTGTTTCTTCTTCGCAGTGATTGCCAATCGGTATTGTCTAATTTTTTAATAGCCGTAGCTTTAAAGACAACATACTGTCCTATTTGTTTGGAATCATTTTCTAGTTTCCAATCTAGTTTTGGAAGCGTGTCTTTAATCAAAAATTGTTTACTAAAAAACTCTTGCTCTTGCAGAAATAAATTTTCTTTGGTGTTTTTATATTGATTTCCGGCAGTAAAGTTTCCCAACATCATAGTCATTCCAAAACCGCCACCTGCACCAGGTGCTGCTAATTTTTCTTCTTCTTTATAGGTAGATTCTTCTTTATTGAAATTTAGGATATAGGTTTTTTCAAGGGCACTTTTCATCATATCGGCGATTTGCTTTTTCATTTGTTCCGTCATATCACGACCTTCAAAATCCATATCTACAGTGGTTTTTGATTGGTAAACAGCTTGTCCAGAAAAGGTTTGTGCTAAAAGAAAGGTGGAAGTAAAAAGAAAAAATAAGGAGGAAAATAGTTTCATACATCGTGGTTTTTAATATCTTTATTCCTCTAAATTAGAGAAATTGTTACAATAAGACTCTAACTTTAACAAAACGTTTAATTTTATAAGAAAAAAAAGGTGTTCTTTACTTCTTTAAAATTTTGTACCTTGTTTTTTCTATGAAAGCCTTGATTTTAATATTTTTTTACTTTGTTGGTTTTGTGGGCAACGCACAGGATAAAACGGTACTTTCCGTTATGGAAAAAACACCACTATCTGCTGAAACATTTATTGGCATAGATTCCTACGGAGATATATATTACCTAAAAAACAGAACCCTATTTAAACAAAGTAAAACTGGGACGTTTAATTTTAAAGACTTTCAGTTGGGTAAAATTGGCAATGTTGATCTTTTAAACCCTCTTAGCATTACTGTTTATTATCCAGATTATTCAATAGCCGTTATTTTAGACAATAAACTAAACGAAATACAGCGAATTTCCTTTGCTTTAGAGCCACCTTTTATGAATGTTGTTTGGGCTAGTACCGCAAATGACAGTCATCTTTGGATTTTTAATACCGATAAACAACAACTAGAGCTTTTTAATTATAGAACAGGACTCCTTCAGGAATTATCCAGGCCCATTTCGGAAACGTATATTTCTCAAAAAAGCAATTTTAACTTTTGTTATGTAATAACTGAAGATAAAGTGAGGCTTTATAATATTTATGGAAGTTTATTACGCAGTATTCCTAATGAAAGATATACTAATTTTACGGAAGATAACAACAGGTTATTAGTAAAAAAGGATACTTCCTTGATTTTATTTACCGATACATTAAAAGAATCGCAAACTATAAATATTTCTGAAATAGCCATAAAAGATTTGTATCTAAGAGAGGATTTCCTGTATATTTACGATGGTGAATTTATATACCAAATTACACTAACAAACCAAAAGAAGTAAGATTTATGCATGTTGCAATAGCAGGAAACATTGGCTCGGGAAAGACTTCATTAACACGTCTTTTATCCAAACACTATAAATGGCAAGCCCATTTTGAAGAAGTAGATGACAACCCCTATCTGGATGATTTTTATAATCAAATGGAGCGTTGGTCTTTTAATCTTCAAATTTATTTTTTAAATAGTCGTTTTCGACAAATTTTAGACATTCGGAATACCGGCAAAAACGTAATTCAAGATAGGACTATTTATGAGGATGCCTTTATTTTTGCACCCAACCTACACGCCATGGGTTTAATGACCAATCGCGATTTTGAAAACTACAAATCGCTTTTTGATTTGATGGAAGAAGTTACCGAAAGTCCCGATTTGATAATTTACCTTAGAAGTTCCATTCCAAATCTAGTAGCGCAAATACACAAGCGCGGAAGAGAATACGAAAACACAATAAGTATTGATTATTTAAGCCGATTGAACGAGCGTTATGAAGCTTGGATACACAATTATACCAAAGGAAAACTATTAATTATTGATGTGGACAACCTCAACTTTGTGGATAACCCGGAAGATTTAGGGTTTGTAATTAATAAAATTGACGCCGAAATTAATGGGTTGTTTTAATTGCTGTTTTTAAAAAAAAAACAAAAATTTATTTTTGTTGTAGGGTAGGGCAACATTCATCTGCCTATCCATTGCCGAATTTCGAAACAAATTCGGGACAGGCTATAGTTCCTGGCTCCAAAATCGTACATCTCCACTCCAAACTCACTTTGAAGTTCCTTGCCGCCGAACTTGTACAGTAACGCTCTACAAGTGTTTTTTGTTTTTTTATAAAAAACCAAACTTTTTAGGTTTTCATAGATTTCTTTTAATTATATTTAAAATGAAGCGTATCCTTTGATTGATATATATAGTTTAAAGTGTCTTTGTTTTTTTCATACCATTCTTTCCAATAATCTAAATCCTCTTTATTAAATCCAATTATTCCATAATAACTATTACTTCCACTTCCCGCATAATCTGATATTTCGCTAAGAAATCCCACGGCTTTAAAGGCATCAGCATGGTCAAAAGGAAGTTTTTTATCGATAATACTATCAAGTTTATTTAAGGATTTTTTGTAAATTGAAGATACTGATTGTTGGGATTTTTTTTCCTTATCTGCGATAATTACTTCTTTTTGAAAAATGCAATCACTTTTTTCATGGCTTCCCTTATTTTGACATCCAAATAATAAAAAAATTATTAATATCCCTATATATTTCATCACTGTTCTACTTTAATTACATTATTATTAACTATTGTTGCTTTAACAAAAACAGGATTTTTGCCTGCGTTATTTAATGAAACGGTGGTAATTACTCCTGAAGGGTCTGAAAAATTAGAACGGCTCCAGTCAATCCCAGCATTTAATCTGCCATTTACAGGATTTTGCGACTCTCTTACTGCTTTACTATGCAGGGAAGGGGTATGAATTAATTTACCCTCTACTTGTCTCATATACTGTCCTGTAAGTTCTGTAACAAGAGCACCCCCAGCAGTTTCGTATGGACCGTTGCCATATTGTGCCACATCTGCTATATCTATATCCCCTGTGTAGAAATTACCTACTAACGTATTTTCGTTATTTTGAGAGATGCTAATATTTATAGTTTCTGGGGCATCTGCTACTGCATTAAATTTATCTACAAATGCTTGCTGTCCCTCAGTTAAAGGTCCCGAAACACCAGTACGCTTTAATTCTAAATTTCCCTCGGTATTAATAGTTGAACCATAAACACCCCCTGTTGAGCCTTTAATGACTTCGTTTGTTTGAGCTTCTGCCCCAGAACTTTCAAACTTAGGTCTTATTTTATCTTCACCACCACCCATACTACCCAAGCCCCCAGAAATAGCAGAAGAACCAATTTGACTACTACCAAACGCGCTATTACCCACCATTTCTTGGGTTATTTGCCCAGAACCCATCATAGCTGCTCCCATACCTTCCATCCCATCAGGGTCAATAAAATATATAGGATTATTAAAGGCGTAGTTGTAAGGACTATGACGACGCATTTTTTCAGCAAGAGGGTCAACATTCATCCATCGCCCAATTGCCGGGTCATAATTTCTTGCCCTAAAATCATACATTTCCACACCAAACTCGTTTTGTGGTTCTTTGCCGTTGTATTTGTACATGTTTATTAACATAAAATTTCAACGTCGCCAATTAAATACAATAAAATACCAAAAAATCATAATAAAATCAAGTATAATAAAATAAATGCCATTTTCTAATTTCATCCTAATACTAAAGATATTATGAAAGCTATAATTAAATATAAACAATAATGTAGTTATAAATGAATATTTAAAAACAATTGACTTAAAAGAAAACCGAATTTTCTTTACATTATATGACTTTTCTTCAAAATTATATACCAGTAATAAAAGCAAAAGAAAATAAATTAAATATATGATAAATAATGTACTTAAACTTTCAATTAATAAGCTAAAATATATTAACCATAGTAACATAAAAGTTAAACTGTCCTTTATAAAAACAATGATTTTCTCTTTTTCTGATATAGCCATAACTTAATAAATCCGTTTTGTTATGTTGCTTTGGTTGTATGGAGTAAAGAAGGCACCTGCTGCTGCACCAGCTAAATATCCACCTGCTTGATATACTGTTGATTGTCCTGCTGTTGAAAAAGTAGTTATGCCGCCAATTATGCCTCCAAAAATAACATTTCTATAAAAAGCGGTAGTTTTCAATGATGAAAAACCATTAGTTTTTTTGAACGAAGAAACTGAATTTACCGCTTCTTTTTGCATTTCACTTAATGAATTAAAATCCCGTTTAATATATTGTGTATTTTCTTTATTAATATTACTTACATCTATAAGTCTAGTAACAATTTCATCATATAGTATTTTGCCTTTTTCGTCAATTTTAACAGTAGTAGAAGCAGTTACA
>PHDJ01000085.1 GCA_002842575.1 Bacteroidetes bacterium HGW-Bacteroidetes-2
TGACATAAGATATTGGTTTGTTTTGCGACTTAAAGATACTGTAAATCAGTATCTTATCCAATATCTTTTTTTGTTTTATCCTATTTCACCCAACGGGTAATTAAAAACTAAAATTATGGCTTATAATAATTTTTTTATCATAGTTGCTTTGTTGCTCTTTGGTTTTGTTCACTCACAAGAAAAGAACGTCAATTGGTCAATTTTGATTGACGGTAAAATGGAAAATCTATTTAACTCAAAAATCGTGGCTGAATATGATAATGGGAATATAGATACATATCCAGTTAAGTTAATACCTGGGGAACTTATTATACTAAGTAATGATTACAGTAAAATTTTAAAAGCTGGAAATATCAAGAAAATAGTTTTAAAATTTGAGTTTGCAAAGGTTTGTAAAGATATAAAATATTACGACTATGAAATCCCTATTTTTAATAGTTGGTTATCTCAATCGTATTTTGTACTCAATATATATAATTTGGATTTAAAGTCAAATAGAAAACTATATACACCATTGCCTAACAAAAATTATAACTATCAATACGAATTTCCAAATAGCGGATCAAGGATAATACAAAAGAAACTGACTAAAGAGCAAAAGAAATGTAATAATAACAATTAACTTTTTGAACCGCCTATCGTGGCGGTTTTCTTTAGTGTTTTCCTATTAAGAATAATTACAGATGGCAAGCGGTTCTTTTTACCTATGACCCCATTGGAAACCTAATTATAGACCGCAACAAAAATATCACTCAAATTACTTACAACCATCTCAACCTACCCACAAAAATCACCTTTAACGGCAATGCCAACCAATATATTTCCTATCTTTATAACGCCACAGGGCAAAAATTACAAAAAACCATAAAAAACCAAGACAGTTTGTCCACCACCCATTACATAAACGGCTTCCAGTATTTTGATAATGTACTACAGTTTTTCCCCACCCCGGAAGGTTATGTAAAAAACACCCCAATGCTAAGTGGCGGCTATAGTTTTGATTATGTGTATAATTACACAGACCATTTAGGTAATATAAGATTGACATACACCCAAGACCCACAAACAGGCGCACTTGCAATTTTAGAAGACAACCATTATTACCCTTTTGGCCTACAACACAAAAACTACAGGGCGGAGCGTCAAAAAACAGCCCGGTGGGCTGTTTTAGCGAACGAGCCAGCTTGCCGCGCTGGCAAAACCAAA